>NZ_CAIPNF010000291.1 GCF_903866365.1 uncultured Thiocystis sp.
GCCTGGGTCACCTGCTCGATGCCGGTACTTTGCTCGCGCGAGGCGTGGGTGATCTCGTCGACCAGGGTGACGACCTGCCGGAAACCGCTGACGATCTCGTCCATGGTGCCGCCGGCCTGACCAGCCAGTTGCGCGCCGTTTTCGACCTTGGCGACCGAGTCGGTGATCAGCCCCTTGATCTCCTTGGCGGCCTGGGCGCTGCGTCCGGCCAGATTGCGCACCTCGGCGGCGACCACGGCAAAACCACGCCCCTGCTCGCCGGCGCGCGCCGCTTCGACCGCGGCGTTGAGCGCGAGGATGTTGGTCTGAAAGGCGATGCCGTCGATCACGCTGATGATGTCGGCGATCTTCTTGCTGGAGTCCTGGATCGCGCCCATGGTGCCCACGACCTGGTGCACCATCTCGCCGCCCCGTATGGCGACCGCGTTGGCGTTCTGCGCCAGTTGGTTAGCCTGATTGGCGTTCTGGGCGTTCTGCCGGACCGTGGCGTTGAGCTGCTCCATGGAACTGGCGGTTTCTTCCAGGCTGGCCGCCTGCTCCTCGGTGCGCCCCGAGAGGTCGGCGTTGCCGGCGGCAATCTCGCTGGCGGCGCTGCCGATCGCCTCGGAGGCGTCCAGGATGCTCCCGATGACCTCATGCAGGCGCGCGACCGTCGCATTGGTGTCATCCTTCAACCGTCCAAAGACGCCCGCATAGTCACTTTCGATCCGCTCGGTCAGATCCCCACGCGAGATCGCATTCAACACGCGCCCGACATCCGCCAATCCACTGGAGACAATCTCCAGCAGCGCATTCATCTTCTCGGCAACGTCGAGGAAGAAGCCTTGTTTGTCATGGAGGCTGAGCCGCCGCGCGAAATCGCCGGCAACCGCGGCATCGACGACGGCATTGAGTTCTTTCTGCGCGGCGAGTTCCTCGGTGCGATCCGCCCACTCGCCAACGGTCCCAAGCCGCTGGCCATCGTCATCGATGACTGGATTGGTGATGATGTCATAGTCGCGATCATCGATGACCAAACGTGTTCTCGTGGTGTCCTTAATCGCGGCAAGACGTTGCAGCGCCGCTTGAGGATCACTGTAAAAAGCCCCGATATTACTGCCGATAAAACCATCCACGGAAAAACCAGGGATCTGACGCGCGATCCCCGCCTCATTCTTTTTCAAGGCCGCCAGCAGCGAGCGATTGGCAAAGACCACCTTGCCATCGGCTCCGGCAATCCGGATATTGTTATCCACGCAATCGAGCGCGATCCGCACCCGCAGATTCTCCGCTGCTGTCGCGCGATCAATTTCGAGACGTGTCTTGAGCGCCTGTTGCATGGTCTTCATTGCCGCCAGCACGCTGCCCTTCGCGCTGACCGACTCCTTGATCTCCAGATCAAGTTGATCATTCGCGATCTGGTGCGCGATGTGCGCCGCATAGGATGGCTCTCCGCCAAGCTGACGCAGCAGGTCGCGCAGAACGAAGAATGAAAGCAGAGAAGAGACCGAGAGTCCAAAGACCACAAAGATCAGGAATTGAAAGCGGGCTTCCTCGGCAATCGCCCCGATGCTTTCCGTCTCGTCCGTAATGCGCTGTGAGAAGCGGGCTTCAATCACTCCCACCAGTTTTTCCATGCCCTCCGATGCTGGACGATCAATACCCTTGACCAGCTTGTCGACCAACTTACCGGCATTGGGATCCTGCGCGTCGAATTGCTTCAATGCCTCGCTGTATTTCACACTCAAGTCGAGATGATTTTGTTTGAGCAACTCCGCGTCATCGGTGCTCAAGCCAAGTTTGCGCATGAGTCGAATTGCGGTGTCCAAATACGTCTGAACGACTTGGTTTTCTTGATTGAACTGGGAAAGGTATTTTTCGAAGCTCTTCTGATCATTCCCCCTGATCAGAATATTCTTCCATTCCTGGACCTGTATCTTGAAATGCGCGTGGGCGTTTTCGATTGAGATCATCAATTCGTTTTCAGCCTTGACGGACTGAAATCCAGTCAAACTCACCGCCGACATCCGCTGAATATTGTTCATTCCAACCAAAGCCAGCAGCATCAAGAGCATGACTGTCAGCAAAAAGAACAGGATTAATTTCGTTCGCATTGTCATTCAACCAATACTCCATGGTTTTCAGTACGTGCTCTTGGCACAAAGCATCAATCGACAGGCGTTCTCGGCTTGTCGGGCAAGGATTCGCCTCAGAACGCCTCCCACTGATCCTCGTCGTCGGCCATGGCGGCGACAGGCTTGCGTGTCGCGTGGCGCGTTTTGACCGAGGTCTCCAGAAGCGCGCCCCGGGAAGCCGTATGCTTGGCGGGTTTGGCCGCGCGCGCGGCCGGCGGCGGCGCGTATTGCCCGGCTAACTTGAACATCGCCACCGCCTGAGAGAGCACGCGGGTCTGATCCTCCAGGCTCTCGGCGGCCGCCGCCGCCTCTTCCACCAGCGCGGCGTTCTGCTGCGTGACCTCGTCCATCTGGGCGACCGCCTGGGTCACCTGCTCGATGCCGGTGCTCTGCTCGCGCGAGGCGTGGGTGATCTCGTCGACCAGGGTGACAACCTGCCGGAAACCGCTGACGATCTCGTCCATGGTGCCGCCGGCCTGACCAGCGAGTTGCGCGCCGTTTTCGACCTTGGCGACCGAGTCGGTGATCAGCCCCTTGATCTCCTTGGCGGCCTGGGCGCTGCGTCCGGCTAGATTGCGCACCTCGGCGGCGACCACGGCAAAACCACGCCCCTGCTCGCCGGCGCGCGCCGCCTCGACGGCGGCGTTGAGCGCGAGGATGTTGGTCTGGAAAGCGATGCCGTCGATCACGCTGATGATGTCGGCGATCTGCTTGCTGGATTCCTGGATCGCGCCCATGGTGCCCACGACCCGTTGCACCATCTCCCCGCCCCGTATGGCCACCGCGTTGGCGTTCTGGGCGAGTTGATTGGCCTGATTGGCGTTCTGGGCGTTCTGCCGGACCGTGGCGTTGAGCTGCTCCATCGAACTGGCGGTCTCTTCCAGGCTGGCGGCCTGTTCCTCGGTGCGCCCCGAGAGGTCGGCGTTGCCGGCGGCAATCTCGCTAGCGGCGCTGCCGATCGATTCGGAGGCATCCAGGATGCGTCCGATGACCTCGCGCAAGTGATCCACCGTGGTGTTGGCATCGTCCTTGAGTTGCCCGAAGGTACCGGCGTAGTCCGCGTCGATCGTCTGGGTGAGGTCGCCCTGGGCGATGGCGTTGAGCACGCGCGCGACATCAGCCAGCCCGCCCGCGACGATCTCCATCAGGCGGTTCAGGCCCTCGGCCAGCGGCAGGAAGAAGCCGTCTTTGCCCGCGAGCGCAATCCGCTGCGTGAAGTCGCCATTGGCGGCGGCAGCGACAATGGCGGCGATTTCGCGCTCCACGGCCACTTCGGTCGTGCGATCGAGCCATTGGGTAACCCGGCCCTGATAGATTCCCTCGCGGTCGAGCACCGGGCTGGCGGTGACACGCAGTTGCCGACCGCCCACCGAGGTATCGATGTCACAGGAACGGGATAATTCGCTGCGATAGGTCGCCTGTGTTTCCGCGTCCTCGAAATAGTCGGCAAGATTGCTCCCGAAGAGTCGCGCGACCTCGAAGCCAGGCCGGCGGTGCGCAATCTGAGGCGCCATACCTTCCCACAGCGAACGAGCGGCTTGGTTGAGATAGACCAGTGCATTGCGATCGTTCGAGACCGAGACCGGAATCGTCACATGGTCGAGTCCGGAACGGATGCGCAGATTCTCCCGCGCGATTCGCCGGGTTTCCTGGATGTCGTAGTCCAGCCGAGCCTGAACCGACTTGACGGCCAGCAGCATCTCGCCCAGTTCGTCCTGATGAATGGCCTCGATGTGAGTGGAGTAATCGCCGTTGGAAATGGTTTCCAGATGACCCTGCGTGATCTTCAGCGGGCGTGCGATCTTGCGCACCAGCCAGAAACCGAGCAGTCCGCTGACCATGAGGGCCAGCAGCGAGAATCCGATCGCCGCGCGCTCATTCTGGGCGGCTGACGCCATGAAGGCGTCCCGCTCGCTTTGCGCCTCCTGCCGGACCTGTTTGAGGCCATCCATGATGAGGAGGCGATATTGGCGCCAGATGATATTGTCCTCGGTGTTGTAGACCTGCTTGGCGCTCGCCAGATCTCCGGCGTCCAGGCGCGCGAGGACGTGTTTCTGGGATTCGATATGACGCTGCCGGTCCGCGGCGATCGCCTCCAGCGTCTTGAGAGCCGCGACGTCGCCGGACGAGACGCGCCGTGCCGCCTCCAGCGCCTTGGCGAAGACGCCCCCCGATTTGTCGACGTTGTCGCGTGCCTGTTTATCCGTGGGTTCGATCAGGAGATAGCGCATGGCGGCGGCCATCTGGAGACCGTGGCCATACATATCGTTGTAGGCCTCCTCCAGCACCTGGGTCTGCTCCGAGATCCGCCGCACCTGATCGCTCGCCTGACGCAGACCGAGTAGCGAAAACCCCGCCGCCAGGATGAACAGCAGCGAAATCAGGACGAGACCGCTCGGCAACGCCCGAGTAATACGGATATCGTTAAAACGACTCGCGACCCTGGACAACCAGGGATGCGCCGGCTTGCCTGCCCGCAGGCGCTCGTAGATGATCTCCGCCGCCGCGATCTGCTCGCGCGTCGGTTTGCGCCGCACCGAGATATAGCCGGTCATGGAGCCATTTTCACGCACCGGCGAGATATTGGCCTCGACCCAGTAGAAATCGCCATTCTTGCAGCGATTCTTGACCAGCCCGGTCCAGGGACGACCGGCTTGCACGGTCTTCCAGAGATCCTCGAAGGCGGCCGCCGGCATGTCGGGATGGCGGATCAGGTTGTGCGGCGCGCCAAGCAGCTCCTCCTCGCCGAAACCGCTGATCTCCAGGAAATCGCGATTGAAATGGGTGATTCGACCCTTCAGGTCGGTGCTGGAGACGATCAGTTGATCGTCCCGCATCAGGTGTTCGGTATCGGTGACGGGCAGATTGGTGCGCATGGTCTCTGAGCCTTCTCGGTAGGGTCGTCCTGAACGGAGCGAGAGTGTTGCCTGCATCGCGAGCGCACTATGATATATCCATGCCACTTTCCATGGTTCGGGGATTCAGTTTGAGTGGAGTGAGCTTCATCACGGAAGGGGGAAGGGGGAAGGGGGAAGGGTGGAAGGGTGGAAGGATTTGAACCTGAAGCCGTTCTTTGTGAACCTGAAACCATTCGCGAAGCCGTTCGTGGTTCGATGGCCTCACCACGAACGGCTTCAGGCAGGGGTCGTCGATGCGTCGGGCGGTTAAGCGGTTGGGCAGCCAAACGCTCGGAGGATTTCCCGTTTTCTCGTGACACAGCAAAGCGGTATCGCGAAAATGGAGCTTGCCCCTTGCCCCTTGCCCCTTGCCCCGATCACCGCCCTGGCAGAGCCAGCAGAAACCGCCCCGCATTGGCGAGCTGGCGGCGCAGCAGCATCCAGTTTTCCTTGCGGCGGCATTCGTCCTGACAGCGCAGCAGCCGCGCGCGTCGCGCGCGGTCCAACTGGCCGAGCAGCGCGGCCCAGAGCGTATCCTCGACGTTGTAAACCCGTCCCTCGGCCAGACAGACCGGGATCACGCTGGCGATCGGCACTTCCAGATCGGTCGCGAGCGCGGTCACCGCGGCCTGGATGCTCATCGCCTTCAGGTTGCGCGTCTCGGTGAGGTCATAGGGCGGCTGCCATTCGCGCAGGGGGCGCAGACGGTCGATATGGGTGACCGCCACCAGCAGCGGCGGCGGACGGCGACCGACCCGCGCGGATTGCGCCGTGCGCAGCGCGTCCAGGGTCTGGCGCTCGGACTGCCGGTCGGGACGATGCGCGGCGCTGACCCAGAGAATCAGGTCGGCCGCGTTCGCCGCCTCGTGCAGACGCTTGTAGGCGAGCCGTTCCACGCCCGGCGCGTCGAGGATCAGGGCGATCTCCAGCCCTTCGCGCTCCAGACGGTAGGGCGTCAGCGCCCGCGTGGTGTCGGGCACCAGATCGGTCGCCGCGCGCAGTTGTCCGAAGAGCGCGTTGACGAGGCTCGACTTGCCGGCATTGGCGCGGCCCAGCACCAGAATCCGCAGCGGCTCGCCCACCGGTCCCGAGGCATTCTCGCTCTCGCTCTCGGCGGCGACGGCCAGATCCTTGACCGAGCCGTCGGTCGCCCGGCTCAGCGGATCCTCGTCGGTCAGCAACAGGCTTCCGCTGTAAATGTCGATGGCGTAGCGTCCGACCTTGCGCACCGCTTCCCGCAACAGCCAGCGCGCGAGGTCTTGTTGCGCCATCGCATAGCCGCGCCCGCGCAGATGCGCCCATGCCTCGTTCAGCACGGCATGTGCCGGATTCATGACCCATTGTCCGGCGCGATAGAGTCCGAGCAGCCGCTCCGCGAAGGGCTTCCAGCGATAGGCGCGGACAAGCGCGCCGACTGAGAGGCGATGACTGTAGGGGATGTTTTCGGTGATGCTGTCGCGCAGATCGCGGCTGGCCCGCTCGACGATCAGCAGTGTATGCGGCAGGGTCAGTTCCAGCAGTGGGCGGTCCACGTCGGGGTGGAAATGGCCAGCGACCTTCTCCAGGGTCCGCTGGGCGAGCAACCCCAATTGCTGACCGTCGCCTAGCGGCCAGTCGTCCGGTTCGATGCTCCCGGCGAACGCCTCGACCAGCGCCCAGGCCGCCTCCGCGTCCGGGGGCCAGTCCGGGTTGGGCTGGGTCTGATCCGCCGTCGGGCATGACTGCTCGCGTCGTCTCAACCAGAACTGCATGCCATAGCCCGCCGCGCTGAAGACCACCAGGGCGGTGAGCCAGACCAGCAGCACGCCTTCCTGCCGTAACCAGAGCATCCCGAGCGGCAACAGCGCCAGGAAGGGCACCGTCCACAACAACAGGGCCGCCAGCCACCAGCGATCGATCCGCTTGAAAAGTGCGTTCATGTTCGTCCCGCGCGGATGCTGTCCCGTAAAATCTCCGAACCTCGCGACATCTGCTCGGCGAAGACTTGACGCAATGCCCGCGCCTCGGTCGCCAGACCCCGATTGCGATGATCGAAATAGAAACCGGCCGCCTTGCCCAGCGCATAGGTGGTCGCCCCGCTGGCGCTCGCCCCCCAGAGCGCGCCGACCGTCTGTCCGATACCGGGCACAAGCTTGACCAGCGCCCGCCCCGCGATCCGCGCGCCATAGGCAACCCCGATGCCGGTCCCCAGCAGCCCCAGGAATTCGGCGATCGCCCGGCGATCCCAGGTCTGTTCATAAAGGGCCGCCAGACTGTGCAGCAGTTTGGCCTGGATCGCCGGCACGCCCACCAGATCGACCAGCGGCAAGGCGCCGATCCCGGCCGCCGTCAACGCATAGCCGACGATGTGCGGATGCGCCGCCCGCGCATAGACATCGCGAACCGCGGCGTCGCCGAGCAGGAGCGCCCGCAGACGCAGCGTCGAGACCGTCTCGATCGCCTGCCACAGCGCCTCCAGTCCATAGTCCGGGGGATCGTAGCCATCTTCCGGCAAGGTCAGATCCACCGGCACCCAGGACACCGGCGCCGCGCCCGGCAGTTTACCCGCCAGATCCCGCTGAATCCGCAGGGCACGGGCGAGATCGAGCGGAACCGACGCCGGCCAGGGCACACGCGCGAAGGGATAGGGCAACGGGTGGCCGGCCTCGAAGGGATAGGCTTCATGCAGCCCGGTCTGGGCGACGATCAGCGGCCATTCGGGATGCCGCCGGCGCACCGCGCGCAGCACCGCGAGGACCGCCTCCTGATGGCTGTCGAACGCCTTCATCACCCCTAAGAGCAGATGCGCCTGGGACTCGCTGAAACGGAGATCCTCCGCCGGATCGTAGGCGACCTCGCCCAGCCCGCGGGTGTCGAGAAAGCGCACCACCGGCGCCTCGGCCGGGAAGTCATAGAGACGCAGGGTCGGGGTACAGGGCTGAAAGCCGTTGCCGATCTCGGCCTGCTCGCTGCCCGTGAGCGCGCGGACGATCGAGGTTTTGCCGGATTGGGTCTTGCCGATCAGCCAGATCACCGGCAGCGGATGACGCGCGCGCGCGGCGTCGAGCGCAGGCCCGAGACGTGCGTCGTCCACGCGCGGATCGACCAGCGCCTGACGCAGATCGCGCCAGCGATTCGGCCAGTTTTTCCAGGGGGGAGCGGACATGGAGCGAACCTCGGAGTGCGGCAGACCCGTCGATTGTATCGGGAGATGGACAATCGGCCAGCAATTGAGCAAGCACGAGCAAAACCCAGGACGCGCACATCCGTGGGGCTATGCGATAATCGGCGAATATTTTCATCGACCCCAAGAGAAGAGAGGCCGCCGTCATGTCCAGGTTGCGCGTGTTGCGATCCCTGCCCCAAGCCCTTGATGGAGACTGGCCGGGCGGCTTGGGTCGAATACTCCTGACGGCAATCTTCCTGGGTCCATTGGTTCTGAGCGGCGGCGCCTGCGCCGCGCCCGAGCGCAGCGAACCCGAGATCGTCTCGCGGACCTACTCTTCACCCGAGTCACGCGATCGAACCAGCATCGACGATCGCGATCCGTCAGAAATCCTGTCCATGGCGCGCGAGCTATACCGCCAGGACGACCTGTCCCATCGGAATCCCCCCGGACTTCATCTTCAGTCCGCCAGCGCACTGGTGGTCGACGAGCGCGGCAACCGTATCTACGCCAAAAACGCGCAGCAGATCAAACCCATCGCCTCCGTCACGAAATTGATGACGGCCATGGTGGTGCTGGACGCCGGCGTCCCGCTGAGTACCCGGATCGGCATCGTCGAGGACGACCGCGACCGTTTGCGCAACAGCAGTTCGCGACTCATGATCGGCAAGGCCAACCTGACGCGCGGCGAACTCCTGATGGCGGCTCTGATGTCCTCCGACAATCGCGCCGCCCACGCCCTCGGACGCACCACCTTCCGCGGCGGCACGCCCGCCTTCGTCAGCGCCATGAACCGCAAGGCCAAGTCGCTCGGGATGTACGACACCTATTTCGCCGACTCCAGCGGACTCAACGGACAGAATCGCTCCTCCGCGGAGGACCTGGTCAAGATGGTCCGGGCGGCCGCCACCTATCCCTTTATTCGCAAGACCACCTCCACCGGCGAAATGACGCTGCATCCCTTCGCCGACGGGCGGGCGCTGCTGTACCGCAATACCAATTCGCTGGTCCGCAACCCCGACTGGAACGTGGAAATCAGCAAGACCGGCTTCATCAACGAAGCCGGGCGCTGTCTCGTCATGCAGACCCGTATCGCCGACCGGCGGCTCTATATCGTCCTGCTCGACGGCGCGGGAAAACTGACCCCATTGGGCGACGCCAATCGAGTGCGGGACTGGTTCCTGAACGGACAAAAGACCGCCGCGAGGTAAACCGCCATGTACGCTGGCGAACGCTTCAACAGCATTTCGCATCTTGTCGGCGCCGTCCTCGCCCTGATCGGCGCAACCGTCCTGGTGACCCTTGCAGGTGCGGAAGGTGGTGCCCTGCGCATCGTCAGCTTCAGTATCTATGGGGTCACGATGTTCCTGCTTTATCTCTTTTCGACCCTCTACCACAGCCTGCGCGGGCGCGCGAAACAGGTTTTCCAAACGCTCGACCACCACGCCATCTATTTGCTGATCGCCGGCACCTATACCCCGTTCACCCTGCTGGCCCTGCAAGGCGCCACGGGCTGGTGGATGTTCGGCGCTGTCTGGAGTCTGGCGCTGCTCGGCATCGTCCTGGATTCGCTGCCCCGCAAGGGTCCGCGGATCCTTGCGCTCTTCATCTATCTCGGCATGGGCTGGCTGGTGCTGTTCGCCCTGGACCCGCTGATCGCCGCACTCCCCCCCGGCGGATTCTGGTGGCTGCTGGCGGGCGGACTTTTCTACACCGTCGGCATCGTCTTTTATGTCCTGGACAACCGCTACCCCTGGTGTCATGGCATCTGGCACCTGTTCGTGCTTGCCGGCAGCATCAGTCATTACGTCACGATTCTTTTTTTTCTCTGATGTCGCCGAAGATGCCCGAGGCAACCGATTCCGTGCGTTCCATCCTGGTGGCCATCGCCGATCTGCAGATGCGTCTGACCTATCAGGACGACGACATCAAGCAACTCAATCTCGTCGTCACCCGTCAGCAGGGTGAACTTTCCCGGCTCCAACAGGAGATGACGCAGCTGCGCACGCGGATCGCCGCCCTGCCCGACCCGCACGCGGAGACCGCGCGGGCGGAACCACCACCGCCTCATTATTGAATCGCGCCGACTCCGGCGCTTGTTGGTTTGGGCGAGGCTGCCGGACGTGGTTAACCGGTTCTGTGGCATGCGATGGAAAGTTTGAGTATCTTGGTTGTCACTGAATCGACCGCAGGCATTCCGCTTCCCATGGATACATTCACCGCCTTACAGAATCGACTTGCCAATGCCGACAGCCAGTTTCTGGTCTGCAATGGGTTCCGGGTCCATTACAAACGCGCCGGAAGCGGTCCGACGCTGATCCTGCTGCTGCATGGCAGTTTTCTGAGTCTGCGCTCCTGGAGACGGGTCATGGAATCGCTGTCCGAGCAGGCGACGGTGGTCGCGTTCGACCGCCCGGTTTTCGGCCTGACCTCGCGCCCGCTCCCGCAAGACGGTAGCGGCGCACGTTACAGCGCGGAGGCGCAGAGCGATCTGGTGGCCGCGCTAATCGGACAACTGGGATTCGCGCGCGCGATCCTGATCGGGAACTCCACCGGCGGCACCATCGCACTCCTGACCGCGCTGCGCCATCCCGCGAAGGTCCAGGGGCTAGTGCTAGTCGGCGCCATGATTTACAGCGGCTACGCGACCAGCGAGGTGCCTGGACCCATGCTGGCCGTCATGAAAGCCGCCCGGCCGGTGTTTTCGCGTCTGATGAAGTTCATGATCGCGAAACTCTATGACAAGGCGCTGCGTAAATTCTGGTATCGGCAGGAGCGGTTGACGGACGCGGAACTCGCCGCCTGCAAGGCCGATTTCATGATCGGCCCCTGGGACCAGGCGTTCTTCGAGCTGTTTCTGACCACACGGCATCTGGGGCTGGAGGCGCGTCTGCCGGCATTGGCCGTCCCCGCCCTCGTGGTGACCGGCGCGCACGATCGGGCGGTCAAGCCCGAGGAAAGTCAGCGCCTGGCTGCGGAATTACCAGACGCTACGCTTGCGCTGATCCCCGAATGCGGACATCTCCCACAGGAAGAGACCCCGGAAGCATTCCTAGGCATTGTTAAAGAGTTCCTGAAGCGGTTCAACCGCCTCTAAACCGCATCCAGGATCACAAACAATCCGCACTCCCGAGAAAGCTCAAATCATGATCAAAGCGAGTTCTGTCGTGCAAGATTCCAAATAAAGTGATAAGCGATGTCATCCGCCGTCTCGCCACGATAGGAGTTCACCGGAATACGCCGAAGATGGAAAGGGTCGGATTGTATTGAATTTACGCCGCCATGACAGGAAAGACAGCAACGAAAGCCTGCCTCTTTAACTATTGATCGATTCTCACTGCTCAGATTGTTCCGACCTCCGTAAGGATAAGCGAAGAGGTTGATGTCTATCCCGAGTTCGTTTTGTAGCCGCTGACGAGACTGAGTTATTTCATCAAGCGCAGATGCCGAAGAAATTTTTCCAAGGTCTGCGTGCGTGACGGTGTGGCAGCCAATCTCAAAGCCACGGGCGTGCAGGGATCGAACCTGATCCCAATCCATCCACCCGGGAGCTTTTGGCATGGATCGATCCCACCAGGCAACATCCTTGGTTCCGATAAATCCAGTAGCAACGAAAAAGGTTGCTGGAAGCCCGTAACGCTCAAGGATTGGGGCAGCATGTTCAAAATTATCGCGGTAGCCATCATCAAAAGTAATCGAGAGCGTCCCGCCAGATGACTTGCGACCGACCTCATCTAGTTGTTGGGAGAGCGGAACAACTCGAAATGTACGTGCAAAAAATTCACAATAATCAGCGAACTCCTCGGTTCCACAGGTTAGTTGATCGGGGAAATCAAGATTGTCCACGCGATGAAATGCCGCGATCCAAATGTGATTCGAGGTTACGATTCGCTTTATGGGTGCGCCAAGCAATACCCTCCCAATCAAACGCTTAACTTGGCGGGTTGCTCGATTGGTTAGGGTTTTTGTGTTGCCTAAATAAATATTCATTTCAGTTGTAGTCCCTCAGACACGATGTCTATTCCTCAGGTAAAGCAGAACATGATTTTACCTGCACTGCTATCCTGCGTTATAAACCATGACAGCATATCCGACACTGGCTTTTTCTGGATTTCACGCTCAAGTTCAAGCAGACCCATGATAATATTCAAGACAGGCTCAAAAGTGCGCGAGGGTCGACATTTACCGGAGACAGACTGCCAAATCGAATCCCAAACTCTTATGGATATTACATAACCAGTAAATTCCCAGTCACGCAGAAATTATACAAAATTAACCCTCCTTTATCCGTCAGATAATGCAACTTTAATGCAAGAAGGATTATAAAATGTACGAATCTTTTTTTAACCTTCGCGAAAAACCTTTCTCGCTTCTACCTGATCCAAGTTTTTTGTTTATGAGCGATCAGCATCAACAGGCGTTGACATTACTCGAGTACGGATTATTAAACCAAGCCGGCTTCATGATTCTCACCGGAGAAATCGGTTCAGGTAAAACCACGTTGATGCGCTACTTGTTAACAAAGCTTGACACGAGCTACACCGTGGGGTTGATTTCAAACACGCATCAATCGCTTGGCGACCTAATGGATTGGGTTTGCATGGCCCTCGACATTCAGATGGGAAATGCAACAAAGCTCGAAAAATACCGGGCATTTGTAGACTTTATTATCGACAAATACGCAAAAGGGCAACGCGTTCTTTTAATCGTGGACGAAGCTCAAAACCTCGGTATCGAGACGCTTGAGGAACTTCGCTTACTATCGAATATCAATTCTGACAAAGATCTTGTATTGCAGTTGATGCTCTTAGGACAACCGCAATTACGCGACCTACTTCATCATCCCGATCTCGAACAATTCGCTCAGAGAGTAGCTTCCTCATACCATCTCGGACGGATTGGACTAAAGGAAACGGAAAACTATATCCGCCACCGCATAATAATCGCCGGTGGGACTCACGAGATTTTTAGTCAGGATGCTTGCGAAGCAATTCATCACTACAGTAAAGGTATACCAAGGGTTATTAACCTCATTTGCGATACAGCCCTCGTATACGCATACGGAGCAGGCGAGAGATTTATTACAAGTGAATCAATTGATGAGCTAATCCGGACTCATATGCCGAATCTCATCATCTCGATCGACAGCGAAAGAATTGTTCGGCAAAAACCTGAAACACATAAGCCTTCAATCGGCAACACAGCCGCAAACGCGATAAATGCAATCAAGTCAAACGAAATCACGATTACGTCAGCTATTTCCAACAATACTGCCAGCGGCCAAAACACGACAACTAATTCATCTGATATTGCGCCAAAATTAAACCAAGGTGAAACGCTCTCGCCATTAAACTTTGGGATAGCACCACATCCTCTGACACAAGCCCCCAAAAGCCTCGGTAGCACTATAACAAACCCTATTCCGCCAACTAGAACGCCATTTTATATAGCAGGAGAACCTCAATCGCGATCTGTCTTTCATGCCAACACCGCAGCTTCGGATCAGAAACAGAACAGCATAGGTGCGAAACTGAAACAGCAAGAGATAAACGGTTCTCACACAGCGCCTTACAAGAAATTACCTTTAGCAGCTCAACGCATTCAGAAGAAAGACAGCAAATCGCCCAATCGAATGCTGCCTGTCATGAGTGTACTTGTTCTGCTAATATCCCTCGGAATCGCATCAATCTGGCTAGGCGACTCACCGATTAGCGACAGTATTAGAGAGAGGATTTCAAATTTACTAAAGGTAAACATTAAAAACTCAACAGAGCCCACGAGTGCCACAGAATCGATTAGCAATCCAAGCACCGAAGCAGTTTATTCTACGACCGACGAGATCAGTCAAGAGCCTTTGAAATCACCATCCACGTTAATGAATCAACAATCACATGCACTTGGGACACTGTCATCATCGCAATTAGAGAATGGGCAAGGGCAAGGGCAAGGGCAAGGGCAACTAAAAATTAGCTCATCTCAAAAAGAATCATCGACAGACGATTTTGTGGTTAGCATCGATAACGATAACACCCAGAATCAATTGGAAACCAAAGAGCAAGTTACGGATAGTCCTAATTTCCTAAAATATTCCGAGCAAAACACACCACAGAATTCCTCAACTGAGAATCAGGGCATAATCTCTCAAATTCAGATAGCTGACAATGACAAACAAGCAATATTACCGATAGTCACTCTTGAAAACCAATTGAGTCAGTTAACTGTATCGATCGAGAAACTTTCTCCGAAGCATTTAACCGCCAACCTCGGCAGCCTTGTTCAATTCAAAGACGGAAGTGCCGCGCTGCCGCCTGAGGCTCAAAGAGTGCTTTCTCAGATCGCAGGCATCCTAAAGAAATCTCGCGAAATTCATCTCAAAGTTATTTCTCACACAGATAGTTCAGGAAGCATTTCGCTGAACCAGTCGTTATCGGATAGGCGTGCAAAAGTCGTTGCGGATTACTTGGTTAACAGCGGTATTCCTATTGAACAAGTGGAATACGAGGGTCGGGGTAAAAGTGAAATGAAAGTTGCACCTAATCAAGAAAACAAAATAGGCGCATGGGTAAATCGTCGCATTGAAATCGAACTCTACGATAAAAACAATTTTTAATGAATTAATATAGGGCCAGAGGAAGACTAGGCGAATAACTTAAAACCCTTTATGTTGCATCAATACGAGGAATAGTCAGGGACTTAGTATAGACAATTCGTCTTAGTAAAGCAGCCATCTCTGAAACCATTTGATCCTCACGAAACTGACTGAGTACGAGTTTTCGTCCATTTTTTCCCATCAATTGTAATGAACATAGGTCAGACGTGAGAGAATTTATTTTACAAGCCAGATTTTCAGTATTTCCAGGCTGGAATAAACTTCCAGTCGAGCCTTCGATAACTGCCTCAGACATCCCTCCTATATCTGATGCCAAGACAGGAATTTCCATAGAAAGCGCTTCAAGCATAGCCATTGAAAAAGTCTCTACAGCAGTAGAAGGCAATATCAATAAATTAGTGCTGGCCAATACAGGCCGCACATCAGCAACTTCACCGATAAAACATACACGATCTCCGATGCCATATGCAGTTACCTGATCCTGGATTGCTTGTCTAGTTTGCCCATCTCCAGCGAACACAACAAAGGTATCTTTTCGATCAATCATTGCATAGGCATCGACAAGAATTTTCTGACCTTTTTCTGGTCTAAAGCCGGCTATGCATGTGAGTACAGTAGCATCATAAGGTATCTCATGAATTTTTCTAAATAATCTCCCTTCATCAATAAATGCAATAGGCTCAAAATGATCCGTATCGATACCATTATAAATTACCTCAGAATTGCCCTCTAAAAAATGATATTTTTTTAGCCAATATTCCCTTTGCCGCATACATACAAAAACTATTGCATCACATCGTCGTAGTATCCATTGATAAATAAACCTGTTTTGTAATTCCTCTTTCAAGCCTCGACTGATAGTTGTGTGTATTGCAGCAATGACTGGGGGCTTGTTAACTGAATACTTGCTCGCTAGCCAGCCCCAGAAAGCAGTAAACGGCGAACTACAATGTATAACATCGATTTTTTCAACATTGATGACATGCGATATCATTAAGATGAGATTCCAATCAAACCATCTCCTAGTGCGTAAGACATGATGAAATCGTACACAATCTTGATCTAGCCGATCTAATTGATCTATTTCTTTTTCAAAGACTAGCAAGTGTTTTTCAATTTGGTTGGCATCAAGTCGGTTAACAAGATTAACGACCTGAGTCTCCGCTCCGGCACGACGTAGAGAAGGTACAATAAATAGAGCCTTAATTGGCAACTGCTGGAGCATCATGTCCTGCTTAATCATGTCCAAAAGGTTGACTTCATAAATAATTAACCCTTATGGGTTGTCCGCCTGATAACGCCATTAGATGAATTTCCGGTATCTCTAATCTCTTTATTCGTCAATGCGGTGAGAGCCCCCCAAATCATAAATATGAAATGTTGATACTCAGTCGATTCCGACCTCAGAAACTCGACCTTAATCTGGTCGATTAGAAATAAGGCCATCACGATGATCGCAAGTCTGGCAAAGCCGTCCTCAACAAGAGTCTCTCTTGGAGTTCGACTCCCATCGTAAAAACTCCAAGTTATGCGCATCAAAAAAGCAAGGTACGCGATAAAGCCAATAATGCCAAGCGTATAGAGGAGGAACAGATATAGATTGTGCGGCCACAAAACAGGCTGTGGTGCACCAGGTCTCATGTAGGTATTATCCGAAAATTTTAATTGTGGCCCGTGACCAAGGATCGGTTTGCTCGATATGTGCTCCAAGGTCTGCGGCCATGTTTTACTTCTCGTATCTGGGATACCTTCCTCGATTTCAGTTTCCGCCAACCGATCAAACAATTTATTGAAATCAGTATAATTAATGACAACAATTGACGAAACAGCAAAGGCGATCCCTGCTCCAACAAGACTTAAAAGAACGCCACGAGCCCCCATCTCCTTCCTAAACAAAAAAAGAAACAATAAACATCCTGCAACTAAGGTAAATATACCCCCTCTGTTACCAGTTGCGATCATCATGGAGAAATTACCCATGATCATAAAAATCAACAAGAGCCTAATAACCTGACTCAATTTCAGCATCCAAAGAGCGTATCCCGTTATAAATACCCCGATCACCATATACTCGGCGGTTAAGCCAACAGTTTTAAACGGGCCACTGAGACGTCCATCTTCCCGGGCGGGTCGCAATCCTATCTCGCCGCCAACGAATGGAGAACTCTCATCAAGCCCCACAACGATCTGCGCGACACTATAAAGTAAAACTAAGCCATTCAAAATCAGAAACAGATATAGAAAATGTTTAACATCCCTGTTTTGACGGAAATAATTGTAAACAATATAAAAAACCAAAAAGTCTGAGCCTACCAGGAAAAGATATAGCAAATGGTCTTGTAATGTTACTGATGGTACTTGGCTAAGTGCGAGCGCATAGGAAAAAAATATAAATCCTACATATCCTAGGAACGGTAATTCCCGAAACTGAGTGCGCAAAACCCATACAAACGCTATTAGATAAATCAAATAAATTGTCAGCGAACCGTACCTTGAACCTATAATCTGAAATGGTATTATTAATATCAGGGTTATAACCACCCACTTGGTAGGCACAAAATAAACAAGTAAGAAAGCTAAAACAGCGATGACCGCTGCTATATTCATTTGTAGCCACTGCGCAGACGACAATTCCATAAAATTATATTCTTAGACTCAAAATCATTGTAAAGCTAATGATAGTCATAAATCATTGCCCCATGATCGGACTTCGTGAGTACCGTACCGAGTATCGCTTTATCCTTTAGCATCTCATACATTCTACGAACATCTTCTGCTGTTGTTCGACCTTCCTCAATCACAAGGAGGGCAGCGTCCCAATATTGCGAAACCGCAACAACATCGTCTACTGAAAGCACAGGCGGCATATCTATAATAATGATTCCATCTGAATACCGACTCCTGATATCGCTTATTAAACTCTGCATTTTTGGAAGCAACAGCGCTTCTGATGAATGCGAAAAAGCTTCACGACCTGGAAGAACCAAAAGACCTTCAATATTAGGACTGAAGATAATATCCGTTATTGGCACATCACCTAACAAGAAATCACTAATTCCTGGAATAGGGTCATCAAGGAAGCATGTCCGAATCGAGGGATGTCGCAGATCCAAATCAACCAATAACACAGACTGTTGCGCATGCCTTGCAAGAGTGATTGCCAAATTAATTGCAGTTACCGTCTTACCATTGCCCGGAGTAGGACTAGTCACAAGCAAGGTTGACCAACCGTTAGCCTTCATTATTTTCAGAACCTGAGTGCGCAACATTTTAAAAGCGCCTTCCACATTGGCAGCTATACCACCTCCAAGGAGTATGCGGTGAGCTTCAAGCCGCGCGACCTCGACTTCAATGTTTTTATACTCTATTGGTGTATTGATAGAACCGAAATTCGGTTCTGAAAAGGTTCCAGATTGACTCATCGAGCTATAACGTCCAAGCGATGAACGTTCTTCACGCGCTTTTTCTAGTGCTTTCTTTAAACGGTCCATGAATAAACCCTAATTATGAAGCGGATGAAATATTTATCAGGCTACCACAGGGAAAATAGAAATGTATGTATAATTAACATTACTATAATCGCGGTGCCAACCAAACCGACAATCAATTGATTGCGCTTCCTGCGATACCGCTCACGATCAGCAACCGTCTCAATAAAAGGGATTACCGCGAGTGGAGCAGCACCTGTAAGCCCCTCCAATCGACGACTTCCATAGATCCCTTTATCAAGTGCTTCTCGTAGGGTCATATTTCCGATTCCTGCACCAAAAGCTAAAACCATTCCTAGAAATATCATTGAAGGCCGATTCGGCTTGAATGGCTCACTCGAAACGACAGGCGCATCAATCAGCGTAAATCGTTCTCCTTTACTTTCGGTTTCCACCGCTTCGGCTAGTTTTGCCTCACTCAATTTTATTTTAACATCACGATATCTTGCTAAGGCAGACTCATAATCCCGGGTTATTGCGAGATATTCACGTTCAATCGATGGGGATGCAGCTATTCTTCTTTCATACATGGCAATTTGTTCGATTAACTCAGTTCGCGATTTCTTTCGTGAGTCAAGCTCTGCCTCATTCGCCGTAAGTCTCGTACGAATCTGTATATAGATTGGATTGTCCGCATCTTTGACCAAGGCTGATCCTATTGTTCTGCCATCTTCGCCTGAGCTATTCGAACGGCGAACATCCAGTTGAAGGGCTCGAATTTCCCTGTCTAATTTTTTTACGTCAGGGTGCTCTGCGGAGTACCGCGATGAAAGAGCAAGGTATTTTGACTCTAGTGCGGCCAACTGTTGACTTGCTGTCAAGACACGTTCCCCGTCCGCAGATATTTGTTTGCTGTAGGGATCCGTTCTCGCCAGTTCTCCTTGCAGAAGAATGGAACTTTCCGTCAATGAAATGATCGATTGCTCAACTTCACGAAGTCTTTCTCTAGTTTTTTGCAAAGACTCTTGGTTGAAATCCATCATCTCGGGTAGACTATCTCCTGAATTCGCTTTAAATGCAGCCAATTTTTCCTCAAGACTTCCAATCTCATCAGCTAATCTTGTCGCTTCTTGCTGAACAAAAAGTTTTGCGTCTTGAGTAACTTTCTGACGGATCTTCTGATTCTCCTCAAGGTAAAAGGCGACAAGGTCAGAAGCAACAGACTGAGCGACCTGAGGGGACTCGGCATCGAATGAAACAGTAAAAGCGATCGTTACATCTGCTGATCGGCCAGTTCGAGAGTCGACGATTTTCGAACTTACAAGCTCCATGTTGACAGCGCTTTTCATAAGTTCTAGCGCCGCAGAGTCCCCCCCTTGCTCTCGGCGTTCTTGCTCGAAAAGTTTATGCTTATCCATAATCTGGATCAGATTTGACCCAGTCATTACACGTTGCTGCACCAGAGAGATGCGATTGTCCGCGTAACTCGTGATGGTCGAGCTAACTAGATCACTTGGAATTTCCTGTTGCTCAATGAGTATTTTGCCTGTTGATCGATAAACAGGAGGCAGGGAGTATGTAAATCCGACGCTCAAGACCAATAATAAAAAAAAAGGAATAAAAAAATACCACTTGCGCCGCTTAAGCATCTCAAGTATTTCACTGCGGGACTTTGATTGCTCGTCCATTACATGCACCATTTATTTTATATTCTAAACTGTTGCCAGTACATACGACTCATGATCGAGGGATGCAAGGGAAGAGTGTCATTCTGGGAAGGCAGTTTGGATTATCTGCGTCCCCAATCATATCCGTAGCCGAAATAGACTGAGTTCGAATCAGCAATCCCATCCAAGACCTCGCGATCCTGCCAGCGATATCGATAACTTAAATCAAGCCAGGAGGACTCATTTAACCTCCATCGCAACGCTGGAGACAGGATAAGATAATCTCGGTCATTGGCATTGACTTCATCTCCAGGATTTCTGTTGCGAATCCCTCGCGCAGTCAGGCTTGAGGTAAGTCTTTCCGTGAGTGGACTGGAGACGATGACCGACGCTATCGTCGTATCTAACAGGGAGCCCCGTCCGCTTGGCAGCAAAGATCGTTCCAGTGACAACCTTAATGTCCCTCGTTCGTAAATTCGGTCGAGACCGACCTCGAGTAGGGGACCGCTACTATTCTCATCGTCAGATCCGCTTTGCCCTGTTCCGTCACTTTTTATACTAGCAAAACGAGCACCACCAAGCGCGCTCAACGTTGTGCGTTCGGAGAATTGAAATCTGAAACCGGCTTCGACTCCGAAGCTTTCTGAGCTTTGACTGACTTCATCCGATTCATATTGCTCATAACTCAATCGACCAAGCAACCGACTACGCTCGCTCAGATCGTACTCTGTGTTGAAACCAAGTCGTGAGTTTTGGAAATTCGAGAGAGAAATGGCCTCTGCATCCTCGTAGGAGACATCCAAAAATGTGTACTCAGCATTTATCCTTGCCCGCTCCGTGAGGTCATATCCTATCGATGGTCCGATTTCAAGACTTGTACGGCGCTTATTAGCTTGCACCACGCCGGTCGTATCCGCCTCATCTTCACTTGTCAGCGTGGAATCGTAGCGAAGTCTAGTCACCAGCCCAAATTTAACTCGGCTCATACGATAGTCATAGGTGAAATCGAGTGAGCCATCCGTTGTGTTAAGCTCGCTGATATCGTCGTAATAACTTCCATCAATCGCCGCTCTTAGACCCAGGCTACTTTTCTCGGTTCGCCAGGCTAAAAGTCCGTAGATCTCAGCCAGCCCGCCAAGTGAAGCCTCTGGATCATCCACACTTAGTCGAACATTGTCGTCGTAGAACAAACTCAGGCGCGCACCAGGTTCAAATTTCCAGGGTTGTTGTAAGATGTCATCGCTGAAGGCCGATAAACTAACAGCTATCATGCCTAGTACCAAGGGTACCGTGACGCTTGGCCGAGACCGTAGAGGGGTATTTTTTATATGATTCTTGTCCATTGCGATTTAAGGCACAACGACGACATCACCGGGTTGCAGCCTGATATTTTGTGACAACCCTTCGCCACGAATAGCCTGCTTGTAATCGAAAGGAAACGATTGTTCCTTGCCATCAACTTGACGCAAAATTCTGATCTTATTTTCTTTCGCAAATGGCGATAGTCCACCTGCAATCGAAATTGCCTGCATCACAGTTAAATCGCGCGAAATAATCGGGAAATCACCTGGTTTGTTGACGCGTCCAACCACATAGACGCGATTTCCTGGAATTTCCTGAAGCGTGACCGTAACGACTGGATCGGGAATATATCGCGTCAGCTTAGACTTGAGGCTTCTCCCTAATTCGTCGACGGTCAATCCTTCAGCCTTCAAATCTCCAGCAAGGGGAAACGAGATCCCCCCGTCCGGACGGACCAGCACTAATTGTTCCAGGCCAGGCTCCTGCCAAACTGACACGTTCACAATATCACCGGCGCGAAGTTTGTATCCAGCATCGACCGCACCTAGCTCCGCGGCGTGCAGATTTACCATTATCATGCCTGGAAGCATGATCCAAGCAACAACCATTATTCCAGTTTTCTTTAAAGTGGTTAGCACAGATACCCCCGCAATTCCTGGTTTTTGCCTTAACGCGCTTGTATGCAAGTCAATGAATTTCAATAACTGCATGCACATACACTTTAAACGATATTTCATGTGGCAAATTTATATACCACTAAGACACAGCATGCTTACCGATTACTCATTCAGCCTGTCAGTCAACCCTTGTTATTTTTGATTCAAGATAGCGCTGATAGAGTGGTCTGACTCTCTGTTTTAGCTTCTCGATAACAAAAACAACTACGCCTTTTGCTGTCGGCCTGTACAAATAGTGATCGAAGACGGCCAGTTTAGAAGGCGCCCAATCGTCGTTCCAGCGAGCCCCAGTGACAAAACTTATCTGTCGTATCGTAGGATGTCCAGAGTATTCTCGCAAGGTCCAATCCAGAAGAAGCACTCCTGGGCTGTGCGCACTAAAAGCACTATCATAGCCAATTTTTAATAGATTGTAAGTCGCTCCAGAAATAATCGCGAACTGTGCGGCAATGGGTTTCCCGTCAAGGGTCAGGACATCGATCACACATTGGCCGGCCGCGCCAAACCTGACGAGCAACTCTTCATAAAATTTTCGCCGCGCATCGTCGTATCGAAGCGCGGTGCCAGCGCGACCTTTCCAACTTGAAGCTTCTGTATCGACAAAGTCGTCAAATGCTGATTTCAGATCTGGAAAGTTGCAGGCAGATGAAAAATTTACCGTCCCTAATTGTTGCAGATTTTTTAATTTTCTTCGATTGTTACGTCGATACTTAGTCGTAAGACCGGAGGTCGATTCTTCGTAGCTATTTTTACATCGAATAAATTTACTGTCATGGTGGTAGGCAGTAATGCGCATCGCAGGCTTGCAAAGATGCATTGCATATGCGATCGCACTGTCTTCCGCCGCGTTTCGCAGAAGGATCAGATCGAAAGATCTAGGACTAGACTCTTGCAGATAGCCAATCATCAAATCCAGTAAAACCCGATTTTGCGGATTTTGAGCGAATATAAAATCACTCAGCCCCATATCATCATTCGGTCTGAATACACTCCAGACGCCAAGACTCAAACCGAATTTCTTTTGCTTTATATATTCGAGAGGAAAAACACCGACTGGAATATTATATTTATTGGTGATCAATATCGCAAAAAAATTTTCATATGCAATTGGACCAGTCTTTAGAAAGGCGCCTATCCAATCGGGCGACTGAATAAAAGAAGCACAATCTAAGCCAGCGACAATTTCACGCCAAGCATCAAACAGGGGAGCAAGATCGTCGGTGCCTTTATAAAGGATTAGTTTGTAGTCATTCCGCAAAGAATTTCCTACGTCCACTGGAAGCATTCGCATTGACAATCGAGAATCCTCGGCAGAAAATTAATGAATGATCTCCAGAGAGTCAGGTCGACAGATATTTTTTAGGCGAAGGCGTATAAGCATCGTAGTTCGTCACACCAGTCACTTTAAGTATTTCATCGACATCACGCAAATCCCGCGGAGCAATCCGATCAAGCCATTTGCTGTGCACATGTACTCTTTTCGATGCATTTCGCCAATCTGGCGAAGCCTGCTGCGACGGACTCGAAAATAACTCCCTGTCCCATTCGACAGGCTTCAAATCAAAAAACCGACTGATTCGATCCCACTCTGGAACTCCTTCGTCGACAAGATCTTCATAATATACGGTTAGATAACCATTTTTTTCCGCATCGGAGAGTGGCAGTTGGTTTTCGATACACCATATCAATGTGTGCGCCTGAGCATTCGTAAGGTCTTGACTCAAAAGCTCAGTATATTGCCCATTATTCAAACGAAACAGGTTCTCATCGTTTCGATAAGCGCTTATGACTCTAGACGGATCCCATGAGAATCCGCCGAGACGAAGTTTCGATTCCACGACAGCACCAGGATGCCTCACTAACAGCAACACTTTCGCGTTAAACCTGCTCGCCAACCAGCCAAGCAATAAATTTGCACGAATACACTTTACAATAACAGGGTTTCTTGAACGCCACGTTCGGCATGTTCTATACTGATTCAGTGCGCGCTGCCACTCTTTGAGCAACTTCTTGAATGCGTCCAGTCGGTCGAGCGTGGAAAGCCTGGGAAAGATATCGCGCGGAGGCACACGAAAATCTGTCCACAAGGTCGACAGATCTCCCGAAAATACGCGAAGAAAAAACTCCTCCATGCCTGGGAGATCGGAGTCCTGAGGCACGTACTTCCAAGCATAGCGTTGCGCATCTTTCACGGCGCCGGGATGAAGTGGCTCGAAGATCGGCCGCAACTCATGCGTGGTTGCAAGAACATCAAGCACCCATGTTGTCCCGCTGCGACTCGACCCCGCAATCAGCATTGGTGGTTCGAAAGGAAGATTTCCCTTATCAGGCTTGGACATCGCAACATCTATCCTCATCGGCTCGCTAAAATTGACTCGCGGTCTGCTCCCGAACATCGGAAAATTCTAGCACACTTGCACTTGGCTCCATGACGAGAGATCCCGATGAGATTGAAGATTATCGTGATGATTCTCTCCGGAAGCACCGTCTGGCAGTCGCCAATTTAGACGATCCGTGATCTTGAAATGCCAAATGCGTTAGCTATGACTGATTTAAGGACTAGCAGATGTCTAATTTCGACCGAAACAGCGATCCTTTGCAACATAAATCAAAGGTTAGCCTGGCTGTAAAATTGCGTGGAGCCACGGCTGATGCGCATACGGCAGTCGAGCGATTGCCAGTCATGCTCCGCCTGACCTCTCAGGAGGTAACCCAGGACGACTATCGGCACTATCTCGATATCCTCGCCGGCATCTATGTCATCGTGGAAACGGCTTTGTACAAGGGACTAGACGATGCCCTGCGTGAGCATTTAAGGATACGTCCTAAGTTGCCCATGTTGCTTCGCGACCTGGAAGAGCAAGTCGGTCATTCGCCTGTGCCGATCACCGAACGGGACCAGGGGATATCAAACGTCTTCGAGACACGCGGCACCAGCGGCATCGTTGGCGGCATCTATGTTTTGGAAGGCGCGACCCTTGGCGGACGGACGATTGCCAGACATTTACGTCGAATCCTGGGGGCCGAACTTGGCTCTGCGTCCTTTCTCAACTTCCATGGCGAACAAACATCCGCCCACTGGAAGCATTTTTCCGAAACGCTGGATACTCTCTCCGCCGACGGAACACTGCTGCCAGACGAGGTCATCGACGGCGCAATCGCAACCTTCGACGCAGTTTACCGCCAGCTAGAGCAAGCGGATTTCACGCATTGAACACTTGACGATTGAGCTGTCAACACATTTGCTTAAACGCATCGTCAGAGAGAAGGAAACGACCATGCCCCCCAACGAAGATGCCGATGCTCCCGACGCGCTGCTGAATCCAGCGGAGGCGCGCATCATTGGCTGCCTGATGGAGAAACAGCGCACAACGCCGGATCAGTACCCGTTGACTCTGAACAGCCTGGTGAGCGCCTGCAACCAGAAGAGCGCCCGTCACCCCGCGATGAACCTGACACCGGCCGAGGTCGGGCATGCAGTCAACCGGTTACGCGACCGCGGTCTGATCCACGCCAGTCTCTCGGGGCGCTCCGAACGCTTCGATCATAAGATGGTCGGCACCTTCTTCCTCAGTCGTCAGGAACAGGCGTTGTTGTGCGTGCTGATGCTCCGCGGGCCGCAAACGCTCGGCGAATTGCGCACCAACACGGCACGCCTGGCGGAATTCGCGGACTTGAATCAGGTTTCGTCAATCCTGCGGGGCATGGCAACCAGAGATCATGCCCTGGTCGTCGAATTGCCGAGATCGCTCGGCAAGCGCGAGGAACGCTACGCGCATCTGTTGTGCGGTCCGCCAAAGACCGAGGAATCCGCCAGCGTCGAACCAAAAACGGGATCGCCAGCGGTCCTTGCGGGTCAAGGCAACCGGATCGAGGCGCTGGAAGCTGAAGTCGCATCCCTGCGAGCAGAGCTGGGCCGGCTCTGGCAGCTCACTGGGCTGACCGATCGACACGGTGATTAACGGCAAAGCGCATGATGCCCAACATCATGACGCCAGCAAGAGGGCAACCAGCAACAGCAGTGGATTTGTCAGTCCATTCATGCCTGACCTGCTCTTTTTGGAAAGAAAGAAATTTAGTCAGCGAACAAGGTCAAGACACCCGTATACCCGTACACGCGATCTTGCGAAATCTCGCCATTGGCGTAAAAACCGACAAGCGGGAAATCGCCGAGCGTGTCCTGAATCTGCTTGAGTTCGGCGGAATCGGGGCCGAATAGATTGACGCCGCGCCCCAAGCAGGAAATATAAATACCGCCCCTCGGCGGACGAGACAGGCGCTGCCGGAGGGCTCGCAGCATGCGATCCAGGTCGTCCCTGGCCGTTTCGGCGTCGCGCCGACAGAACATGATCTCTCGCCCGGATTCGACCCTGTCTCCGATGGCCAGCAAGCCGTGATCGGGGTCGATGCCGATTAGATTGCGGACCAGATAATCGCCAGTATCCGAACCCGGGATCGGCAGACCGGCGAAGATGTAACCGCCGAGACTGCCCAGATCCTGGGCCAGGGTCTCGCCGATATCCTCTTTGAACTTCTCCAGCGCGGGCTGTCCGTCAAGTTTGATCAGGATATTGCGCTGGGCCTCGGTGATGGTGCGATGCGGACCGATCGGCGAACAGCCCTGACTCAGACGGGTCATCAGCGCGACCTGGTCGGAAAACAGCACGCCCGACAGTCCGCCCTCGGTGAGGGTATTGGCGATGCCGACCGCCGAGCCGCGCGAACTGGTCAGACCGCCCACCAGAAAACCGGACGTGGTGCGCTGGGCGAGTTGCTGGATCAGTGACTCGATGCGTTCGTTCGCCGGATCGCCGTGGATCAGACCCAGATAGGGAGGATGGGCCTGGATCCAATCGCCATGACTGACATCGAACGCGTCGAAATCTTTGATCAGGCTCGGGAAGACGCGGAAGGCATCCGCCGGGAACTCGCCCAGCATGACGGCGATCGCGGGTTGTTCATAATATTCGACCCCCGTCGCGCAGATCCCGATGCCGACGCTGCCGACCCACTGTTGCACGCCGGTGGCGTGGCGCAACCAGTCCAGCAGATCGTCCAGCTCGTCGGCGAATTCGTCGGACACATAGAGAAAGCCAAGATTCGCCTGCTCCGGAACCTGGCCGATCTGAGTCAGACAGGCCGCGGCGGCCTGGGTCCAGTCGGCGTTCGCCGCGTGTCCGTAACGGAATGGGGGCATTGTGATCAACTCCAGTCGTTTTAAATTTCCGCCAGATCGCCTTTTTCCTGCAACCAGCCGCGGCGGTCGGCGGCGCGCTTTTTGGCCAGCAGCATGTCGAGCAGGTTATCGCTGTCGTCATCGGCTTCGATCGTGAGCTGCACCAGGCGCCGGGTGTCGGGATGAATGGTGGTCTCGCGCAGTTGGGACGGGTTCATCTCGCCCAGCCCCTTGAAACGCTGGACATTGACCTTGCCCTTGACCTTCTCGGCCGCGATGCGGTCGAGCACTCCGCGTTTTTCGTCGTCGTCCAGGGCATAATAAACCTGTTTGCCCACGTCAATCCGGTACAGCGGCGGCATGGCGACATAGACATGCCCCTCGGCCACCAGACGCCGGAAATGACGCAAAAAGAGCGCGCACAGCAGGGTCGCGATATGCGCGCCGTCAGAATCCGCGTCGGCCAGGATGCAGACCTTGCCGAAACGCAGCCGGCTGAGATCGTCGATGCCTGGATCGACGCCGATGGCGACCGCGATGTCATGCACCTCCTGCGAGCCCAGCACCTCGCTGGCATCGACCTCCCAGGTGTTGAGGATCTTGCCCCGCAGCGGCAGGATGGCCTGAAACTCGCGGTCGCGCGCCTGCTTGGCCGAGCCGCCGGCCGAGTCGCCCTCGACCAGAAACAGCTCGCCGCGCTCGGGATCGGTCGCGGTGCAGTCGGCCAGCTTGCCGGGCAGTGCCGGTCCCTGGGTGATCTTCTTCCGCGTCACGGTGCGCCCGGCGCGCAACCGCGTCTGAGCCGCGCCGATGGCCAGTTCGGCGATCCGCTCGCCTTCCCCTACGTGCTGATTCAGCCAGAGACTGAAGGAGTCCTTGACCACGCCGGAGACGAAGGCCGCGCACTCGCGCGAGGACAGCCGTTCCTTGGTCTGCCCCGAAAATTGCGGCTCGATCAGCTTCACCGAGAGGATATAGCTGACCCGGCTCCAGACATCCTCCGGCGCCAGCTTGACCCCGCGCGGCAGCAGGTTACGAAACTCGCAGAACTCGCGCACCGCCTCGGTCAGCCCGGAGCGCAACCCGTTGACATGGGTGCCGCCCTGCACGGTCGGGATCAGATTGACATAGCTTTCGGCGACCGGCTCGCCGCCGCCCGCCCTGAGCGGTTCCGGCAACCAGGCCAGCGCCCAGCTCGCTGCTTCGTTGGTTCCCGTCATATCCCCAATGAAGGGCTCTGCCGGGACCGTCTCGGCCCCGTTCAGTTCCTGGGTCAGATAATCCTTGAGACCGTCGCGGTAACACCAGACCTGCTCCTCGCCGCTCGCCGCGTCGAGAAAGCGCACCTCCAGCCCCGGACAGAGCACCGCCTTGGCCCGCAACAGATGGACCAGCGGACGGATGGCGAATTTGGGCGTATCGAAATACCTGGGATCGGGCCAGAAGCGCAGCCGGGTACCGGTCTTGCCGCGTGGCGCCGTGCCGATCTGACTCAGATCGCTGGTCTTGACGCCGCCCGCGAAGGTCATGCGATATTCATGACCGCCACGCTTGACCCACACCTCCAGCGTTTGCGAGAGCGCGTTGACCACCGAAACGCCCACGCCATGCAGACCGCCCGAGAAACGGTAGTTATCGGTGTTGAACTTCCCGCCGGCGTGCAGCTTGGTCAGGATCACCTCGACCCCCGGCAAGCCTTCCTGCGGGTGCATGTCGACCGGCATGCCGCGCCCGTCGTCGCTGACTTCCAGCGAGCCGTCGGCATGGAGCACCACCGAGATCGCGCGGGCGTGGCCAGCCAGCGCCTCGTCGACGCTGTTGTCGATCACCTCCTGGGCCAGATGATTGGGGCGGGTCGTATCGGTATACATTCCGGGGCGCTTGCGCACCGGGTCGAGGCCCATCAGGACCTCAATGGCAGAGGCATCGTAATTGCCGGTCATGGAGAGCACATTCCTTTTATGTAACGTTTCGGATTGATAGCCGTACCGCGCGCATCCGCTGGCCGCTCCCTGGGCCACCCTAGAGACATGGCATTGCGTTGTCTCTACAACAAACGGGCTGGCGCCCGGTCTCGGTCCCGGTCCCGGTCACAACCGCACCGCCCGCACCCGCCACCCCTCATGGCTGCGCTGCTGGGACTCGCCCTGGCGCGCTGGCCGAAAATGCATCTCGGACCTGATCCGCCCCAAGGCATTGAAAAAAAGCATCGGTCGTCCTCCGCAAAACGCAACCTGAAAGCCGCTACCCTGGCAGATTGCCTGGATTGGACCGTGTTGGTTTGACCGCTCAACCCAGCTAGGCTACCGTACCGCCTAAAGCCCGATCCAGAAGCCGATGAAAAAACCAGCCACCCCGCCCCCGCCATCCTTCGAGCAGGCCCTGAACGAGTTGGAAAGCGTTGTCGATGCCCTGGAAAAGGGTGAGATGACACTCGAGGACTCGCTGGCGGCCTTCGAGCGCGGCATCGGTCTCACCCGTGTCTGCCAGCAGGCGTTGGACACGGCCGAGCAGCGGGTGCGTATCCTCACCGATGCCCGGCCCGAGGCCGAGCCAGAACCTTTCGAGCCCCATGACCCATAACCAACTGGACACCTACCGGACACGCTGTCAGGCGCGTCTCGAAACCGCGCTCGACGAACTTCTGCCGCGCGCCAGCGTGCCGCCCCTGCGCCTGCACGAGGCCATGCGTTATTCGGTGCTGGGCGGCGGCAAGCGCATCCGTCCGCTGCTGACCTACGCGACCGGCGAGGCGCTCGGCATCGAGCCCGCCCGGCTCGACCGTCCCGCCTGCGCGGTGGAATTCATCCACGCCTACTCGCTGATCCACGACGATCTCCCGGCGATGGACGACGATGACCTGCGCCGCGGACGCCCCACCTGTCACCGCGCCTTCGACGACGCCACTGCCATCCTCGCCGGTGACGCGCTGCAGACGCTGGCTTTTCAGGCGCTTGCAGAGGCCACCGGACTGGATGCGCAAATCCGGATCGCGATGGTCGAGCAACTGGCCCGCGCCAGCGGCTCGCGCGGCATGGTCGGCGGTCAGGCGCTGGATCTGGAGGCCGAGGGCAAGGCGCTCGATGTCGCCATGCTCGAACATATCCACATCCACAAGACCGGCGCGCTGATTCGCGCCTCCGTGCAGATGGGTATCCTGGCCCACGGCTCGCTCGACGCGGACCGCGCCGAGCGCCTGGACCGGTACGCCAAGTGTCTCGGACTGGCGTTCCAGATCCAGGACGACGTGCTCGACGTGGAGGGCGACACCGCCCTGATCGGCAAGACCGCCGGGCGCGATCAGGCGCTCGACAAGGCCACCTACCCGGCCCTGGTCGGACTGGCCGAGGCGAAGGAGATGGCGGCCGATCTGATCGGCGAGGCGCTGACCGCCATCGAGATCCTGCCGGACGGCGCCGATCCCATGCGCTGGATCGCGAGCGCGCTGCTGGGGCGCAGGAATTGACACCTGCCGACCTGGAAGACGTCTCTTGATGGGGTCAAGTTAGGATTCAGCCAATCCCGCCGCCTTGACCACCCGATCAAGCTCAACCAGCGTCGTCAGCAACTCCCGCATCCGCCCCAGTGGCCAAGCATTCGGCCCATCGCTCAGCGCCTCGTCGGGGCGCGGGTGGGTCTCCATGAACAGCCCGGCGACTCCGGCGGCGACGGCGGCCCGCGCCAGCACGGGGACGAATTCGCGCTGTCCACCCGAACGATCCCCCTGCCCGCCCGGCAATTGCACCGAATGGGTGGCGTCGAAGACCACCGGACAGCCGGTCTCGCGCATCACGGCCAGCGCGCGCATGTCCGAAATCAGATTGTTGTACCCGAAGGAGGCCCCGCGCTCGCAGACCATGATCTGCTGGTTGCCCGTCGAACGCGCCTTGTCGACGACATGGCGCATGTCCCAGGGCGCGAGAAACTGGCCTTTTTTGAGGTTGACCGGCTTGCCCTGACTGGCGACCGCACGGATGAAGTTGGTCTGACGACAGAGAAAGGCCGGCGTCTGGAGGACGTCGACGACGGCGGCGACCTCGTTGAGCGGCGTGTCCTCATGGACATCGGTCAGCACCGGGACGCCGATGCGTTCGCGAACCGCTTCGAGAATCCGCAATCCCTCCTCCAGACCCGGCCCGCGAAAGCTGCCGACCGAGGAACGGTTGGCCTTGTCGAACGAGGATTTATAGATAAAGGGGATGCCGAGCGCGTCGGTCATTTCCTTGAGCGCGCCCGCCGTTTCTTCCGCCAGTGTCTCGCTCTCGATCACGCAGGGACCGGCGATCAGGAAGAGCGGGCGGTCGATTCCGACCTCGAAATTGGCCAAGCGCATCATGCGGCCTGATCTCCAGTCAATTCGTGTTGGGTCAGGGCCGCGCGGATGAAGCCGCAAAATAGCGGGTGACCGTCGCGCGGGGTCGAGGTGAATTCGGGATGGAACTGACAGGCGATGAACCAGGGGTGATCCGGAATCTCGATGATTTCGACCAATTTGTTGTCGAGCGACCAGCCGGAAAAGCGCATCCCGGCATCCTTCATGGCATTGAGATAACGGTTGTTGAATTCATAGCGATGACGGTGACGCTCGCGGGCCTGGGGCATGCCATAGACGGCGCGCGCCAGGCTGCCGGGTTCGAGACGGCAGTTTTGACCGCCCAGTCGCATGGAGCCGCCCAGATCCTGACCTTCGGCGCGCGTCTCGATCTTGCCTTTTTCGTCGCGCCATTCGGTGATCATGGCGATCACCGGATGCGGGGTCGCGCGGTCGAATTCGGTGCTGTGCGCGCCTTCCAGACCGGCGAGATGACGGGCATATTCGATCACCGCGATCTGCATCCCGAGACAGATGCCGAGATAGGGAATGCGCTGTTCGCGGGCATACTGGGCCGCCAGGATTTTGCCTTCGATGCCCCGTTCGCCAAACCCGCCGGGGACCAGAATGGCATCCAGTCCGGCGAGACAGGCGGTGCCCTGCTGCTCGATCTCCTCGGCATCCAGATAGAGAATCTCGACCTTGGTGCTGGTATGCACGCCGGCGTGGGCGAGCGCCTCGGACAGCGATTTATAGGCTTCGGTGAGGTGCATGTACTTGCCGACCATGCCGACGCGGACCTGGTGCGTGGGATGGTCGAAACCGTCCAGCACCCGATCCCACTCGCTGAGGTCGGCCTCGGGCACGTCAAGCTGGAACTGGCGCACCGCTAGTTCGTCGAGCTTCTGGGCGTGCAGCAGGCGCGGGATGCGGTAGATGTTATCGGCGTCGACGGCGGAGATGACGGCGTTCTCGGGAACGTTGGTGAAGAGCGCGATCTTGCGCCGCTCTTCGTTCGGCAGATCCTGCTCGGCGCGGCACAGCAGGATGTCGGGCTGGATACCGATCGAACGCAGTTCCTTGACCGAGTGCTGGGTCGGTTTGGTCTTGATCTCGCCGGCGGTGCGGATATAAGGCACCAGGGTCAGGTGCATGAAGAGCACGTTCTCGCGCCCCTCCTCCACCCGCATCTGGCGGATCGCCTCCAGGAAGGGTAGCGATTCGATGTCGCCCACGGTGCCGCCCATCTCGACCATGGCGATATCCGCGCCCTCGGCCCCAAGCCGGATACTCTGTTTGATCTCGTCGGTAATGTGCGGGATCACCTGCACGGTCCGGCCGAGATAATCGCCGCGGCGCTCCTGGCGGATGACGCTCTCGTAGATCTGGCCGGTGGTGAAGTTGTTGTTGCGCCCCATGCGGGTGCGCAGGAAGCGCTCGTAGTGGCCTAGATCCAGGTCGGTCTCGGCGCCGTCGTCGGTCACGTAGACCTCGCCGTGCTGAAACGGGCTCATGGTGCCCGGATCGACGTTGATGTAGGGATCGAGCTTGATCATCGTCACGCGCAGTCCACGGGCTTCGAGCAGGGCCCCGAGCGATGCCGAGGCAATGCCTTTGCCCAGCGACGAGACGACACCGCCGGTAATAAAAATAAACTTAGTCATAGGAAGCAGGCGCAGCAGAAGGAGGGTCGAGGGCGGTGGCCCGATAACCTCGACAAACTACCAAAATCGCGGCGTCGGCTCAATCGGCTCGCCGCCGCCCGCGAAGTCAGCAGGGTAGCGTAATTGGTACACGAACCCCTGCCCTTGTAATTTGTCATCGATGCGGTTACAAAACACCTATTCTTGATCCAGATCAAATGGCAGACCAAAATTGAGCTGCCGATGGCGAGGGGGCGGTGCCATGAGTCAATTCAAAGTCATTTCATTGGAATCCATTCGAGTCGCATGCAAGAACTGCACGCTGGCCTCGTTGTGCCTGCCCATGGGGCTGTCTCCGGAAGACGTGGAGCGTCTCGACGAGATTGTCAAACGCGCCAGACCTTTGCACCGCGGCGATTATCTGTTTCGCGAGGGCGACCGGTTCCGGGCGCTCTATGTCGTCAAGACCGGGTCGGTCAAGACCTTCGCGCCCAGTTCCGAGGGCGGCGAGCAGGTTCTGGGCTTCCATCTGCCCGGCGAGATCATCGGTCTCGATGCCATCGACAAGGATGTCCACGCCTGTTCCGCCAAGGTACTCGAAACCTCGGCGATCTGCGAAATCCCCTTCACCAGACTCGAAGACCTGACCGCGACCACCCCCAGCCTTCAGCATCAGATGTACCGGCTGCTCAGCAAGGAGATCGGCCAGGATACCGACATGCTGCTGCTGCTCGGCAAGAAGAACGCGGAGGAGCGTCTGGCCGCGTTTCTTTTAAGCCTGTCCCAACGCCTGCACAAGCGCGGTCTCTCGCCCTCCGATTTCTATCTCAGCATGTCGCGCCACGAGATCGGCAATTATCTGGGACTCGCGGTCGAAACCGTCAGCCGACTGTTCACGCGCTTCCAGGAAGACGGTCTGATGTGCGTGGATCGCAAGCATATCCAGTTGCTCGACTTGCCCGCGCTGGAATCCCTGGTCGGCGGTTCCGGGCAGAGCCGGCGCCAGCAGCAACAGCAGACCTAATCCGCCTTCAGCCAAAGACAACCGTCCGCGCTTGCGGCCTGGATAGCCGCCAGCCGCGCCGCATGCGCGGCACAACTGACAGCATCGGCGTGGACCACGCGCAGGCGCGCACGCCCAGGATCGAGCTGACCGCGATGCCGGGTGCGCGGATCCCCCCCCGCTTCGGAGACATCCACATCCAGGTGGAACGCGACTTGTCCACCGGTCATCGCGAGATAGACGTCGGCCAGTATTTCGGCGTCGAGCAGGGCGCCATGCAGATCCCGGTGCGAGTTATCGACGGCATAGCGCTTACAGAGCGCGTCCAGCCCGTTGCGCTGTCCCGGATGGAGCCGGCGCGCCATCGCGAGCGTGTCGGTCACCTCGCAAAGATCCCGGATACTTGGCGTATCCGCCCGCCATTGCCTCAGTTCGTGATCGAGAAAGCCCACATCGAATGGCGCATTGTGGATGATCAACTCCGCGCCCTCGACATAGCGCAGAAAATCCTCCGCGACCTCGGCAAAGCGCGGCTTGTCGGCGAGAAAGGCGTTGGTGATGCCGTGGACATTTACCGCCCCGACGTCGATCTCGCGATCCGGTTGCAAATATTGATGAAACACGTTGCGCGTGAGCCGGCGGTCGATCAACTCGACGCAGCCGATCTCGATGATCCGGTGCCCTTCCCTGGGATCCAGTCCCGTGGTCTCGGTATCAAGGACGACCTGACGCATTCCGCCCTCCCGCGCCGGGCACGCCCTGATTGGCCAGGCGATCGGCGCGCTCGTTTTCGGCGTGTCCCGTATGGCCCCTGACCCACCGCCAGAGGACCTCGTGACCGCCGAGCGCGGCATCGAGCCGTTCCCAGAGATCGCGGTTCTTGACCGGCTGGCGGTTGGCGGTGCGCCAGCCGTTGCGCTTCCAATTAGGCATCCACTCGCCGACCCCGCGCTTGACGTACTGCGAGTCGGTGGTGATCTCGATCCGGGTTGGCTTTTGTAACGACTCCAGCGCGACGATCACCGCCATCAGCTCCATGCGGTTATTGGTCGTCTCGCGCTCGCCGCCGCACAGCTCTTGTTCGGCCGCGCCCCAACGCAGCAGCACGCCCCAGCCGCCCGGCCCGGGATTCCCCTTACAGGCGCCGTCGGTAAAGGCTTGCACAGTCTCAGACATGACTTCTACCCCGTGTCGTCGGTCGGACGGCATTGCCCGGCAAAAGGGCGTGCAGTCGGTTCCAGGATGGTTTCAGAGGGGTGAGGGTGGCGACCCGCTTGACCGCCCGGATGACGTAGCCGCCACTCAGCACCGGCCAGAAGCGCCGTCCCAACGACTCGATTGGCGCGCAATGCGCACCCTGCGCGCTCCGCAAGGGCGGGCAGAACAGGATGCGTTCACAAAACTCGATAGCAAACCCGGCGTCGGCAAGCCACGCCTCGACTTGCGAAGGCATTCTGAAACGACCGCACCAGGGCATCCGCCCACTGACGCTCAACAGCACTCCCCAGAGACCCCAGGCGCTGAACGCATTGAAGCCCACGATGATCACGCGCCCATCGGGGATCAGCACCCGCTCGACCTCGCGCAGTACGGCCCGTGGGTCATCCGTGAAGTCGAGCGTATGCGGCAGCAGGATGGCGTCGATACTATCGGTCGCCAGCGGAAGCTGGCTCTCCAGACCGATGATCTCCATCCCGTGTTGCCCGGACGGCTGTTCGGGAGGCAGCATGATCCGGTGACGAATGCGGCTTGAGTCCAGCGCCTCGCGAAAAATCTCGGTTGGACCAAGCTGCACCAGATAGTACCCGAAGGTCTGATGGAGCAGACGCTGCACACACTCGCTCTCGGCCCTGGCCACTTTCCGCCCAAGCGGCGAGCGATACCAGTCCTGGAGCCGTTTGAACGGCGATGTCCGGCGTTGGGAAACTGTCATGCGGATGCCTCTCTTTGAGGTGCACATGGTACCCATGATCGCGAACGCTGTCGTGCGGCCGAATGTGTGATATCCGCGTTCAAGCCTGGAATTCTGCGCGTCCTTTGCGTATCATGTGCCGTGATAAAAAATAATATTTCGCTCAAACAAGCAGTTAAAAATTCAAATGGGGTTCCAATGCCTGATGCCAGACTTTTGGGACGCGCCTCTTGTGCGCTCGTCGCCCTTGCCTTGCCGCTGCTGAACGGTTGTGCCAGGCAACCCGACGTCACCGCCTTCAACAATTTCGATGGCGCCTATTCGGGCATGGTCTCCGCCCGCGAATACGGCTTCGTCAGACCCGCCGAGGATGTTCTCGTCGCGGGGAAATCCAAATCCAGGGTGGCAAACCGCCTCCCGACAGGAGATGTCTGGAGCCGGGTGCGCTCCGGTATGCAGATGAATCTGCACGCCGACTCCCGCATCGATTCCACGCTCGAACGGTTCCGCCGCGATCCCCGCTATCTGGAAAAAATGTCGCAACAGGCGACGCCCTATCTGCCGACCATCGTCGCCGAGATCGAGCGACGCGGGTTCCCCATGGAGCTGGCGCTGCTGCCCCATGTCGAAAGCCGCTATAACCCCGCCGCGACCTCGCCCAAGGCCGCCGGCGGCATGTGGCAGTTCATGCCCTACACCGCCCGCGAGATGGGGCTGCGCATGGATAACGGATACGACGAGCGGCGCGATGTCGTCGCCTCGACGCGCGCCGCCATGGACTATCTGGATCAGCTCAGCCGACGCTTCGATGGCGATTGGGAGCTGGCCATGGCCGCCTACAATTGCGGTCCCGGACGGGTCGAGGCCGCTCTTGAGGCCAACCGTCGCAACGGCAAACCCACCGATTTCTGGTCCTTGAACCTGCCGAACGAGACCAAGCAATACGTCCCGCAGATCCTCGCCACGGCCCGGCTGGTCGCCGATTCGCGCAAATACGGGCAGCGACTGCCCGTGATCGCCGATCGCCCCCGCACCGAGATGCTGCTGACCAGCACGCCCATGAATCTGGTCAAGGTCGCGATCGCCGCCGGCGTGGACTTCGCCGAGATCCAGCGCCTGAATCCCGAGATCAAATCGAAATCGCTGGGGCAAAACATCGCCCAACTCATGGTTCCCGCCGGAACCGGCGCCAAACTCAAACCGTCCTCGGCGAACGTGGTCAGGGTGATGCCGATGACGGTGGGGGCCGCCGATTCCTCGCGAACCGCCGTCCGTCTCCGTCAGAGGGAGCCCGCCGTCGCGAACGTTAATCTCGTGGACGACAAGGTCCATCAGGTCAAAAACGGCGAGACCCTGACATCGATCGCGCTGCGACATGGGATCGCGCGAGACAATCTTGCCGACTGGAATGGCCTGTCGCCGCGCGAACCGCTGCTGCCGGGTCAGACCCTGCGCATCCCCAAACAGGAAGATCAGAACCTTGTCACCCACTGGGTGCGCAAGGGCGACTCCATCGAGACCATCGCCCGCCGCTATGGCGTAACCGTCACGGAACTCCGGCGCTGGAACCGGATCACCGACAATCGTCTGAAACAGGGCGAAAAACTGCGTATCTATCGGAGCTGAACGAGGGGCATCGCCTAACCGACCCCAAACGCAATGGCCATTGCCCGGATCGTCTTCAATCTTCAGTGGAAGAGTCGCCATGCGCTTCACAACGACGCGCTCCTGCTCGCCCGGCTGAATTCCTGGCGGGATGTCTTCCCGCCTGAACTCGACGCGGCCATCGCTGGCGGATCCGGTGGCGATCGGAGCAGTCATGCATTCGATCCCGGCGTTCTGACGACGCCTTTTCGAGAAGAGCGGCTAATCTCGCTCGAACCTCGTCATTTCGACCGCTCCCGTCTGGCGCCGGAAGATGCCGAACCGCGCCTCGGGCGTTTTTATCCAGGCCAATTCGCCCGCTTACCGGACCCTGGCGCGATCGCCGATCGGCAACCGTTTCGGGTCGTCGACACCAGACCGGAGCAACTGCGGATCGACCTCAACCACCCGCTGGCCGCGTATCCGCTGCGTCTGGATCTCAGCATCGAAGACATTGCCAATCAGGTTGTGGAACACGGCGGTCGCTGCAATGAGGTGGCGGATCTGATCACCGGCGGCGGTCCGGGGATGCAGGCACGCTGGCGCGATCTGCCCACCGATTTCTGGTCGGGCCAGCCGTTCCGGCGTCAGGATTCCGGGCCTGATGCGGCCTTCTACCAACAGCCGCGTTTTGTCGATCATCTCGACCGTACCGCCATCGGTCAAATCAGCGCGCTCCATGGCCGTCTGATCGCCGGCGGAGACAGCATCCTGGATCTGCTGTCGAGTTGGCATTCGCACCTTCCCGGCACGCTGGAGACCGGTCCGGTCACCGGACTTGGGATGAACGCCGACGAACTTGCCGCAAACCCGCTGCTCCACCAACGCCTGGTCCATGATCTCAACGCGGAGCCGAGGGTTCCCTGCGAGGATCACGCCTTCGATGCCGTCATCTGCACCGCCTCGGTGGAATATCTGACACAGCCCCTGGCGGTCTTCCGGGACATCGCCCGAGTTTTGTGCCCTGGCGGAATCTTCATCGTCAGTTTCTCGAACCGCTGGTTCCCGCCCAAGACCATCCAGCTCTGGCCAGCGCTCCACGAATTCGAGCGACCCGGTCTGGTGCTCGACTATTTCCTGGAATCCTGCCTGTTTCAGGATCTCGAAACCTGGTCGATGCGCGGATTGCCCCGCCCGCCGGACGACAAATATGCCGATCGGCTACCCCACTCGGACCCGGTGCACGCGGTCTGGGGACGACGAATCTGAGTCAACGCGGGGATCGCATGGGAACGCGGCACGTTTTGTTGACGGCGTTTCTGCTCGCCATCCTGCTGGCGCCCACCGCGCCGGCGATGTCCTTCCTTCCCACCTTCGACCTTCCGCAATCCACGGCAAACAAACCGCCGGAATTTCGGCCGCCAAATCCCAGCATGGCTGATCGCGTAGTCGTGAAAAAGGCCGAGCGCCGTCTCTATCTCATGCGCGGCGATCAGCCGCTACGCACCTATCCAATCGCACTCGGCTTCCGCCCGGAAGGCCCCAAGCGGCTGGAAGGCGACGGCCGTACTCCCGAGGGGCGCTACGTCCTGGAGCGGCGCAATCCGCGCAGCAGCTACCGCAAATCGCTCCATCTCTCCTATCCCAATGCGCGAGATCGCCTGCGGGCACACACCCGGGGGGGCCGCCCGGGCGGCATGATCATGATCCACGGGCAACCGAATGCGCACGCCGGAGGAAGGCCAAGAGAAGGCGACTGGACGTTCGGCTGTATCGCCGTCTCCAACCCGGCGATCGACGAGATCTGGTCATTGACCGCCGATGGCACGCCGATCGAGATCCTGCCCTGATCGCCTAATCGTTCGCAACGCCGTGCGGGACATGTCCGGTCGCCACATGCAAACGCGCGGCGTCGCAATGCACGGACTGATCGTCGAAGAAAATATCGGCATCGAAGGCCGTCAGGAAGCGCGCCTTGCCGAGTCCCCCGAGAAAAAGCGCCTCGTCGATGCGAATGCCCCAGGCGCGCAGGGTACGGATCACCCGCTCATGCGAGGGCGCGCCGCGCGAGGTCACTAGCGCGGTTCTCAGGGGCGAGTCATCCGGCGGGAACAGTGCCTGGAGCTGATGAATCGCCACCAGCAAGCCCTTGAAGGGACCGCCGGGCAATGGCTCGTGAGCCGCCGCCGACTCGCTCGCGTTGAAGACCGCGAGCCCCTCCTGTCGATAGACGCGCTCCGCCTCGTCCGAAAAAAGGACGGCATCGCCGTCGAAGGCGATACGGACCCGCTCATCCTCATGTTCGGCGGTCGGCGGCGAGGACGGCAGCACCGTGGCCGCGGCACAGCCGGCATCCAGTGCCAGTCGCACATCCAGCGGGTCTGCGGATAAAAACAGATGCGCGCCAAAGGCGGCGACATAGCGGTAAGGACTCGCCCCGCCCGTGAAGGCCGCGCGGGCGATATCGAGCCCATGATGGTGGGCCGAGGTCAGCACCCGCAGACCGGTGTCCGAACTGTTGCGCGAGAGCAGAATCACTTCCACGCGCCCGCGCTCGCCCAAGGTCGCATTGAGGCTCATCAGTTTCTTGACCAGCGGAAAGGCTACGCCCGGCTCCAGGATGTCGCCCTCATGGGCCACCTGGTACTCGCGATAAGCGTCGACCCCCTGCGTCTCGAAAAGACGGTGCGATTCGCTCAGATCGAAGAGCGCGCGCGAGGAGATGGCGACGATCAGCCGCACGGTCTCGTGATCCAGACCAGCATCGCTCGACATTTTTCCCTTCACTGTTCGCCTGCGTTGTCTGATTTTCAGCCCACCAGGACATCCTGAGAATGACCCCTCGGCGGTCAGGCCGAGGAAGCCGACCGCCTCAGCGCATGAGCGCGCGTGATGGCGCGACGGCGACCCTGGACTCTGAACCGCGCAAGGCTCCGGGAGGCGCCACACGCCACGCGATCTGCCGCTCCCGCACCCCGGTCCAGACGCCCTCCCCCTGCCGGACCACCAGCGCCGAGCGCCCGGCGGCGAGCAGACGCGCCAGACAGGCCCCCTCCAACCGCACCGGAACGCCATAACGCGCCCCGCGCCGATTCGCCGTCAAGGGCTTAAGCGCCAGCAATGCCGGCAGTTCGCCCGGCGGATCATAGCACTCGGAATAGGCCCCCACCTGGAACAACAGCCGATCCTCTGGAAAGCGCTCGGCGAACCAACGGTCTTGACGCCGCGCGCTGCACGATGTAGCCAGCGTGGATGGGTAGAGTGACTGCGGCACGACGCTGAAGACTGGGCAGTGACGCTCGCCGGTCACGAAACCCATCGAACCGCTAGCGACCTTGCTGGCCCCTTTCATTCCTCGATTGAAAAAGCGCCTTATTTGGCACTATATTTGTAGCCAATACTATCCAGGAGCCGACCATGGACACAATCTACGCCGATTACTCCATCAGCATGTCCGAATTCAAACGCAACCCGGCGCAGGTGCTGCGTACCGCCGGTGAGAAGCCCGTGGCTGTGCTGAATCACAACCGTCCGGCCTTCTACATGATCACGCCAAAGCTCTTCGCGGCCATGGTAGAAGATCTGGTCGACCGCGATCTGGTGGAACTGGTGCGTCACCGTCTTGCGTATGAAGACGACGCCATCGAGGTCGACATTGACAAAATCTGACATCGATCAGGAAGCTTCTACCCGGTATCGGCTCAAGTTTGTGCCGCAGGCACTCGCCGAATGGGAGGCGCTCGATGGCAGCGTCAAGGAACCGCTTCGTCAAGCGATCAAGAAACGTCTGGCGCAGCCGCACGTACCAGGTTCAGAGTTACATGGCAGCTTGCGGGGCTGCTACAAAATTAAGCTGCGAAAACAAGGTTGGCGTCTCGTCTATCGCGTGAAGGACGATGTACTGATCGTTATGGTGATGGCGGTGGCCAAGCGTGAAGACAACGTGGCTTATCGGCTTGCCGTCGAACGCTTGGCCTCGGATCAGCGATGACTGTCCCCAAAAAATAATCCATTCCTTGGATTTCGATGGCATGACTTTTTGCTTAAGCTTGGCAGGATGCGGTTCCAACCGTCGGGTTTGGGTTTCGCGCTCGTTCGCGCGCGCCATGGAATCGACGCTGATGGACAAATCATGCACGTCCTTGGCGAGACTGAAAATCAGATAAAAGCCATCGGCCACCAGTACGATGGACGACGCGCGAAGCGATCCCTAGACTGGCGGCAGGGCATCCGCACCATCCACGACGCACACCGCGAGGAACACCATGAGCCTGGCCAATCCAACCCTGGAAGACGTGTGGCGATTGTTTGCCGAAACCGACCGCTTGATCAAGGAAAGATCGCAAGAAACCGAGCGCCAATTTCAAGAAACCGAGCGCCGGTTTCAGGAAACCGAACGCTTCATGAAAGAAAGCCGGCGGGAAACCGATCGCCAGTTTCAGGAAACCAACCGGATCGTTAAACAAGTGTCGAAAAACCTCGGCGAGTTGGGGAATCGGCTGGGCGAGTTCGTCGAGCACCTGGTCGCGCCCGCCGTCGTGCGGCTGTTCCGCGCCCAGGGCATCGAGGTGCATGCGGTCTATCCGGGCGTGTCGGCCAAGCGCAACGGGGAGGCGCTGGAAATCGATCTGCTGGTCGTCAACGATGGCGCCTTGGTCGGGGTGGAATGCAAAAGCAAGCTGACGGTCGAGCAGGTGGACGCGCATGTTGCGCGGTTGGAAAAGCTCAAGCGGGTGTTGCCGCTCTACAAGCATCATCGGGTCATGGGCGCGGTGGCGGGGATGGTGGTGACGGAGACCGTGGCCGAGTATGCGATGGCTCAGGGCCTCTATGTGCTCTGCCAGAACGGCGAACAGGTCGAGGTGCGCAACCCGGCGGAATTCGCGCCGGCGGTTTGGTAGCGCCATTCAGGCCAACAGCTTCATGCCGCCCTTACCTTCCTTGCCGGGAGAGAAGGCGAAACGGTCAGGCTCAAACGGAGAATTGCCGAGGCTACGCAACGCACGCTGACCCCGGCGCTTCGCGACGGAGGATCGCGATCGCGGGGCAACTGACGCTACCAGGGCATGAAGCGGTTCATGAATTGCGCGGGGCGGCTGATACTTTGATTCATGACCGCCATGTCGTCGCGCATGGAGGTGGTGGCAAGGGTCATGTTCTGCATCGAGCGATCCATGTTCTGGATGCTGGTCAGCATGGGTTCCAGCGTATTGACATCGCGCGCCATGGAATCGACGCTGACCGCCATGGCACGGACATTCCGGCTCATCTGGGCCATGTTGTCGGAGACCGACTGCATGTTGCTCGCCATCACCGTCATGTTGGTATCGACGCTGATGGACAGATAATGCACGTCCTTGGCGAGACTGAAAATCAGATAAAAGCCATAGGCCGCCAGAATGATGAAGGCGAACAGGCTCGGATAGACGATGAGTTCCCAGCGCTTGGCGCTGGTCTCGAACGCTTGGGAGAGCCGGTCGATGGCAAACGCATTCAGCCTGGAATCGGTTGCATCGGAATCCATGGTATCCAGATCGGATGCCCCTTTAGACAACGGATCGCCCGTTGGGATTTCAGTATTCATGAAGCCGCCTAGCTGACGAGATTCGGATAAAGAGCCGCCGCCAGGCCCATGAACTCGCGCGCGGCCTTGCCGCGCGAATCGAGTTCAAAGACCGCCAGTCCCTCGCTAAAGGAGCGGCGAAAGACGGTCCGCTGGGACAGGCGCGGTTTGATAAAGCGGATTCCAGGCAATGACACCAGGGCGGCGGCGGTTTCGTTGGTCTCCTGAACCGCGTGGTGGGTATCCCCCCGATTGATGAAACCAATGATGTCCAGAGGCGTTTCGCGTTGCACGCTCGCAATGAGTTGGATGTAACGCTGAGTCGACCAGAGATCTGCCTGGGAAGGCGGCACCGGCACCACCACCCGATCGCAGAGTGACAAGGCCAGGCGCATGCTCTCCATGTCCGAGGTGCCGACATCGATCAGGGTCTCGTCCGCGTCCCGCAGGCGATCCTCCGTCAAGACCGCTTGATCGAATACCCGCAGCGGCGGCGCGAAGCCTTCCTCCCTGCGCACCCCGACGACGTCGGACAAGGTGGCCTGCGGATCCACATCCGCCAGCATGACCTTGACCTCCGCCATCGCGAGCCAAACCGCGAGATTGAAGGTCAGGGTGCTTTTGCCCGAACCGCCTTTCAGACTGCCGACAATCGTAATCATGACAACGGATCCATCGGAGTGCCGACCCTGGGAGTTTTCGTCCCGTGACTGTCCAACCCGCTTATTGCCCCGGCTCCACCGGCGGCATCTCCAGGCGCGTATAACCCGCGGGCACGTTAAAGAGATCGTCCGGCTGCGCGCCGATCTGAATCTTGTCGAGCTCGCGCACATGGCCGCCGGGAAACTCCTCGCGCACCGAGAGTTTTAGCTCTGGATCGTACCACTGGAAGGTTCGAATCGGCTGCTGATTGGGGATGACGGTGGTCATTTCCCATTTTTCGACCCCGCGCCCGTCGATGGTCTCGGTGCCAAGCATGTGCAGTTCCATGGATTGGCCGTTCGGCATGAGATATTTCAGCGGCAGTCCACGCTGAACGTCGATCCACTGAGCGCCGGTGAGGGTCTTGCCCTCGTGCGTGACGGTCATCTCCCACTTGACCGCGGCGCGACCGGCAACCTCCTCTTCCCCGGCACGGCGACAATTCACCCCTTGCAGGCCCTCGCAGGGATTGGTTTCCGCGGATGGCGTCGGCAGGGGCGCCGGAGCGACGTCGCCCTCGGGAGCGGAGCGTTCCAGATAGTTTTTCTGGTCGGGAAAGAGAATCCACTCGATCCGGCGATTTTGGTCGTTGATCCGCACGATTTCGCGACCTTCCTGCGTCATCTCGATGCGGATCCGCCCATCGCCGACATACATCTTGCCCGTCGACGGAGAGGCATCCGGCCCACGGCTGACCATCTCGGCCGAGAACTGAACGCCGGCAATCTCCGCTTGAGCCGTGATCGCCAGGACAGATCCAAGGATCGCCGCGACCCGCATGTATTGCTGAATTTTCATCATATCTGTCCCCCTGCTCGTGATCGTTGATCGTTGATCGTGCTGATCGGATGTTTCAGTCCCTTCCTTCTGCAAACCTCGGCAAGTCCAGCGCGCGACGTCGAGGCGCATGGCGCGCTCGCTCGCGATGGCGCCAAACGCTAGTGCTTCGCTGCCCAAGTTCCGAGACCGGGGCCTCCTCGTTGTCGCTGTCGTTGTCGTCATCGAATATTCGCCATGTCGAGACCGCGATCACGACAACGACAACGACCTGGGACGGTCCTGGGACGGTCCTGGGACTTTCGTGCAGTTGCACTAGCGTTCAAACCAGGCGTCCGGCTCGACGGACTCGCGACGATCCGGCGCTCTCATGGAGTCGTACAAACCGGGTTGACGACTCGTCCCTGGTCGGGGCTCTAGCGGCCGAAACTCCGGCATTTGTCCCTTGCGTGCCTGCTCAGGCTCCGAGAGCGGCCTGAATCGATATTGAGCTTCACCATCAGAGGGTTGCCCATCGCCCTGCCCAGACCAGGAATCCCCACGGAAGCGATAGACCGGATCGTCGGCTCCCGATGTCTCACCTGGAAGCCCCCCCCGCACGTCATCGGTCACACCCTCTTGGCGAAATTCATACCGGCCGCCCGATTGCCCCCAGGGATCGAACGGCACGCCGGGATCGCCCGAACCGTCGCCGTGCTCTCCATCGTTGGACCAACCGCGTTCGGTTTGGCCGGCGGCATCGCTGCGGTTCCAGTCCGTCTCTCGATCCGACCAGGTATCCCGGTCGACTGACGGCGCCCCCCAGACCTGGCGATCATTGTCTCCCGACCGATTCCAGCGGCGGTCGGAGTCTGGTTGAGCATATACACCCCAGGCAACCAACAACCCGACGGCCACTACTCCGGCCTTGAACAGCTTGCGCTTCATGACTTCGCCTTCAATCCCTCTCGGGTCACACACCGGCTCCATCTTGGTCGGCAAGGGGCGCGTCATCGGTTGTCAAGCTCGTCCCGTGGGACGAAGCGGCGGTCCAATCCGCATCGCGTCGATCCGGATCGGGATGAGCGCGATCAACATCGCTCACTACCGCTGATCCGGATCCGTGTCATCCTCGATTTTTAAACGAATACCCCGTCGCGGCGATTTTTTCTGGGTCGATGCCGCCGGTTTCGGTTTCGCGTCCGGGTCGGCTCCCTTGCGCGAAGCCGCTGCTTTTTTGGCCACGGTCTTCCGGGGAGTCGCGACCTTTTTGCGTGTTGTCTCTGTTGATGTTGCGGCCCGATCCGTCGGCGTTGAGGCCATTGGCGGCAATTCGGCCACCTCCGTCACGATCTCCGCTCTGGTTTCCGGTTCGCGCCGGGTTGGAGCACCGGCCGTCGAACCGGAAGAGGGGCGCGACGACCCGGCACCCTTGCCCGACGGCAGACGACTCTTCACCGCCTCGAACAGCAGCAGAAAGATTCCGCGGATGGCATAGAACACCAGCACGAATACTTCGACGACCTGACCGAGCAGGCGGCTGGACCGGCCATCTCGCTTCGGTCGCGTCGGGGTGACCTGACCCGGCGCAATGTCATGACGGCAGGGAAGCATGGCGCCGGGCGGCGCGCTGGCGGCAGCCACCTCGCACATATCCTTGCTCGCCGCCACGCAACCGAGCGGGATCACGACCAGGGTCAGGACGGTCGAGACCAGAACCCCGGACAGGAGCGAGATCGCCATCCCCTGGAAAATCGGATCCGTGATGATGACACTCGAACCCGCCACCAGCGCAAACGCGGTGATGAGGATCGGCCGCGTGCGGATCTTGCAGGCCCGAATCATGGCCTCGTCCACCGCCACGCCCTTCTGGATCTCGTGAATCGCGAAATCCACCAGCAGGATCGAGTTACGCACGATGATGCCGGCCAGCGCGATCCAGCCGATCATGGAAGTCGCCGTAAACTCGCCGCCCATGCCCATCGCGAACATCAGCGAATGGGCCGGGATGATCCCGAGCAGGGTCAGGGGAATCGGCGCCATGATGACCAGCGGGATGCGGAAATTGCCGAACTCCCACACCACCAGGATATAGATCAGCACCAGCGCCACGGCAAAGGCCGCGCCCATGTCGCGGAAGGTTTCGTAGGTGACGGTCCACTCGCCCGCCCACTCCCAGGACATGCGGTTACTGTCCGGAGGCGGACCCAGCCAGAAGAAGGCATCGCCAAAACCGCCGCCCTCGGCGGGCTTGCTGCCATCCGGGGCGGTGTAATTCTGTGCCGCCAGCAGATCCTGGATTTGGAACATGGCGTAGACCGGGGCCGCCAGTCGTCCGCCCACGTCGGCGACGACATATTCGACCGGGCGCAGATCCTTATGGAAAATCAGATCCTCCTCCGCCGTTCGCTGGAATTGTCCCAGCTCGCTCAGCGGGACGGTCTGCCCCTGGCTCGACTGAATCGGCAGGTCGCCCAGGCGCTGAATCTGCGAACGCTCGGCCAGCGGCACCTGGAGCACGATCTGGATCGGCTCATGACCGCTCTGCCGCCCGGCCTGCTGCTTGATATCGCCCATGGGCGCGCCGCCCAGCGCCATGGACAGATTGCGGTTGATGGTGTCGACCGAAATCCCGCGCCGCACCGCCTTTTCGGTATCGACATCGAAACGCCAGTAGTCGAAGGCGTCGCGCAGATAATTATCCACATCGCGGGCACTCTCGGCCTGCTCGAAAAAGCCGGTGACATCGCGTGCGAATTGTCTGCGCATCTCCGGCGTCGGCCCATGGATCTCGGCCACCACGGACTGGAGGACCGGCGGACCCGGCGGCATTTCGACCACCGCGATCCTGGCGCCCGCGCTCTGTGCCAGATTGGCCAGCAGGTCGCGCGCTTCGGTGGCGATTTCATGACTGGTGCGCTCGCGGTCATGCTTATCGGTGAGTTGCACCTGCAATTCGCCGTTCCAGGGATCCGCGCGCAGATAGTAATGCCGGACCATGCCGTTGAAATCGAACGGGCGCGCGGTACCGGCATAGAGTTGAATAGCGATGACCTCGGGCAGCGATTGCAGCTTGTCGGCCATGCGGCGGGCCAGATTGGTGGTGACCGGCAGCGCGGTGCCCTCCGGCATGTCGATCACAACCGAAAATTCCGGCTTGTTGTCGAGCGGCATCATCTTGACCGCCACCCACTGGAAATAGAAAAACGAGCAGGCGAAGAGAAAGGAACCCCAGAGCACCAGACGAAACGTCCGACGCTTCCGGCGATCCTCGATCAGCGGCGTGAGGACACGCCGGAAAAACCGCTCCATGCGTTCCGCGCCCTTGTGTTCGCGCTTCTCGGCGGCCTTCAGATACCTCATCGAAGGACGCAGCCAGTTGGAGATCGCCAGATAGGGCGTGAACACGAAGGCGGCGAACAGCGAGATGAACATCGCCACCGAACCCAGCACCGGGATGGGCGCCATATAGGGCCCCATCATGCCGCTCACAAATCCCATGGGAAGCAGCGCCGCGATCACGGTGAAGGTCGCCAGGATGGTCGGATTGCCGACCTCGCGCACCGCGTCGACCGCCGTGTCCTCGTCGGTATGGCCCTCTTCGAGCCAGCGCCGATAGATATTCTCGATGACGACGATGGCATCGTCGACCAGGATGCCGATGGAGAAGATGAGCGCGAACAGGCTGACGCGGTCGATGGTGAAATTGCCCACCCACGCCACGAACACCGTCATGAAGAGCACGACCGGAATCACCAGCATGACGACGATGGCCGGGCGCAGCGCGCGGAACGCCAACAGCACCAGGACCACCACGAAGGAGGTCGCCTTGATCAACTTGAGGATGAGTTCCGAGACCTTCTGATCGGCGGATTCGCCATAGTTGCGGGTGACGCTGACCTCGACATTGTCCGGAATCCGGGAACCCTTGAGACCCTCCATCTGATCGAGGATGGCCTGCGCCACGGTCACGCCATTGGTCAGTTCCTTCTTCGCGATCGCGATGGTGACGGCGGGACGGCCATCGGCCCGCGTCTCGCTGTCCGCCGCCGGCCCGGTGTAATAGGCCACCAGTTGGGACGCATCCTCGGGCCCCAGCTTGACATCGGCCACATCGCGCAGATAGACGGGCATCCCGTTAAAGGTGCCGACCACCAGCCGGCTGATGTCCTCGACACCGGTCAAAAAGGCGCCAGTCGTCACCATGAAATGCGAGCCGCTCGCCTCGACGCCGCCCGCCGTGGTTTCGGCATTGGCGCTTTTCAGCGTCTGAGCCACCTGATCGAGACTAATCTGATACCCGGACAGACGCTCGGGAGAGACATCGATGGTGACCTGCTCCCGGCGCCCGCCGACGATGAAGGCGTTACCCGTGTTCTTGACCTGCTTGATGGCCTGAAGCATGTCCTGGGCCAGCAGACGCAATTGACCATCGTCGACATCGGGTGCTCCATCGCCGTCCAGATCCTTGGACCAGAGTGTCAAGGTGACGATGGGCACGTCGTCGATGCCCTTGCTCTTGACCAGCGGCGGCATGACCCCCGGCGGAATCTTGTCCATGTTCGAGGACAGCTTGTCGTTCACCTTGACGAGCGACGGCCCCATTTTCTCGCCAACGTCGAACTCGATGGTGACGATGCCCTGACCGCGCTGCGAGGCGGAGTAGACATGTTTGACGCCAGGAATTTCGCTCATGATCCGTTCGAGCGGCTGGGTCGCGAGATTCGCCACCTGCTGGGAGGAGGCGCCCGGATATTGCACCATGATGTCGATCATGGGCACCGAGATCTGCGGGTCTTCCTGACGTGGCGTCATGAGCAGACCCAGCATGCCCATCATGAGCATGGCGACATAAAACAGCGGCGACAGGGGCGAGCGGATGAAAAACTTGGCGGTCCGCCCGGCGATGCCTAGATAGTCGTCATCCATGTTGAGCGCGGTCGAAGGTGTCGACGGATGCGGATTGTCGTGTGGCGATGGAGAAATGTTGTCTTGGCGCATATCGAATCCAGGTTATCCGGGCCTTCGCCGCGCGACCGCGGCATGAAATCCAAGGGACGGGCGCGGGTTCCTAGCGATCCGCGGCGGAACCCCTGGCCCAACCCGCGGTGACCTGTGGCCCCGGATTGACGAGCACCCGCTCGCCCGCCTTCAGACCGCTCAAGACGGTGATCAAACCGCCGCTCAGTTCCTCCCCGACCCGGATCAACCGCAATTGCGGAGCGCCGCGATCATTGAGGACATAGACCCCCGGCAGACTGCCGTTATAGCGGACGGCGCTGGCTGGAATCACCGGATTGGCACGGGTCGGGGCGCTGAGGTCAGGTACCAGCAACTTGGCGTACATGCCCGGCTCGGAGACCCCTTGGGGTAGATCGAATTTGATCTTGATGGTGTGACGCTGCGGATCGGCCATGGGGTAAATCTGCGCGACCCGCACCGGTACCCGTCGACTGGAGGGATCGAGTTCGGCCTGAACCATCTGCCCTTCCTTCAAACCAGGGCGCAGTCTGGCGGGGATATCGACCTCGACCTGAAGATACTCGACATCGGCGAAGTTCAGCAACGGCTGACCCGGCTGCACCGTGTCGCCCACCTCGACGAATTTTTTGACGATCACCCCCGTGAACGGCGCGATACTGCGGGCATCGCGGATCTTCGCATCCAGCGCCTGCAACTCCGCCTGCAATCTCAACAAGGCGTTCTGCGCCTCCTGGATCTGGGTTCCGGACGAAAACAAGTCGGCGGAACGCTCCGCGCCGCGATCGCGGTCGCCGACGAAACCCTCGACCGGACGCGTGAACATCTGATCGAACAGATTCGGCAACCCCATGCCGCCAGGCGCATTGCGCGACTGTGGCGAATGAATTTCACGGCTGTACTGGACGCCGGCGTTGCGCAGTTGAGCATCCGCGCTCGCCATCTGCGCCAGCAGCGCGCGCCGGTTGGCCAGCAGTTCCTCGTCGCCGATGGCCACCAGCAGCTTGCTTTCCTCGAAGGAATCTCCCTCGCGGCCCACGATAAAGGTCACTCGTCCAGGAAGCTGGGCCGCCAGGGTCACCTCTTTATAGGGGACGACCGTGCCGCCCAGCGAGATCGTGGGCGCGCCCTGCGCCTGCTGAACCACGAAGGATTCGCCAACCTCCTCGCCGGCCAGCCTCTGGGCAATCTCGTCGGCCGTGCTCGGCAATGCCAGAACAACGAGGGCGAGCAGGGAAGCGGCGGACGCGATTTTCATCTGTATTCCCATCGGATTGCACACCAAACGCTGTATTTTTGAGTGGAAATGCCCGACACGCTTCACCACGGCCGGACCTAAAGTTCAGTGACACTCGATATCGGCTCTCGACGAAGCCCCCTCGTCCACCGTCAGTTCCGAGGCGAGAGACGGAATCCTTCGAGGTTGAGATCGCCGAGGGCGCCGCCTCATCAAGTTGCCCGGACATTATGGTTATTCTCAATCGGCGCAGTGGTGCAGTATGCCTTCAGCACCATTCGACATTCAAGCCAAGCCACTCCTTCAACGGACAGCGCACCGGATTCAGCGCCATAAAACCAAATGACGAACCCGCGCGCGCCAGGTTTCTCGATCGCACAGTCGATAACGAAACCAGCCTGACGGTTGTCTGGCCGAGTTTGCCGCGCAACATGGATTTCAGGCGTGTTTGTTGAGTAGGACCCAGTCGGTCGCCGAGATCACGGAAGGGGAGTTTGGGGTTGTCAAAAACGCCTCTATAGCGGTTTTCGTGATGGGGTATCGAGGAGCAATACCAATCGCTCAAGTCCAACGCAGCCCTCGCCAAATCACCGACGGACGGTGCGGACACAGTACAATCACGTTTTCCTAATCGATCTACGCCGTCTTCAAGCTCGAATGCCTCAAGCGGGTCCACAAACTCAAACCCTTCGCGCTACGCGCGAAGCTCTCTATCGAGGCGCTTCAGCAGGCCTTCGGCGAACTCGGGCGCCTGAAGGCGGCTGTGTAGGCTTCAGATGCTAACCACCACGAGACCGGAGGAGACGCTTGCCCATAGTGAATTTGTCCTTGAGGGTCTTCTGAGAGAGGCACGTCACCAAACAGAGTTGCTCGCATTGCACGGTCTGCCGCCGCACTTCTTGGGCCTTTTGGCCGTACCAGATATCCCGAGCGGACTGATCGCGCAGATTTCCAACCGAGGCGAATCCATGGTGACACAATTCGACGCTTCCCGTAGGACGAATGAAAAAATTCCGAGCACCAACGCGGCAAGGCAGAGTGTCCCTAGGTGCCTTTTTTTCTCTGAAATGGTCGGGGATCAGCTTAAGAATTTTCGGTGGCGTGAGGATGGGTTCGCCACTGCCCGCCATCTCGACTAGATGATCGATGACATTCTCAAGTTCCGGTAGATCCCTTTCCTCTATCCACAAATCGTCGGTCGTCTCCTGTGTCCACTTATTCATCGGCTGCGGGTACACGCAGCTCGCGCCAATCTTCTTCGTCCAATCCACCATCTCAGGAAGATATCTGAAGTTCTTCGCATTAACAGTCGGTTTGATAATGATTGGAAATTTAGCGCCCTGGCGTTCACGCTCTTGGACTAGATTTCTAATACCTGCGCTGAGTCGGTCGAACAAGCCAGGAGACCCCCGCAGATAATCGTGTACTTCTGCGATTGGTGCGTCCACCGAAACGTTGACATTGAACGGACGCGCCGCAACAACCTTTTCCGCATTGCGCAGGGTCAAGGCCGAGCCGTTAGTCGTCACGCCCGAAGAGATATTATTCTCGGCACACCAGAGAAGAAGATCCATGAAACCAACCTTGATAAATGGCTCTCCCCCACTAAAACTGATGGAATAGTTGCCTACGAAGTCCTTTATACTGAGGAGAGCACGCTTCCACTCGTCGATGCTCATCTCATTGTATTCTTTGAGCCGCCAGTAGTCGCAGTAAAGGCATTTCGCGTTGCATCGCTCATTGACGAGCGCGGAGAAAGACACGGGCTTTGTCAAATCTAGGCCAGTTTTAAGATATACTTCCTCGCCGAACGAACTCAGAGCGTGATTCCAAGCCAAGCTACTTAGCCGTTGCAGATCCATAAACATTTCCACCTTGGAGCAATAATGAAATATTTCAGCACTATGGATGTGCTGACTAATTCTACTTTGTTAGCTTGACATAAGCTTATGATTTGCCAATATTATTTTCAGGGCAAAATTATATTTGGAAATAGCAGATCATGGCTAACGCGATTGGTAGCGAAACCGATGCTCTGTTAAAAAACATGGTTGGTA
>NZ_CAIPNF010000292.1 GCF_903866365.1 uncultured Thiocystis sp.
CGACTTTCTTGTCGGCGGTGCGCAAGCGTTCGTTTCCGTTGCTGTCTTTCACGATGTATTCGATCTCGATCATGGCCGACTCATCTCCTGTTTGCTCATGCCTTTCGACGAAGCCTTGTGTCAAGGATATTGGGCGACCGGTCCCGAATCCAGATCCATTCCCGATGCCGGTCAAAGGGCGATTACACTGCTGAAACGCGATTTTTTGCTCAATTCTTCACGACTTGTTCACGCAACCAGTCGTCGCGGCCGTAGCGATACCCTGGAAATTCAGCATCCAGCGTGGTTCGCCCCAGCATCAGATGGCGAGCCAGCCGGGCAAGCGAAGCCAATTCGTCTTCATGTCGCACGTCCAACGGGGCGATCAGAGTGACGCCCATCGCCCAGGGTAAGCGTTCCCGCTTCCAGGCAGGCGCAACCTCAAGAGCGATTCCCTCCGTCGACAGGCGCTCTCGAATCGTTCGCTGTCGCTCGTCATGTCGCCGTTGCTCTTCCGAAGGTTGGCGACTGGTGTAACTCACCATCTTCTTGCGCGACGCACCTACCCGCTGATAGTTTTTCGTGCCGCCTTCCGTCAGCCAATCGTCTTGCGGCCCCGCGCCAGCGTCTTGCCAGGACTGCTCGTCAAGCGCATCCGCATAAACCTGACGTGGATGCTGCCACCAGACGATGACCCGTCGCCCGTTCAGGATAAAGCCAACATCGTCCCACCAGGAGAGGCTGTCCGGCGGCGTTTCCGCGTAGGAATGCGGGATGAAAAGGCCGCCTTGCGACAAGCGCCAAGGATGGCGCCGATGGTATTGGCGCTGCAATCGACCCAAGCGTTCAAGTTTGGCATTTTTCATCGGCGGTTCCGTTCAGGAATTGGCGTTCGTCTTGCCGCGCCGAATTGACGCGCTCCCGCAGCGCCTTGCCCGGTTTGAAACGGGGAATGCGCCGCGCGCCCACCTCGACCGGTGCGCCGGTCTTCGGATTGCGGGACAGGCGCGGCGGATGGTCGTGCAGGGTGAAACTGCCGAAGCCGCGGATCTCGATGCGTTCGCCCTGGGCGAGCTTTTCGCGCATCAGGCCGAGCGCGGCGTTGATCGCCGCCGCGACATCGTCCGCGCTCAGACAATCCAGCTTGCTTTTAAGGTTTTCGATCAATTCGGATTTCGTCATCGAAGGCGTCGGGAAAAATCCGTCTCTTTGGGGGCGGGGAGGCAGAACAACGGGCGCATCTAGGCCACGACCTCCAGGAAGGAAGAAAAGTGGTCGACGTGGCGCATGGCGCACGCGATCCGTGGACTCAAGTGACCGCTGGGGTCTGGTGGAGAAAGGTCTCGTCGGTCAACTGTTTGAGCACGAAGTCCGCGACGTCGGCGCGGCTGATCCGACCACCCTTGAGGGCGCGGTCGAGGCCAAACCGAGAGCGTCCAGTCTTGGGGCCATCGGTCAGTCCGCCCGGCCGCACGAGGATCCAATCCAGCCCGCTGGCCTTGACCAATTTTTCTTGCTCTTCCTTCGCGGCCAGGATCGGCTTCAGGGTCAGATCCATGATGACCCGGAACGGCCAGGCAATCTGCGCGCGACTGTCGCCCACGCCGAGTGACGTCACCACCACGATCCGGCGCACGCCGGTCGCTTGCATGGCCGTCAGAATCCGTTGCGTCCCGCGCGCCTCGATCGGTTGCTTGCTCCCATGGCTCCCGAGCACGCAGACAACGGCGTCCGCGCCCGTGACACAGGAGACCACGGCATCGGGGTCCAGGACATCCCCAACCAAGGGCGTCAGTCCGGTGCGAGCTGGGAGCCGGGCGGGATCGCGCACCAGTGCCGTGAGGGTGTGGCCCTGGTCGAGGGCTTGCGCGAGCACCTGCTGACCGGTGCCGCCGGTCGCGCCAAATACAGCGATGTGCATGGGTTTATCCGTTCCTGTTAGGCGGTGAGTTGGTGATATTTGGTGCTGTCCTTGGGGATCCTACCCTGAAGACGTCTTCATCCTCGGATCGCTCATGATCGCCCGGATTCGGCGTCCGACAGGCGCTCCAGCGTCAGCGCATCGGGTTGGCCGCCAAAGTACCGCTCCAGCAGCCGATGGAACACCGAGCCCGGCGGCGAGCAGTGGGCAAAGAGCGTCGCACTGGAGCAGAGTTTCAGATCGTCCGGCGAGCCCAGGATGTCACGCGCCGAGCGCCCCGTGATGAGCAACAGCGCCTCGGAACAGGCGCGCAACCGCGCCCCGAGGACCGGATGAGCCAGAAACGCCCGCGCTTCGTCCAGGTCACGGATGGCATAAACGCGCGCCATGGCGCTCGCTCCGAGTCCGGCGATCTGCGGGAAGATGAACCACATCCAGTGCGAGCGCTTGCGCCCGGCGCGCAGTTCGGCCAGCGCCTGGGTGTAGATGGCATGCTGGGCCTCAATGAAGCGGGTCAGAGCATGGGGATCGGGCGGCGGAATCATGGCACGGCAACCCGCCTAGCACCCGCCCGCCACCTGCCGGGCGCCGATGAGTTCGATGGGGTAGCCGTCGGGATCCTCGACGAAGGCGATGAGAGTCGTGCCGGCATTCATCGGCCCCGCTTCGCGTAGGATCTTGCCGCCAAGCGTCTTGATCCGCTCCACGGCCGCATCGACATCCTCGACCTCGATCGCGATGTGGCCATAGGCATTGCCCAAGTCGTAGCGGTCCACACCCCAGTTATACGTCAGCTCGATCACGGTCTGATCGGCTTCCGCCCCATAGCCCAGAAAGGCGAGCGTGAACTTGCCGTCCGGATAGTCTTTCTGGCGCAGCAGGCGCATCCCGAGCACCTGGGTGTAAAAGTCGATGGCGCGTGGCAGGTTGCCAGTACGCAGCATGGTATGGAGGATTCTCATGGGCAGCTCACTGGTGAGTGACGTTTCGTGTCTGAGAAGAGGATCTTTCAAGGGTGTCCCGGATCGTCCTGATCTCGTGCGCGCTGTACGCGCGAACCGTCTCCAGATGGTCCCACACCGGTTTGGGCCAGCAGGGATCACCTGGACGGCGCCCGATGACATGAACGTGCAATGCCGGTACCAGGTGACCGATCCAGGCCACGTTCACCTTGGGATCGCTCAGGGTTTCTCCAAGATAGTCCGACATCCGTTTGCAATCCGCGAGTACCGCCTCGCGTTGCTCCGCCGGCAGGTCCAGAAGATTGGCCAGGTCGGTTTCCGAAACCAGGATGAACCAAGGCACGGCCGCATTGCGATGGAGCAGCAGATGCGTCGCGGACAGGCATCCCAGTCGATGGCAGTCAGCGAGCAGTTGCGGGTGAAGCGGGTAGGTCGGTGTCACGTCATTCACGTCATCAACGTTTATCCTCGCAGACAGATCAATCACCTCGACGATTGATCCTCGAAGCAGGTCAGTCCTGTGCCGGTCTCGAACGCTTCGCATGAACTCATGTAGGAAAGGCTGTTGTCGCGGTGAATGGCGACCACATGACTCCCGCCCTTGGTGCAGGCCACGGCCACCAGGGCAACCTTATTCGTGCTGGTTCCGAGGGCGCGTGTGCGCTCAATGCCCTGACAGTCGTGCCCGGCGCGGGTGATGACGACCTGGAAGGCTTGCTGGGCCAGTTGGGCATGGGCGGGCGAAGCAGCCACAGTGAATACCAGCGTAAGGAGCGCACGGCGCCCGTGTGACATTGGTGTCTCGATCATTAAAGAATTCCCTTGGCTTGCAATGTGTCGGTAAGGCCCCGTTCGACAAAGAGTCGCGCGATGTCTGGATCCTCAGCGACCGCCGGACGCGACACCGGCAGCAGGCCAACGATCAAAAGGATGAAATGTCGCATATCGAGAAGAATTCCATGGGCGTTCCAGGGTGATCGAGTTCGGAGATCGCCGATGATAGCCCAAAGCCGACCCAACCCTGCTTTGCCGTCCGTCAGGAGATCCGCCATGCCCATCGATCAGGAGGCGCTCGAACGCGCCCGCGCCGCCTGGACCTTTCGTGGCCAGCGGCGTCCCGCCTTTGCCCACAGCCCCGGCGAGGGACAGGAATCGGTCTGGGACTATCCGCGCCCGCCGCGGTATGTCCGCGATCCGCGCCGCATCGAGATCCATGCCGGCCCCCAGTGTCTGGCCCGATCGGATGTCAGCATCCGGGTGCTGGAAACCGGCAGTCCCCCGACCGTCTATCTGCCGCCCGATGCCTTCGATGTCTCGCTGTTGCGGCCCTCGCCGCGCCGCACCCTGTGCGAGTGGAAGGGCGATGCCCGCTATTGGCACGTCCAGGGTCCGGATGGTCTCGTCCACGACGCCCTCTGGAGCTACCCCAAGGCCGGAGGCGACGCCGCCGTGATCGCCGGCTGGTCTGCCGCCTATCCCGCCCGGCTGCGCTGTGTCGTCGCCGGAGAGGTGGTCCGCGCGCAAGCCGGCGGGTTTTACGGTGGCTGGATCGCCTCGGAGATCGTGGGGCCGTTCAAGGGCGAGCCGGGTACGGCACATTGGTCAGCGCTCGCTTTGTCCAGCGGTCAATCCTCGCGCTCGCGTGGCATGGCCGACATCACCGCCCGCCGTGACCACCAGGCAGCCAGCATGGCGCCGGACAGGTTGTGCCATACCGAGAACAAGACTCCGGGCAGCGCAGCGGCCACGGGAAAGGACTTGAGCGCCAGGGCGGCGGCCAGCAGGGTGGAGGCGGCGGACAGACTGATCGAGAGCGCCACATCGCCGCGTGCCAGAGAGCAGATGACGTTTGAGGCCGTGCCGCCGGGAGCGGCGCCGACCAGCACCATCCCGACCAAGCGTTCGGGCGGAAGTGACAGCGCACGCGCGAGTGCCCAGCCGATCAGCGGCATCGGGCCGAATTGCAAACACAGTCCCAGGCCGATGAGTATGACGGTCACAACCCAGGGCGGTCGATCGGACCAACATCCGCTTGTTTCCGTCCTTGTTTGCGTCAGGCCATCGCCGTTAAGCTCCTTGTTTGATCAGGTAGGGGTAACGATCATCGACGACGATGCCATCATGGCGGCGATGCGGCAATGGCTCGAACGCGCGGTAATCGGGCTGAACTTGTGCCCGTTCGCGAAGGCGGTCTACGTCAAGCATCAGGTGCGGTTCGTGGTCAGCCGGGCGCGACATCTGGACGGATGGCTGGAAGACCTTGACCGCGAGTTGGTGCTTCTGGCCGCCGCCGACCCCCACGCGGTCGAGACGACACTCCTGATCCACCCCACACACCTGCCGGATTTTCTCGATTTCAATGCGTTCCTGCCGCACGCCGAGGCGGCCGTGGAAGAGCACGGCTTGCAAGGCGTGATCCAGATCGCCAGCTTTCATCCGACCTTCCAGTTCGAGGGCACCGAACCCGACGACATCGGCAACTTCACCAACCGGGCACCGTTTCCAACCCTGCACCTGCTACGCGAAGCCAGCATCGAACGCGCCGTGGCGGCCGTCACCGACATTGAGACCCTCGATGCTCGCAATCGCGAGACGCTCAACGGACTGGGACACACGGGATGGCAAGCCTTGTGGCGCCAACCCTGAGCTGGCGATGCCCCTTCGATCTGGCGGTCGGCCACCACGCGACCATCACCCAGCGGCCGACTGGACGCGGCCAGCGCGGGGAAATGCGCCCATTCCTGGCGCGCCCCGGTCTGCATCGGCGTTAAGACCATCCACGGTCCTCCTCGGAAATCGCCGCCGTTGCCATCACCCCCCGCCCGCTAACCGCTCCCGCAGCTTCGTCAACCGCCCACCCCCGGTCTGCTTGACCGCCATCGCCAAGGCCCGTGGCTGGGCGATCAGCACCACCAGCCGCTTGCCGCGCGTCACCGCCGTATAGAGCAGATTACGTTGCAGCAGCGTGTAATGCTGGAGCGCGAGCGGTATGACAACGGCGGGATATTCCGAGCCCTGAGCCTTATGGATGCTGGTCGCATAGGCCAGGGCCACCGCGTCGAGTTCGCCGGTCTCGTAGGCGACGGATCGACCCTCGAAATCGATGGTCAGCCGCCCCTCTTCGACATCGATCGTCTGAATCCGCCCGATATCGCCATTGAACACCTCCTTGTCATCGTCGTTGACCAACTGGATCACCTTGTCGCCCGGCGCGTAGGTCCAGCCGAACCGCTCGATGCGCGGCAACGCGTCGGGATTGAGTACCGCTTGCAGGGCGACATTGAGCGCCCGCGCACCGAGTCCGCCCCGGTTCATCGGGGTGAGGATCTGCACGTCGCGCACCGGATCCAGGCCGAAGCGTTGCGGGATGCGCTCGGTGACCACCCGGATCAAGCGATCATGGATCGCTTCCGGGGTGTCAGCGCGGATCAGATAAAAATCGCTGTCGGGACGCTCCGCGTTGGGGGCTTCGGGCATCTTGCCGGCATTGATGCGATGCGCGTTGACGACGATCCGCGAGGCGGCGGCCTGACGGAAAATCTCGGTCAGGCGCACCGTCGGTACCGCCCCCGAGCCGATGACATCGGCCAATACCGCGCCGGGGCCGACCGAGGGGAGCTGGTCGACATCGCCCACCAGCAACACGGCGGCTTGGGAAGGGACGGCGCGCAGCAGCTTGTTCATCAGCGCCACGTCGACCATCGACACCTCGTCGACCACCAGCAGATCCAGTTCCAGCGGCTGCTCGGCATTGCGCTTAAAGCCCATCGTCTGGGGATCGAACTCCAGCAGCCGATGAATGGTCTTCGCCTCCTGGCCAGTCGACTCGGACAGGCGCTTGGCGGCGCGGCCGGTCGGGGCGCAGAGCAGCACCTGAACGCCCTTGGCACGCAAGATGCGCAGCAGGCTGTTGACCACCGTGGTCTTGCCCACGCCGGGGCCGCCGGTGATGACGGCGACTTTGCTGGCCACGGCGGCGGCGATGGCCGCGCGTTGCGAGTCGGAGAGGGCCAGCCCGGTTTGGGTCTCGACCCAGGGGAGTGCCTTGTCGGTGTCGATCGCGCCCCAGGGCGGCGGTCCTTGCCGAAGACGCTGGAATCCGCGGGCAATGCCCACCTCGGCGCGTTGCAGGGGCGCCAGAAACAGCGCGGGGCGGTCCTCGATCGGCTCGGCGATCAGGTTTTCCTCGGCCAGCTCGGCGGCAATGGCCTCGGCGATGATCGGGGGCGGGATCTCCAGCAGGGCCACGGCTTTTTCCGCCAGGGCGTTCTGCCAAGCGGCGCAATGCCCGTCGCCCGCGATCTCCTGGAGCACATGCCGCACCCCGGCTTGCGCGCGAATCAGCGAATCGCGCGGGATGCCCAGGCGTTCGGCGAGGATGTCGGCGGTCTTGAACCCAATGCCGTGGATGTCCAACGCCAATCGATAGGGGTTCTCGCGCACCTTCTCCACGGCGACGTCGCCGTAGGTCTTGTAAATCCGCACGGCGCGCGTGGTGCCGACCCCGTGGGATTGCAGAAACACCATGATTTCGCGGATGACCTTCTGCTCGGCCCAGGCGCGGGTGACCCGCTGCTGGCGTTTGGGACCAATCCCGTCCAACTCGCGCAGCCGGTCGGGGTGTTGCTCGATGATGTCGAACACCGCCTCGCCAAAAGCGTTCACCAGCTTTTTCGCAAAGTGCGGACCGATGCCCTTGACCATGCCCGAGCCCAAGTACTTCTCGATGCCGTCGAGGGTCCGGGGCGCGATGACGCGCAGATCGGCAGACTTGAACTGGAGTCCATGCTGTCGGTCGTTGACCCAAACGCCCTCGGCTTCCAGAAATTCGCCAGGGGCGATGCTGGCCGCCGAGCCGATGACCGTGATCAGGTCGCGCTCGCCGCGCACCTTGACCCGCAGCACGCAGAAACCGCTCTCGGGGCTGTGGAAGGTGACGCGCTCGATCGCACCGGAGAGGCGTTCGCGGGGCGCGGGGGAGGCGGGGGATGACATGCACGCATCATAGCGCGCTGGAAGCGGATGGCGGGATCAACGCGGTCAGCGATGGGTCAACCTGAAATGGCGCGATGGCTCGGATCCTGGCGGTCGACGGTGCGACCGAGACCGTGCGCGAGGGGGTTTAAGGCATCCCATTACACACAACTTTCCGTGTCCGGCATCTCCCTGGCATATTTGACCCCAGCAGCGAAGTCCATGATGCGCTGCATGCCCAACCAGATGGTCTTCAAACCGGGCTCGCCATCGCCCTTGCGCCCGAGAAACCC
>NZ_CAIPNF010000293.1 GCF_903866365.1 uncultured Thiocystis sp.
GAGGAGGCGTTCATCGACGCCGATGCGAAAGACGATAACGGCGTCGAGTCGGCGTTCCTCGAAACCGTCGAGCGGGGACATGGCCGTCTCGAAACCCGTCGCGACCGGACCCTGGGTGATCTTTCCGGCGTGCCGCGCAGCGCCTTGTGGGAGGCGATGAACAGGATCGGCTTGGTCGAATCGCGCCGCGAGGTCGCCGGCAAGGTCTCGGTCGAGACCCGCTCTTTCATTGGCAGTATCGGCACGAGCGCCGCTCGCTTCGCCCACGCGGTCCGCGGTCACTGGGGCATCGAAAACGGGTTGCATGGGAACCTCGATCTCTCCTTTCGTGAGGATGAGTGCCGTGTCCGCGATCCGGTGGCACGCGAGAATCTCGCCGTCCTGCGTCACCTCGCTCTCTCGCGCCTCAAGAATGACGGCACCAAGCTCGGCATCCAGAACAAACGCTTGAAAGCCGGTTGGGACGAGTCCTACCTGTCGAAATTGCTCTTCGAGTCGCCTCAGAGGAAGGGCGACACTGACACATCGGTACCCGCTAATATTAGCAGCGCTTGATGCGATTGCCCTGGACGCCCAAGCGCGTGCTCAAGGCGCTCGATTGCCAGCGCTGGCAGGTGGAGCTGGATCGACGAAAGATCAACACCACGCTTGGCATGGAGCATCTGCGCTGCAAGAGCCCGGACATGGCCATCAAAGCGCTGTGGGTCTCTCTGCTGGCCGACAATCTCATCCGGTTGTTGATGGCCCAAGCCGCCCTGCTGGCCGATCAGATTCCCCGCCAGCTCAGCTTCAAGCACACGCTGCAGATTTGGATCGCCTGGCTGCCGCGCGCGGGCGTTGCCCACGAGGGGGTATGCCTCCATGCCCTGCTCGTCTTGATCGCCGAGCCACGCGTGGGGTGACGCTCGGGGCGCATTGAGCCACGGGCGCGCAAACGCCGACCGAAATCCTATCCGTTGCTGACCCAGCCACGTCAGGCGGCGAGAGCGGAGGTACGCAAGAATGGACATCCGAAAAAGTAGCACGGAACAGGCATCTGGCCGCTTACGATAACGCCATGTTTTATAATGGCTCAGGGCTTAAATCAGTGCCATTCAAGTCAGGACCTGGCATGTTTCAGATTGAGTGGTATCGCGTTAAAGGACTAAAACGCACGCACTATCTCAAGCGCGGCAAGGATCGCGATGGCAAAATTCGTCATGGCTATTCATTCAGAAGTTTTGGCCATCTCACGGACTGGGAGAAAGACTTGATTGATCGTCATGAACCGCGATTTGCGCAACTGCGCACGATTCAATCGCATCTCAGTCACATTCGAATGCGTTTCAGACTGATTGAGCAAGAAGTTCAAGCGCCGCTCAAAACAATGAAGTTTGCTGCATTGGACGATCCGAACGCGGCATGAGCGAGTGCCGTCATTGCCGCGCCGGGTCAGGGTGACCTCGACACGCGCGCCCTGAAGGACTGGTGCCGGTCCCGACTCGGCCGCCACGAGTTACCTCGGCGCATCGAACTCGTCGACGCCCTGCCGAAGAACGCCACCGGCAAGACCTCAAGCGCGAGCTGCGCCGCACGGGCGAGCACGAGCGCGGGGTGCCATCACGGGTGGCATCTGAATGTCGACGACGGTCACTGGCGTGTTCGGTTCGGTGGGCATTGCGTGGAATCCTGGCGGGCGAGCGATTGGGGCGGCTCCGGTGCTCAATCCTGAACACACAGGCGGCGCGTTTCAAGTCTCAGTGGGGCGGGAAGTGGGCGATCAGCCGCAGCCTCGTTCAAGGGCGCGCGTCACGTCGAGCCAGTGCCACGCATCCACGTCCCGCACCTGGAGATGCGCGATCAGCGGATGAAGTCAGCCAGGTGTGGGTCATTCTGCACTCGGGCAGCCGAGGCATCGGCAACGCCATCGGCACCTATTTCATCGAGCTGGCCCGGCGCGACATGGAACGCTGGTTTATCCAGCTCCCCGACCGCGATCTGGCCCATTTCCCGGAGGGCAGCGCGCACTTCGACGATTACGTCACCGCCGTCTCCTGGGCGCAAGCCGATGCCCGCGAGAACCGCGACCAGATGATGGCGTTGGTGCTGGCGGCGCTGGCCCGCCATCTCCCGGCCTTTGCGGTGATGACGGACGTGGTCAACTGCCATCACAACTATGTCGACCGCGAGCATCATGACGACGCGAATGTCTGGGTGACCCGCAAGGGCGCGATCCGAGCGCGGGCGGGTGATCTGGGTATCATCCCCGGCAGCATGGGCGCACGCAGCTACATCGTGCGTGGTCTGGGCAACCCGGACAGCTTTTGTTCCTGCCCACAGCGCCGGGCGGCGCATGAGCCGTACCGCCGCCGAGAAGCAGTTCACCGAGGCGGACCTCGCGGCGCAGACCGAGGGGCTGATCTGTCGCAAGGACAAGGGCGTACTCGACGAGATCCCTGGCGCCTACAAAGACATCGACCAGGTCATGGCCAACCAGGCGGATCTCGTCGAGGTGGTGCATACCTTCAAGCAGGTTGCGCGGCGACTCGATTCAATCGCTCCCGTTGCTGTTCGTAATCCGGCATCAGCTTGGACAATAGCGCCCAGAAGCGCGGCCCGTGATGAGGCTCTTTCAGGTGGCAAAGCTCGTGTTTGATGACGTAGTCGATACAGTCCTTCGGCGCTTGGATCAGCTCTACATTCAGGGTGATGGTCCCATCCATCGCACAACTACCCCAGCGTTTGAGCATCCGCTTGATCTTGAGCACCGGCCGCGCGATGCCTTCACGCGCCGCGCGGGCTTGGCAAACCTCAAGGCGTTCACCGAAAACGATTTCGGCACGATCGCGAAACCAGTCTTCGAGGCGTCGCTGAACCACGGTCGGCGTTGGTTCCAGACGGGTGGTGACGTGGAAATAACCACGCAAGCATTTCACGCTGTTCTCTGGTCCCTGCACCGCACGCAGCCGGTACTGGCGTCCCAGGTAACGATGGGTCTCGCCGTTGATATAGCGCCGAGGTGGTTGCTTGGGCAGATAGAGTCCAAGCTCGCGCCACTGGGCGCGGATCCAGGCGGCATGCTTGAGTACCTTGGCGCGGATGGTTTCGGGATCGGCGCCGAGCGGGGCGGCAACGCTCACACGTAGATCCGGATGCACTGAGATGGCGAGCGTCTTGCGCGCCCGATAGCTGATTTCATAATGGATCGCGGTGCGGCCCCAATGAACGCAGTCGCGTGTGGGCGTCTCCACTTCCGCGCCCGTGCTCACAGGTGCGCTCGCTTGCGGGCGATATCGAGACAGCGATCCATGATCCCGTCCATGTCGGCCGTCTCAAAGGTGAGGCCGGCCGTGTCGCGCAGCTCGAACAGATAGTCGTCGATGGCATCGGTCATCTGCTGTTGCACGTCCGCGTTATGGACCCAGTCGCGAATGCTGCGTGCCGCGATCAGATCCTCAATGGTCAGGGCGATGTCCACGGCGAGCTGGGTACGGGTGTCGGCGTCGCGTTGGGAATCGTGCTCCATCGCTTCGCCGACCACGCCAAAGAACGCCTGTGCGGTGCGCCGTCCGCGCAGCGCGGGCGGAATGGCCTCCTCTCGCCCCTGGATGATCGCCGCGTGATAGTCCTGCATCCGCTTGAGATACTCCAATTCGTCGATCCGCCCGGCGCGGTAGTCGTCGATGGCTTGTTGTACCAGGTCGACGAAGCGTTTGTAGAGTACCGGATCCTCATCCATCTTCTCGGTGACCGTTCGTTTCAAACGGCTGGCGATGGTGTCCGCCTTGGCGGCCTTGCCCTCGACCCGCGCGACCTCCGCTTGAAAGGCATCGACATTGAAGATGTCGACTTGCGGGGTGATGACGGTCATGTCCGGCGACTGGATGTGCGTGTCCATCAGCTTGCGTACCTGCTGCTCGTAGGCGCTGTCATCCAACGTTTCGGCATAGCGCTGTTGCACCGAGCGGCGCAGTTGGACGAAGAACTTGAGATCCCGCTTGTATTGCGCGATGCGCGCCTCCGGGGTCTGCTCGAAGAATGCCTCGCTGCCGAGTGCGACCGCCAGCGTCTTGAGATAGGCGCGCAATGCCGCGTAGAAGTCCGCTCGCACGTCCTCGGGGGCTAGATGGCGTTCCAGGGCCTCCTTATCCTGCTTGTTCCTGACGTCCTTGAAGACCGCCCAGAGGTCGGTGTGGAGCTGTGGGAGACGAGCGATCTCGACGCGGATATCGGTCAAGGCGCCGGTCAGATCGACGTCCTTGGGATCGAACTCCGCCAGCGTGTCATAGGTGCGCATGGCCTCGTTCAGCTTGCCGAGCACACCGCGATAGTCGATCAGCAGGCCAGCATCTTTCTCCTCGTAGAGCCGGTTGACGCGGGCGATGGCCTGGAGCAACGAATGCTCCTGGAGCGGCTTGTCGATATAGAGGACGCGATTGCGTGGTTCGTCGAAGCCGGTCAAGAGCCGGTCGATGACGATCAGGATCTCGACCCCGTCGGCCCGCGAGAAGGACGCCAGGGTGTCCTCGTTGTAATGCTTCTCCGATCCATGGCGGTCCATCATCGCTTGCCAGAATGCCTTGACCGACTGACTCTCGGCGCGCAGATCGGGCTTGGACATGATGACCGCGCTCTCCACCACGCCGAACTCCTCGAAGAACTGTTGGTAGCGGATAGCGCTCTCGCGCGAGTCGGCGGCCAGTTGGGCCTTGAAACCGGTACCCTGGATGTTCTTTTGGTAGTGCTCGCCGATGTCGTAGGCGATCATCTTCAACCGTTGCGCGGCGCGGGAAAGCTCGCCATCGCTGGCCATGCGCCGTTTCAGGTCGGCCGCCTGCGCTTTGTTCAAATCGCGCGTCACGCGCTCGAACCAGCGTTGCAGGGTGTCTGTCTGGAGTTCCAGCTCGGCTACGCGACCCTCGTACAGCAGCGGCACGACGGCGCCATCGGCCACGGCTTGGCGCATGGGATAGCTGTGGATGAAACCACCGAAGCGCTTGGCGGTGTTCTTTTCTTTCTTGGTCAGGGGCGTGCCGGTGAAGGCAATGTAGCAGCCGTTGGGGAAGACCTGGCGCATCAATGCTGCGGTCTCGTTGTAGTTGCTGCGGTGCCCTTCATCGACCAGCAGGAAAGTGTTGGGGTCCGGATCGCTCAGCTTGTAGCGTTGCGCCGCGGTCTCGAACTTGTCGATGACGGTCGTGATGACGGGGACCGAACCCGCCTGGATCAGCTCGGAGAGGTGCTGTCCGCTCTTGGCCCGCCTGGCGGTCTTACCGCACGCCTGGAAGGTGCCCCAGAGTTGCTTGTCGAGATCGATCCGGTCGGTCACCAGCAGGATGCGCACGTTCGCCAAGGCCGGATGCAAGGCTAACGCCTTGGCCAGCATCACCATGGTCAATGATTTGCCACTGCCGGTGGTGTGCCAGATAACACCCCCCAGGCGGCGGCCCTCGCGCAGCACGATGACCCGCCGCAGCGTCTCCCGCACCGCGAAGAATTGCTGGTAGCGCGCGACTTTGCGCACGCCCGCGTCGAACAGCACGTAGCCATAGGCATAATCCAGCAGCCGCGCCGGACGCAGCATGGCCCAGAGCACGCGGTCTTGCTCGGTCGGCAGGCGCTCGCCGCCGTCCAGCAGGGCGTTGAAATAGGGCAGCGCGGGATGTTCGCGGATGGTGTCTTTCGGACGTTCCAATCGGCCGCCCGGCGTCAGGAAACGCGCGCTGGCGTGGTGGCTCAAGGGGTGATTGGCGGCTTCCCGCGCCGCGGCCGTGTTCTCGTCCTGCTCACGCCAGTGCGACCAGAACTTCTCCGGGGTGCCGACGGTGCCGAACAGCACGTCATTGACCGAGGTCGCCAGGATCAACTGCGCATACTGGAACAGATGTGGGATCTGGTCGGGCTGCTGGTAGTCGATGAGCTGGCCGATCGCGACCTTGACCTGTGGCTTGCCGCCGACCTGATCCTGGTCGCGGCGTTTGCACTCGATCACGACGAAAGGGATGCCGTTGACGAACAGCACCAGATCAGGCCGCCGGGTCGCCTTCGAGCGACTGCGCTCCACCGCGAATTCATCGGTGACATGGAAGACATTGCGCTCCCAGTGCACCCAGTCGATGAAGCTCAGCGAGCGCCCCTTGCGCTCCCCCTGGATGGTCTCGTCGAGGCTCGTGCCGAGCGTCAGCAGGTTGTAGATCGTCTCGTTGGTGTGGATCAGCCCATCGAACGGGACCGTGGTCAGGCGGCGCAATGCCTCGTCGAGGCTGTAAGACGAGAACGGATAGGTGTTGCCGCGCGTCTCGAAGCGGGCGTGCGCTTCCAGCCAGGGCCGCAGGACGCCAGTCAAGACCACCTGATCGGGTCGGCCGCCGCGCAGCGCCAGGGCCTCATCCGGGGTGAGGTAGGTCCAGCCGAGAGACTCCAGCACCTGGATGGCGGGGATCTTGGAGTCGAGGTCTTCGAGGTAGGGGTTAGTTTCCATGAGCGTTTTCCTGTGCAATTCGATCCCATAGGTCATCAATCCTGCCGATCCAGCCACTGGTGGCCCTGGTCGGTCAGACGGTAGCGCTGCAAACGGCTATTGGGCTTGTCTGGAATCGTCATCTCGATCAGCCCATCGGCCAGGGCGGGCTGGAGATACCGCGCGCGAAACGACTTGCGGTCCCGCAGACTCAGAGCGGCTTGCAGGGTTTCGCGGGTCATTTCACCCTGGAGCGCCCGCAGCAGCGCGCCGACTTGGGGGCTGACTTGCGGCGCGACTTGGGGGCTGATGGTGGCTAGCGCCTCCGCGAGCATCTGAAGCATAAAGGCGATGAAAGGCGCGCAATCCGTCTGGTCGGTGCTGGCCTGCAACGCTTGGTAATACGCGCCCTGATGATCGAACACGAGGCTTTCCACCGGCAAGTCCGCGAACAGCGGATTCCAGTGCGCCAGGATCAGACTTTGCCACAACCGTCCCAGGCGACCATTGCCGTCGGCAAAGGGATGGATGAACTCGAATTCGTAGTGGAATACCGAACTGGCAATCAAGGGGTGGGCGTCGCTGCCTGCCAGCCAGGCGAACAGATCCGCCACCAAGTTGGGCACGCGGTGTGCCGGCGGTGCCATGTGAATCACCTGCGCCCCCGCCATGACGCCGACGCCGCTGCGCCGGTAGGTGCCGGCCTCGTCGATCAGGCCGGACATCAGGATCCGATGTGCCTCCAGCAAATCGGCTTCGCGCTCCGGATGCCAAGCGTCGAAGTGCTCGTAAGCGGTCAGGGCATTGCGCACCTCCTGGATCTCGCGCGGGGGAGCGATCACCCGTTTACCTTCCAGAATGGCCGTGATCTGGGCTTCGCTGAGCGTATTGCCCTCGATGGCCAGCGAGCTATGAATGGTGCGGACGCGGTTGACGCGCCGCAGCCGGAGCGCCCGAACCGGATCGGTGAGCAGGGTCAGTCGCCCGATGGCCTCGCTGATCCAGGCGGCCCGGTTCAGGATCTCCTGGGTGATGGTATAGGGCGGTCGATAGGTCGATTGTCCAGGCATCAGCGCCTGCCGCCCCAAAAAAATACCCGCCAGGTTTGCGCGTCACGTATCGGCGAGCCGGTACGGAGAGGCGTGGCGGGTCTGTTACCGGTAAGGATGCCGGTATGAGCGATGCTCTGCAATCGGTGCGGCCAATCGCCATGAGCCGTCGCGCGCATCACCGTGCCGGCGACTCGAACTTCCGCACGACAACCTGCACCAACCGGGTTGTTTGCTTGCTTGCGGTGCTTGGCGATATCCCGATGATCGGCCTCAATCCGCTTCAAGACCGCGATCTCGAAATACTGCTCGCCGCAATCGTCGCATTCGAGGCAGGGAACCTGCTCCACGACGAGCATCTCGCCATTCCGGTCATGGATGTAGCGGGTCGTCTTCGGTGTCAGGTGCGTATTGCCGCAGAAGCTGCATTGCTCGGCCATGATTCGTTGCCACCTCCTATGCTTGGACGACACGCAGACCCAAGTGCGCTTCGATAGGGTCGAAATCGCGATCCGCATGCAGCAACTCGAAGTCGTTGCGCAGGCAAAAGGTCGCGATCAGCATATCGATCGTTTTCCGAACCGTGATGCCCTTCGCCCGCAACGTCCGGTAATGACAGGCCGCGTCCAAGGCGACCTGTTGGCCAACCAACTCGCGATACTGGAAGCCGAGCAGCAATTCGCGCGTGGATTTCACGTCTTGATCCCGCCGAAAGCCTTGCAGAACCTCGCACAAGATCAGGTCGCCAACGACGATTCGGCTGCGCTCGACCTGATCGCGCAGAGACAAGGTCTGTGGAGTCGGCTGGCCGTTGAAATAGTCGATCCAGACCGAAGAATCGACCACCATCATTGATCCGTCCTCATCGCATCGAGCTCGCCATCCCAAGGCATTTGCCCAAAGGCGCGGGCAAGTGGATCATTGCGGCGGTGCTCGATCAGTTCCCGCAAGGCCACTTCGATGACCTCTTCAGCGCCTTGAAGGCCGGTCACGCGCAAGGCTTCGTTCATCAATCGATCATCAACGACAATCTGTGCTTGCATGGTGTCCTCTGGGGGGCGAGTGGTGGATGGGGTGGCGATTTCGCGATTACGCGGGTTCTTCAGGACAGGCTAAAGCCGCTTGAGAAACCGCTGGAAGGCAAACCCTGACCCTGCCGGTCAAAAGTTGCTGCATCAGGCCGCGTTTTTGGGTTTTGAGGGCGGCGAGCTGGGCGCGGAGGAGTGAAAGCTCGCGGTCCAGGCTACGGAGAAAAGTGCTTATTCGGACTTGCTCAGGTAATGGCGGGATGACGTATCGCAGCGATGCCAGGTCATCGTAATAGATCCGCACCCGGACGCTGCCATTGCCCGCTGCCTGCATGGAGTGATCCCAGCGGTGCGTGTGCCGCAGATAGTCGAAGTAATCCGCGTCCAGCTCACCCGCCTTGCAGTTGAACACCACATAGTCCGGGCTCACCAGACAAGGTTCGTCGCCGGGCCACTTGCACAGCGAGCCGACATTGATTCGCATCGGGTTGTAGGCGAAGGCGCGTGGCTCGACAACCATGTAGCGGTCCAGAACCCCGGCAATCGTCTGCGCGCGCATGGGGATCATGCCGGCCGAATTGGTGACCGCGCGCACCGATTCTCGGCCAAGACGCCCGCTGTTGCGGTCCAGGGATTCGGTCGTGACCGCTCCAAGATGGACCTCCCGCCACGGCTCCGAAAATCTCGGAAACCGCCGCTTGCCGGTCAGCAGTTCCTGCATCAGTCCCTTGCGCTGCTTCAGCTTGGCAGCGATCAGGCGTTCAGTGATAGAGAGGGCGCGGTCCCAATAATCGATTGCTTCCGTTATCTTTTGCTGTTCAGCGATTGATTTCGGAACTGGAATTGGCAGTCCAGCGAATCGTTCAACGCCAAGATGGGCTATCGAAGTAGTGCGCGAGGCGATTGCAGAAAATTTGCCCGTGTGGTGGCAATACTGGAAAACTTTCAGGGCAAAGTTGCCATCGATGTGATGCCCCGGCCGAAATCTGATCAAGGTGTTCTGATAGCAGCAATCAGGCGGTTTGCCTTTATACATTGCTGGCCTTCCAACCAGTTCAAGGCTTTGGCCTTCGTTAAGCAGTATGTCACCAGTGCGCAGGCGAAAACGGAGATGCTCAGCATCCGTGAAAGGCATTTCAAGCACATCGGATGTGTCGATGTAGCCATCGAAGACATTGGCTACTCGCAAATACTGCCGCAGTTTGCCTTTAGCCTTTGGCGAACGCTGACGTCCCCCTTGGATTTGACCAAACTCGGATATTGGTTTCTTTTCCCAGTCCTTTGGTATCACAACCCCAACTCCCGCAACGCCGCCGCCATCTCCCCGCGCACCTGCACCAATTCGGCCTCGATCCCGGCGATCTCCTGTTGCACCGCGCCGATGTCGACCGCCTCTTCCTCCTCGAAGGTATCGACATAGCGCGGAATGTTCAGGTTGTAATCGTTCGCGGCGATCTCTTCGCGGCTGGC
>NZ_CAIPNF010000294.1 GCF_903866365.1 uncultured Thiocystis sp.
GATTCTTCCAGGCCAAGGCCCCGACGCCGCCAACGCCATTCGCCCGCAACGCCCGATCATCTTCAGACGATTTCCGCAGTTCGTCCCTCACCGTATCGACGCGGGCTGCAATTTCCTGCTTGCTTTCCCTCAGCAATTCGATTTCGGATCCGGTCAGCATCCGGGGAGCGTTCGCGTTAACGAGCCTCTGATTGAGTAAGGCCGTCGAAACCGTCACCGGATCGCTCATGCCACCAAGCTTCAAGCGTTTGTCCAGGTTTTGCCGTCAATGCAACAGCAAGACCACCGGCGAACGATGCAGCCCGACCCGATCGGCTCAGAGACGCTCAAGCCGTCGGCTGAAGCACCTGAACCGAATAGCCACCAAACAGAGGATCGACGGCGTGTCGAGCCGCAATCCGCTCATCGGCCTTCCTCGAACAGCTTGACGATCGCTTCATCCGGGCTGTCGAAATCATCGGCGATCCGGATTTGACCACGCAGCCGTCCCGGCTGACGTGGCGCCACGCGCGGCTGACAGGGAACCACGCGCACCAGAGGCTCGCCAGCGTTGGCGATAACAACCTCCTCACCCTTCAAGGCGGCCGCGACCAGCGCCGACAGCCGCGTCTGAGCATCAGCGAGATTCATGGAAACCATCGGGAATAACCTCAATCACCATGGGCAAGGCCCGATTGTACGCAGCAATCGCCGCTCCTCCGCCAGCACCAGCCCTCGCAGGATGCCGTTTGTCCCTGACCGGAATCGACCGCCGCTTCTTCCATTGGCCTGGCTCACGGTGCAGATTCATCACCGCAACGACGAAGATTCCTTCCTGTTCTTCCGTGTACAGGATGCCATACGGGAATCGCCTGACCAACGATTTTCTTACATCATCCGCGAGCACAGCCCAAACTCTCATTGTTCAAACCGGCCCCAAACCTTGCGAAATACACTGCGCGCTTGATGGCTGCATGAACTTCTAGTGCGAAGTCGTATCCCAAACCAGGCTCGATCTCTTCGTAATAATCAATTGCCGCATTTAATTCTTTTTCTGCTTCTGGATGAAAGGAAAAGCTCATTCGTCAAACCTTTCCCGTACCTTCCTGAATATCTCGTCTCCCGAAATTGCCTCGATGCGGCCAGATCGAAGCGAAGAAAGACGCCGTTTGGCTTCCTCTATCCATTGTTGATCAATCTCTGATGCTGGTGGGTTCAGACTACGCAGTAGCGAATCGATCACTCGCGCACGTTCTTCCACCGGAAGCGACACCGCTTCATTGATGAGTTGCCTCGTGTTCATACTGACACTATGCCTGTGGTCTATGTTGCCGATCGATCCGAATAACGCACACAAAAACTCACTGCGCCGAGCACACCTCCCGCGCCGTGACCTCCTGGCCTAGTCGGGGCGTCAAGCCACCGCGATCATCGACTTCGCCAGCACCGTCACCCGCCCGACCCGTTCGAAGCGGATCTCCACAAACCCCACCTCGCGCAGGAATCCCGGTGGCGACCTCCCGCAAACTCGCCAGACAGCGCGCCAGGTGCGGTGATTCGTTGAAAGTCAGGACGATGGCGACGAGTTTCATGGGCGAACGCCTTGATAGCCATAAACGCTCAAAGGCTCGTCCATCGGGAAGCCGATAAGCAGAAAAGTCACGCACATCAACGGTGATGATCTTGTTGATGCCGTGGATTCCAGCGAGCGCGACAAGCGCCGCGTCGGTGAAATCGGGGGCGAGATCGTGATATTTCTTCAAGATCCCACGAATCGCTGGCAATTCGGCAACACTGAGTGCATGCAAGATGACCCCGTGGCGCTCCAGCCAACTCAGCAGCGCAATCTTGCCGGAGGTATCGAGAAAGAAACTGGCTTCGGCCACGACGGGCCAGAGCGAATGCAGTTCCAGGCGTTGAGGTTTAGCCAGGAACTCGACCGCTGAGGCGTGATACGGGTCATTGCGTGCAAACAAGGCAACGAGGAACCCGGTATCAACCCAGGCGGCGATGTTTGGCATGCAACGCCTCCCAAATTTGGCGTTTCGCGGGATCCGTGGGCTCATTGGCCAGATGCCCGGCGCCGAAAAGATCCTGCCCCAACGCATAGGGCGTCGGCCCCGTTTGCTCTAACAATCGCTGACAGATCTCGCGGATGCCCTGGCGGACCAAATCATCCTGGCTGCGCGCGGATTGACGACTGACAGCTTCCAATAAGGCTTCTTCCTCGGGTGTCAGGCAGACGGTGAGCGGCATGACGGCCTCCGCATGGGTTGGTGATGAAAACACACAGATTTATCCCGGTCGCCGCGCCACCGCAATCATCGACTTCGCCAGCACCGGAATCCGCCCCACCCGCTCGCGGCGGATGTCCACGAACCCCGCCTCGCGCAGCAACTCGCCCAGCGTCCGGATCGACCAGAACTTGATGGGTCCGTGGTCCCACAGCGCGGTGAAATGTGCGTCCATTTTGCCGGTCAGCGCCATCGCCAGAGTCTTCCAATAACCGTGATCGGGCGTCGAGACGATCACCGTGCCGCCCGGCTCCGGCCGATCCAACAGGGTGGCGGCATCGTGGCGCGGTGCAGATACATGCTCCACCACTTCCCGGCTCGTCACCACCGGAAAGCGTCCATGACGCAAGGCTTTAGTCATTCGGACGAAGGGTCCAAACCCGTCGGATCCCCGGCGCGCATCGCGCGGACCACGTCCGGCGTCAGCCCGGTGACGGCCGCAATCTCGTCCTCGTTGAGCCGGCCAAGGCGAAGCAGATGACCCGCCGTCTCGCGAGCGGCTTCCTGGCGCCCTTCCTCCCGCCCTTCCTCCCGCGCCTCCTTCAGAAACGACAGCTCGTCGCGCAGCGCGCGCTCGCGCACGAACGCGAGGCGCTGCGCTTCCTCGTCGGCGCTCAGCCGACGCACTCGGTTCAACGCCTCCCGGATCGGAGCATGTTCGATCGTCGCCATCGTCGCGTCCTCCCGCCAGTGCTCGAAAAAGGTGACCCAGGCCGACAGCGGCCCAGGGACCAGCCCCAGCCGGTCGGCCTTTTTCAATTCGATCAGGTTCAACTGCAGGATGTTCCCCAGCGTGACCTCAGGCTGCGTCTGGTCGCGCATCTCGAAGCGCCAAAGCGCTTGTCCGCGCTGCGCCAGCGTGTCGCTGAACAGATCGAAATCCAGCAAATGAATGCCCACCGACGCGCGCAGTTCGCTGTAATCCTCGCCCGTGCCCAACTGTCGGCTCAGGGTGCGGGCCAGATAGAACAGCCCGCGCTGGCGCCAGGCGCCATAGCGGCGCACCTGGATCTCGACGTTGTAACAATGCCCCGCGGCATCGCGCGCCAGCACGTCCAGGATGATGTATTTGCCGCGCAGTTCCGCCGCATCGATGGTTGGGTTTAACACCTCCACCGCCGTGATCTCGGGCAGATCCGGGCGCAGATCGTTGATCAGGGCAACCAGCAACTCGGGCGCCTCGCCGAACAGACGCTTGAAGACATAGTCATTCTTGGGGTCGAGCAGTTCAAGCATCAGCCAATACTCGCGTCCAGATCATCGCGCTCGTCGCGCTCGTTCCCAGTACGCTCCAGCGCGGGAATGCCGGCTGGCCGCTCCAGCGGCCGGTTCGGTCACGCGACGCCGGAGCGTCGGCAATGCGCGCAGGTCGTACAGGTGTAGCCATCTGTTCCTGATCCCGGTCGCCACGCCACCGCAATGATGGACTCTTCAAATCGCCAGGATATCGCGTTGAGACGATCACCGCGCCGCCCGGTTCGAGCACATCGAACAGCGTGTCGGCATCCAGCCCCAGCGCAGCCGCTTCGGATCGAACGCACCCGAGGTCCAATGACGCACCACCTGCGAGGGAACCGGCCTAAGCCCGCGATGCGGTGACCAAGGAACCGCAGCACGCGCGATCCTGACGGTTCCTCCCTCGCCGCCTCCGACGCGCATTTCCCCCTTCTCCCCCACGGGGAGAATGGCCGGGAATGAGGGGCGACGACCGCACCACAAACTGCCCCAGCTTCGACAGATTCTTCCAGGCCAAGGCCCCGACGCCGCCAACGCCATTCGCCCGCAACGCCCGATAATCCTCGGCGGACTTGCGCAGAATGTTCCGCAGCGAACGATTACTGGCGCCGCCCGTGCGCATCCGGACCAGCACCTCGGGGAGATAGACCACCTGTCGCGCCGTCAGCCCCGAGAGAAGACGCAGCATCAAATCGTAATCCGCCGCGATCCGATAACGGGTATCGAAACCGCCATGCGTGGCATACCAGGACCGACGCACATAGAGCGTCGGATGCGGCGGCATCCAGCCCCAGCGCAGGCGTTGGGGGTCGAACGCACCCGAGGTCCAATGCCGCACCACCCGCGCCGGATCGTCGCGCCACACATAGTCCAGATCGCCATAGCAGGCCATTACCGACGGATCGGCAAAGCAGGCCGCCACCCGCTGGAGGACGCGCGGATGCGCCAGGACATCATCGGCGTGCAGATACCCCAGCACCTCGCCCGTCGCCAGGGCGATCCCTTGATTCAGGGCATCATAGATTTCCTGATCCGGCTCGCTCTGCCAATGCGAAACCGGCGTCCCCGGCCTCCCGCTCTCGGCGCGAATCAAATCGACCGTGCCATCGGACGAACCGCCGTCGATCAGGAGGTATTCCAGCGCAATCCCTTGCTGCTCCCGCACCGCGGACAGGGTATCGGGCAAGGTAGAAAGGCTGTTGTAGCACGCGTTGATGAGCTAGAGAATCATCACGCCTAACATGATTTTTTAAATCATAAATTCAAGGGCTTGAAGGCACGAAGACGTGTGGAGCAAGGTTCATGCGTTTGGCGCGGCGGGCGAACTTGCGATCATCGAACGATGCCATGCGGTCGCAGTCCCGATAGCTGGTCAAGTGAAGCGCATCAGCAAATTCCAACCCGGCCAACGCATGAGAAATCGCTAGCGCGACGCCGTCTCTTTCTTCAATAACAACAGCGTTGCCGGATCGAAATCAGCCGGCACAGCGGCGCGTTGGCTTTTGAGCATGCCAAAACCACTCGTTGGCGCGGATGCTGGGGCATGCACGACCCGAATCAGAACCTGATCGCCGACAAGCGAAAACCCCACCCTGCTCCCTTGACGAATGCCTAAGCGTTGCCGTAAAGCACGCGGGATGATGACTTGACCCTTGCGAGTCACGGTTGACACGTCCATCTTCAATTATCCTCGTGGTCGCCCACCTTAGGCGATTTCCGGGAAAGCTCATACCCACTTTCGTGGTGACATTGCATCCGTTCGTGGTGAGCTTGCATCCGTTCGTGGTGAGCTTGTCGAACCATGAACGGATGCAATGTCGGCCTCTGAGCGCGATTTTCCGGTCATCCCATTCGACAGGCTTGCCGAAGGGCTCAGGACTCAGGACTCAGGACTCAGGACGAACGGAAAATCGGTAAAGTCTTTCCCGTAAATCACCTAACTTAATGGCAGTGACGCTGGAGCGTGGGTGCGAGATGAAGGTAAACGTTGAGTGGCATGACGGCCTTCATAAAGGTCAGTCACGATCGCTCGCGATCAATGCGTATCGCTCCTCACCGAATCCGACGCGCGCTCAGGCGGCTTGAGACTTGATCGCGGCCCACTCCTGACGCAACTCGCGCAGAAAGCGTTCGGATGAGGAGAGCGTGTCGATCGCGTCTTGTCTGTCTGGGTGAAGCGCAACCTCTTCGCGCATCTTTTCACAAAAAGCTTCCCAGTCCTCAATCCGCAGACTCGGCGGGTCTTCGTAGATGTAGCTCATTGTTTCTTTTTTCATTTTAGAACCTGACGCGCCAACAATATGATCGATTCGGCATTCAAGGCGTACCGGAGAACGCCTTGTCTTTCCAATAGCAAGGACATCACCACTTGCCACAAGCTCGCGCGCGCCACCTCTTCAGCCAATTCGTGTCGACCGAGCTTTTTCGCAATCAATGACCTGGCTTGTGACGCCGCGTCTTCGACAGCGAGAATCGCATTCTGTTTGGTCAGCGATCCGCCTACACGTTCACAGCTCGCCCATAATCCTTCGTGGCCATGAGCATCAATGCGTCCTAAATCAGGGCGTTCCAGTAAAACGCGAAGGTCGGCGCGGCTGAAGCTATCTCCGCTCGGATGATTGTGGTGAATGGTGACCGATCCTGGAGGAGCATCGAACGGTGGAACATCGATCCGATTCTCGTGGTCACCACCAAAAGACAGGATGCGCCCATCCACAAACACTGCCACGCCGTATTCCTTCCCTGTGGCTTTACCCAGACGGACGACCTCGTCACGCGCACGATGATGAACCGGTCCCAGATCGACCGGCTTGATGTCGCCCGCTAAGGCAGCTAATTCTTCGGATCGCATGGCCTTGGATCCTATCACATCCCCCACGCAGTCAATCCGATACGCCTTAGGCCGCCCGGCGTTGATCCGAAGTTCCCACGGAATTTCGTCGTCCAAGGATAGCCTAGACCAGCGTCGCGCACGTCGCATCCTGCATCCAGGCGGCCTAAGCCCGCGATGCGGTGACCAAGGAACCGCAGCGCGCGCGATCCTGACGGTTCCTCCCTCGCCGCCTCCGACGCGCATTTCCCCCTTCATCCCCCACGGGGAGAAGGATCGGGGATGATGGGCAACGACCGCACCACAAACTGCCCCAGCTTCGACAGATTTTTCCAGGCCAAGGCCCCGACGCCGCCAACGCCATTCGCGCGTAACGCCCGATCATCTTCAGACGATTTCCGCAGGATATTTCCGAGCGAACGATGACTGGCGCCGCCCGTGCGCATCCGGACCAGCACCTCGGGGAGAGAGACCACCTGTCGCGCCGTCAGCCCCGAGAAAAGACGCCGCATCGGATCGTCATCCGCCGCGATCCGATCACGGGTATCGAAACCGCCCTGCGTGGCAGACCAGGACCGACGCACCGAAAGCGTCGGATGCGGCGGCATCCAGCCCCAACGCAAGCGTTGGGGTCGAACGCACCCGAGCGCCAATGGGGCGCACCACTCGCGCCGGATCGTCGCGCCACACCGCGTCCAGATCGCCATCGCAGGCCATCACGGACGGATCGGTAAAGCCCGCGTGGATGCGGTTCCTTCGTCACCGCATCTACGCGGGCTGCCTTGACACTGACCGTCGTAAACACGTTTCGCCTTCACGACCGCCACAGTCCACAGGTATCGATCACGATTTTCTCCTGCAGCACCGTCCGTGACACCTTGCGAAAGCCCCGATGCGCAACCAGTCCAAGCACGATGTCCGCTTCTTCCAAGGCTTCATTAATCCCGCAGAGAGTCACGCCCGCTTCCGCTAACGATGAAGGAAGCACTTCGATGTGGGGTTCAATGGCGAGAACGCGCCCCAAGCCTTCCTCGGCCAACTGACGCGTGATCAATAGCGCCGGGCTTTCGCGCAAATCGTCAATGTCCGGTTTGTAGGCCAGACCAAAACAGGCAATGGTCGGGCTTTGAATACGCGCGGCCTTGGCGCGAACCTTCGCGACAACCTGCCCCGGCTTTCCATTGTTCACCTCGCGCGCGGCGCGGATCAGTTGGGCTTGCTCGGGAGCGGAGTGAATGATGAACCAGGGATCAACCGCGATGCAGTGTCCCCCGACGCCCGGACCAGGACGCAGGATATTGACCCGAGGATGATGGTTGGCGAGATGAATGAGATCCCAAACATCGACCCCAAGACGATCGCAGATCTGGGACAGTTCGTTCGCCAGGGCAATATTGACATCGCGAAAGGTATTTTCAGTGAGCTTCGCAAGCTCCGCCGTCCGACTATCGGTGACAAGCACCTCGCCAGCAACAAACAGATGGTAAAAATCAGCCGCCGCCGCAGTCGACGCATCGTCGATGCCCCCGACGATGCGATCATTATCCACCAGCTCGCGAATAATCTGACCAGGCAAAACACGCTCGGGGCAATGAGCGACATGAATCGCCTCCGGCGCATCAATCTCAGAACTCCCACGACCGGACACCCGCAAATCCGGCCGCGTCTCCGCAATCCAATGCGCAACCAGCTCGGTCGTGCCCACCGGACTGGTGGATTCCAGAATGACAAGATTGCCTGGCGCCAAATAAGGAGCGATGGCGCGCGTGGCAGACTCGACATACGTCAAATCCGGTTCATAGCCGTCCTTAAAGGGGGTCGGAACCGCCAGAATGAAGACATCGGCGGGCGCGGGTTGAGTGTCCGCCTGAAGCCGCCCGCTTTGCACCGCCGATTTGACCAGGATATCGAGTTCCGGCTCACGGATATGAATACGCCCGGCATTGATGGTCTCCACGACATGAGGGCTTACGTCCACACCATGGACTTTGAAGCCTTTACTCGCCAGCAGACTCGCGGTGGGTAGACCGATATAGCCTAAACCCATGATGCATAATGTTTGATTCATTGTGAAATGTCTGTTGTCAGTGGTCGGTTAAGTCGGACTTCGGATAGCGTTCCTTTGAAAGCCAAGCTTAATAAAATCGAGGACACGCTGAGCAGCCAGCCCATCTCCATAAGGATTATGGGCGCGGGACATCGCTTCATAAGCGCTCCGGTCATCGAGTAGGCGCGTTGCCTCGCGGACAATGGCGGTCACATCGGTACCGACCAGCCGGACCGTGCCGGCCTCGACCGCTTCGGGACGCTCGGTCGTCTCGCGCATGACGAGAACCGGTTTGCCGAGCGAAGGCGCTTCTTCCTGAACGCCGCCCGAGTCCGTGATCAGAATATCGGCCCGATCCATCAAAGCGACGAAGGGCAGATAGTCGAGAGGCTCGATCAGGTGAACGTTGCCCTTGCCGCCTAAAAGCCGCCGCACCGGTTCCTGAACATTCGGGTTGAGGTGAACCGGATAGACGATCTGGACATCCGCGCGCTCGGCCAGCGTTGCCAACGATTGGCAGATGCGTTCGAACCCGTCGCCGAAATTCTCGCGTCGATGGCCAGTGACCAAAATCAAGCGACGGGCGGAATCGAGAAAAGCGAATTGCCCTTCCATGCGCGCGCGAAGCCCGGGATCCTCGCGCAGCCGCCGCACGACGTCCAACAAAGCATCGATGACGGTGTTGCCGGTCACGGTGATGCGATCAGCATCAACGCCCTCCCGCAACAGGTTCGCGCGAGCCCCTTCGGTCGGGGCGAAGTGCCACTCGGCAATGCGACCAGTCAGGCGGCGGTTCATCTCTTCGGGCCACGGCGCATAGATGTTACCGGTCCGCAACCCGGCCTCGACGTGTCCGACCGGGATGCGCTGATAATAAGCCGCGAGAGACGCCGCGCAGGTCGTGGTGGTGTCGCCGTGAACCAGCACTAAATCGGGGCGGAGGTCGTGCAGGACAGATCGCAGTCCGGTGAGGACATTCGCCGTGATCTCCGTCAGATCCTGTCCCGGCCGCATCAGATCCAGGTCGACATCCGGACGAATCGCGAACAACTGAAGCACCTGATCGAGCATCTGTCGATGCTGCGCAGTCACGCAGACCAGACTGTCGATCGTCGGATCCGCCGCAAGCGCCTGGACGACCGGCGCCATCTTGATGGCTTCGGGTCTGGTGCCAAAGATCGTCAATATTTTCACATGCTCTCCCTGGGACTCATCTTGTCGGACTGATGCAACTTCGCGTTCCCGTTCCCGTTTTCGGTTGACTCCAACTGAAAACCTCACCCCAGCCATCTACCCCACGGCGGATGAACGCGGCCGAACGCAGACGGCAAGTAACTCTGCGTAGCGTTCCGCCAACAGGTCACGGTTGAAATGATCCTCGACATAGCGGCGACCCTTCGCGCCAAGTCGCTTTCCAAGCTCGCGATCCTCGTACAATCGCATGACCGCCGCGGCAAGCTCGTCGGCACGCTCGGGCGTGATACAAATCCCCGCCTCGGCCTCCTCGATCATCGCCTGAGACTCTCCCGCGACACCGAGAATGATCGGAACCTCCATCGCCATGCTTTCAAAAATCTTGGACGGAATCACCGTCCGAAAGAGATCCATCTTTTTCAACAGCACCAGGCTCGCATCGCTGATGGACCAGAGCGCGGGCATGCTGGCTTTCGGCAGTTGATCGAGCATGATCACATTCTTAAGGCCCATCCGATCGCGCAGCGCCAACAAGCGATTGCGCTCCGCGCCATCGCCGACGAGCAAAAAGACGATGTCCTGATGATCGATGAAAGCCGCGGCTTCGAGAATGGTCTCCAGATGGTGCGCCATCCCGTGGGTGCCGACATAAGAAGCAACGAACTTCCCTTCCACCCCTAGCTGGCTGGCCAATTCAGACCCATCGGCAGCAGACTGAAAAAAACGCAAATCGACCCCGTTCTTGATCACGGTGATTTTGCGTTCGTCCACACCCTTATCCATCATGTCACGCCGAAACGCATCCGTCACCGGCACGATGCGGTCGGCCTTGCGATACGCAAACAACTCCAGCCACTCCAACACGCGAATGATCGCCTTGTTCTGAATCGCGCCGACCGCGAGAATCGACTCAGGCCACAGGTCGCGGATCTCCAAGACCCAGGGCATGCGTTTCAATCGGCTCGCGAAATAACCGGCGAGCCCGTTGAAAAATTGCGGCGAGGTCGATACCACGACATCTGACTTGGGCAGCCAGGGCAGCGCAAGCGTGACGGCGACCAGATAAGAGACATAATTCAGAGTGCGTTTAATAAACCCCTCGTTCGGGGTTAAATAGGTCCAGAGCCGAATGACCTTGACGCCATCCAACACCTCCCGCTGAAACAGCCGATTCCTGTAACCGGCGTAAAGAACGCCACGCGGATGATTGGGCGCGCAAGTCACCACGGTGACGTCATGCCCGAGGCGGACCCATTGACGACAGTGCTCGAAGGTACGCGTCGCGGGCGCATTGACCTCGGGCGGAAAATAATGGGAGAGAAACAAAATTTTCATTCGAATTCCAATCGATAAGACAGGCGTAGCGCTGTCGACCGAGCATCGGCGACGATCAAAACCTTAGCCGGTTCCAACAAACCAAACTCACGAGAAAAGTCATACTCGCCGACCGACAGCCTGCCGCTTTCCAGCTTCATCAACAAGCGTCGACCAGCCACGGATAACTCCGCCACCGTCTCGTCACACCCGCGAAGCTCCACGTCAGGATGCAAATGTACCCGACTGATCGCCCGATGCCGACCACTCGACAACACCTGATCGACGACATGCAATCCCGAAGCGGAAAGCGTCAAGGTCCGCTGATGAATCGGCCGGCCGAGGAGCCGCCGATAGCCCGTATGCTGACCGGAGAAAGTCGCCAGTCCACCGCCGCCACGCACCTGGATCTGTCGCGGATAACCCCGACGCGCCACGCGAAAGGTCGACCAAATCTCATGCTGCTCCTGCCCGTCGAGTTCCAGCGTGTTATGCGCGCGGGTCGCGCGAAAGCGGTTTCGCTCGGATCCGGCATATTCATAGGTTCCCGCATTGACCGCAACCAAAACGCCGTCCAGCGTCAACTCGAAGCTCAGGGTATCGCAGTGCGTATGTCCCGGCTGATAGTCCGGTCCGATCGGCCCGCAATCGACGAGACAACGCCACGGCCCGTTCGAGAGAACACAGAGCCCGAAATCCGCTTTCTCGATCACGGCGGGAGCCGCCTCTGGGGGTGAGAAGGGCGGAACGGGGATATTCAATCGCACGGCATAACGGCGCAACTGATCGAGCGTTGGAGCCACGCCTTCCGCCGAATCGTTGAAGCGCGGATAACTTCCGTCCGGATGGACGATATCCTGCAGAAAGCTCAGCATCCTCTCAGCCGTCGAGCGCAGGTTGACTTCGACGTTTTCAGATTTTGGTTTGATTGGGTGGGCGTGGCTTCGCGACGGTCTAAGATCAGCTAAAGCACCCATTTCCAAAGCCCCTCTCCCCAGCGGGGAGAGGGGTTGGGGTGAGGGGAGATCGCCGAAGGACACGGTTGCGTTTGCGTTTGCGTTGCTGAGCAAATTCAGACAGTCCAGCACATCCTCCAGGATGATGGCGTGATACATGGGCGAACGCTCGAAGTGTCCACCATCCGGGAGAATCTGCTCGGCGATCTCGGCCCGCAGAATCTCGACCCCTTTCCGAGACCACTCCTCCGGCTCCCTGCCACCCTTCATCAGCGCACCGGCGAAGAGCAATGCAACACCGTTCTTGAAGAGATGATTCGCGAGCAGATGGTACTCCAGCGTCCGTCGCAGATGACGTGCCTGCTGATAGAGCGATTGCGCGATGCGCGCCTCGGTCGCCGGATCGAGCCGCTCCCGACACAGGAATTTGAGCCAGTTCACGATGCGCAGCGAAATGGGATACGGCTCCCAACCGTTCCCCTGAAATGGCGGATTTCGCTCGACCCAGTCCAGAATCAGCGCAATGCCATCAGCCTGATCCAGACTCGGCTGCTGCAGATAGTCGAAATAATGCAGGTTATAGAGCCAGAGTTTCGGTCGATCGGAGGCATTCCAGTCGATCGAGTGACAACGCACCTCGCGATTCAGGAAGCGGAAACCGTCTCCCAGCCAACCCGGCGCACGTTCGATCGGAGCGACCAAGGGATAGGGTTTGAGACAGACCAATAGAGGAACAGGCTGAACCCGTTGAGTCGCTCGCGCCCACACGAGGTAAAGACGCCAGACAACCTGCTTCCACTTCAGATAACGGATGGTACGTGTGAACAGCAGGAATCGATCCATGTTTTGCCGTGACACCGTAGCGGTTGAGAAACAACCCGCACATCATATCCGGAAAGAGACACTCCGGGAATTCCGAAGCATCTCGCCCCAGCCAGCATAGATGCGGTTCGTGCCTCACCGCATCCTTCCACGCGGGCTAGGGCTCACCACGGATCCGTACCTGACGCTCGTCCACGACCCACAGGGTTCCGATCAACGGTTGCTCGACCAGCAGCGGCAATAAGCGCTGTAATAAGTTCAACACACTGACGATGGATTGGGTAGCAGGGCGCAACACGATGATGCCGGCATAGTCGCCCGGTGGATAGCCGCGAATGTCGGCGAAATCGAGATCCAGCGTCACCAGGGCTCTGCCCTCGGCTTGACAGACGTCGGCGATATGCGCGTCGGGCTGACCATTGAGTTGTTGCTCGGTGACGGTCAACGCATCGTGAGCATGTTGACGCAGCAATTCCGCAATCTCGACAGGTAGGTTCTCATCGACTTTGAAGCGCATCAAGCCGCATCCGGCAAAACGACGATGCGTTCACGGGCCAGTTCGGCGGCATAGGTCAGTGCGGCTTGAATGTCGTCGGCTTGCAGTGTGGGATAACTCCTCAGAATGGCGGGAATCCCCTCGCCAGCGGCAAGATTGTCCAGAATCACGGCAACCGGAATTCGCGTGCCCTTAATACAAGCCTTCCCGTGACAAATCGCGGGGTCAACAAGGATGTGGTTCTGCCAATTCATCATCGATATTTACTCGTGCAGTGCGTACAAAAATCTTGATAGCCATATCTCCGGATTCTCGGCTGCCAGCCTGCATAGACGCGGTGATTTCGCGAACCGCATCAGTCGCGTCAGCTCAACGCCTCAAGAGCAAGCCCACCAGCTTCACCGCTCACGATCGAGACCTCACCGCATCCGCGGACTGCCTGAATCCTAACCCCCCAGTTGGTCGACGACCTCGAACGTCACCTCCGCCACCTCAATCAACTCCTCATAGGGTATCGGCGCAACGCCCCCAGCCGCCACCGCCTCGACAAAGGCCGCGACACACGCCGCCTGCCCCTTATCCTGCCGCCACAGCTTCATTTGCTTAAAGCCCGGCCAGCCGAACCCGCGCAACACCCGGAAGTTATCCAACTGCAGGATCCGCCCGCCGCCGAAGATCTCCAGACGTTCCTTCGGAAAAGACTTATGCCCGTTCGCCAGATAATGCACCGTCCCGAAAGAACCATCCTCGAACGACAATGAAATGCTCACCTTGTCATCCCGGATCGCAACCCCGGCAGCCTTCCCGATCATCATGGACTGAACGGCCGTCACCGGCGCATCCGCCAGAAACCGCAGCAGATCGATAAAATGGCACGCCTCGCCGATGATCCGGCCACCGCCGACCGCCGGATCCTGCGTCCAATGATCCGCCGGGATGTCGCCCGCGTTCACCGTCATCACGAACGACTTCGGCTCGCGCACCCCGGCGAGCAATGACTTGGCCTTCCGCACCAAGGGCGAGAAGCGCCGGTTGAAGCCGACCATCAACAGCGGCGCCCGGCCCTGCTCCGCCAGCGGTTCGTAGACCTCGCGAATCCGTTGCAAATGCGCGCGATTGAGCGCCAGCGGCTTTTCGACGAACACATGCTTCCCGGCCGCCAGCGCGTCAGAGACAAACCGCGCGTGCGAATCGTGCCGGGTCGTAATGACCACCGTATCGATCGCCGCATCCTGGATCAGACCGGCCGAATCCGTGGTCGTCTCCTCGAAACCGTGCTTCTTGCCGGCATGCACGCCGCTGACTCCGCCACTGGAGGCCACCGACTTGAGCCGTACCTTGGTCTTCGCGAAGGCCGGGATCAGCACCCCGGTCGCATAGTTGCCGGAACCGACGAAACCGACCGTCGGCCGGCCCCGCCCCGTCCCGGACGCCACCGGCGCCTGTTTCAGTTGCACCGTCCGCCGGGTCAGTTGCTCCAGCGGTGTCTCGGCCTCGGTCGGATACTCCAGCAGAATGCCCAGCGACGGCTCGGACCCACCGACCACCGCATAGGCCGCCTCCACCTCATCCAGCGAGAAACGATGCGAGATCAGCGGCGACACATCGATCCGCCCATCCGCCAACATATCCAGCACGGCTTCAAAGTTGCGCTGCTCGGTCCAGCGCACATAACCGACCGGATAATCCTGCCCTCCGTCCTCATACGCGGGGTCATAGCGACCCGGACCATAGGAACAGGAAACCTGGAACGTCAATTCCTTCTCGAAGAAATCCGCACGCGACAAGGCCAGTCCGATCACCCCGACCAGCACGATCCGCCCGCGCTTGCGGCACATGAGCGCCGCCTGATGGACCGGCTCGTTGCTCTGGGTCGAGGCGGTGATGAGCACCGCATCCACCCCGCGCCCGCGCGAAAAGGCCAACGCCGCCGCGACGGGATCCTGCCCGGCGGAGAGATCCACCGTCTCGGCGCCAAAGTCGCGCGCCAGCGCCAGCTTGGCCGGATCGAAATCCAGCCCCAACACCCGACACCCCTGAGCGCGCAGCAACTGCACCGTCATCAGACCGATCAGCCCCAGCCCGGTCACCACCACCGCCTCGCCCAGCGTCGGCTGCACCAGCCGGATCCCCTGCAGGGCAATGGCGCCGATCACGGTAAAGGCCGCCGACTCATCGGACACCGCGTCCGGAAGGCGGGCGCAGAGATTCACCGGGACACCGACCATCTCGGCATGCTTGCCATTCGAGGCCACCCGATCGCCGACCGCGAAACCCGTCACCCCGGCGCCCAACTCAGCGACCGCGCCGACGTTGCAATACCCGAGCGGCAAGGGCTGCTCCAGTTTGTTCAGCACCGCCTCCAGGGTCGGCACCAGTCCATCGGTCTTCATCTTATCCAGCACCATCCGCACCTTGTCGGGCTGCTGGCGGGCCTTCTCGATGGGGTTAGCCTTGCCGAAATCGACCAACATCCGCTCGGTCCCGGCCGAAATCAGCGAACGGGTCGAGCGGATCAACAGGTGTCCAGCCCCGGCACGCGGACAGGGGACATCCGCCACTTGGGTGTGGCCATCCTTGAGGTTTTGCAGAATCTGTTTCACGGGTTCAACCTAATCGTCCTATCCACTGTTTAAACCGCGCCCAAAATGACAGGCGTTGTGTTGTGTTTTGCTCTGGACCGGGCATCTCTGAAGGCGGGACGGAGTATGCACCCCGTCCCGCACGTTTCGCCGTCCCCGATCCCTTTCGCCCCGGCCGCTGGAAACGGTTCCGGACGGGGCGCATGCCCCGTCCGGCTTGAGGCGTTTAGCGCAACGTCTCAAGAGCCCGCCAACC
>NZ_CAIPNF010000295.1 GCF_903866365.1 uncultured Thiocystis sp.
AAGAATCAAGCAAATGCGGGTCAGGCATGAGCAAAGGCAAAAGGATATCGAGCGTTATTACAAGCTGACCGCGACGGGATAGTCAATGTGTTTGAATTAAAGTAACAAAGTAGAATTAGTGTTCTATTCCTGAAGTATTTATACCATTGAAAATTCGAGAAAAAACCCCGAACACCCATGGGCTTTCTCCATCTATTGATACTCGGTGTCAATCGCGACGGCGCAATATCATATCCTAAAAGTGTACGAATAGGCGCTAGGCTAAAAAAGTTGGGACGAATATTTACGCCCAAAGCCAAGTTGGAAAAGCATATTGATATCGCACGCTTAAGATTGGTTCGCTCATATGCGCGAAAGATTTTAGCGCAAACCTTCGCTGTTAACTTATTGATTTTAAGTTGGTCTGGCTCTTGTGCTTCTGTTGCGCGGAATTTGCATCGCTCAAATCGCCATCAAAATCTGTGCCTCGAAGCCGGCGCATCCCGCGTCCGGCATTGGCACCATGACCGCTTAGCGAATCTTCCACATGAACACGCTCGATCTCAACGAAGCCGCCGCCTTCTTACGGATGCACCCTGAAACGCTACGCCGCCGTGCGGTTGCAGGCGAGATACCAGGGGCACGAGCCAGTAAGGCATGGGTATTTCTCGATGAGGATCTGGCAACGTGGTTGCGTGCGCAGTACGCTAATCCTGCGCGAGCGGCAGAGCCAAGCACGAGGATCAAGACATGCTCTACCGCCGACCCAACAGCCGTCACTGGTGGACTCGTTTCACGACACCAGACGGCAAAGAAATACGAAGAAGCACTGGCACGGAAACCAAGAAAGACGCTGAGGAGTATGAGGCAAAGCTGAAGCGGGAATTGTGGCACCAGGAACGTGTGGGTGTTCGACAGCGCCACACCCTGGCAGGAAGCCGTGGTGCGGTGACTGGATGAGACCGAGCACAAGGCCAGCCGCCGTGATGACATCAGTCTCTGTCGCTGGTTGGATGGACATTTCGGGACGCTGTATCTCGACCAGATCACGGCAGAAAGGATCGATCAGACCGCCAAGGCCCGTGTCGGGACCGCGCCCGCAACCAAAAACCGCATGGTCGCGCTGATCCGGGCGATTCTCAGGAGAGCCGAACGCCAGTGGGAATGGATCGACCGGGCACCGGCAGTGCGGACGTACTCAGCGCCCAATCAGCGAATTCGCTGGATCACGCGGGAGGAGGCAGATCTGCTCATCAAGGAACTGCCAGATCACTTGGCTGACATGGCGCGATTCACCTTGGCGACGGGGTTGCGTCGTGCCAACGTGACCAAGCTGGAGTGGGGCCAGATCGACATGCAGCGCCGCGTGGCCTGGATTCACCCGGACCAAGCCAAGGCCCGCCGCGCCATCGGAATACCCCTTAACGCCGATGCGTGCGACGTGCTAATGCAATGGATCGGTCGAGATGATCGATGGGTGTTTACGTACCAGGGACATCCGGTCGAACAGGTATCAACATCGGCCTGGTATAAAGCACTGAAGCGCGCGGGAATCGAGAATTTCCGCTGGCATGATTTGCGGCACACCTGGGCCTCCTGGCATGTTCAGGGCGGAACCTCGTTGCAGGATTTGATGGCGATGGGCGGCTGGGCAAGTTACGACTTGGTGTTGCGGTATGCGCATTTGGCGCCGGAACATCTGGCGGATGCAGCGGCCCGCATTGAGTCAGGCCGCACATTTTCCGGCACACCGCCAAAGCTGAAACTGGTAAGTCATTGATTTGTTGGAGCCGATGCGGGGATTCGAACCCCGGACCTACGCATTACGAATGCGTTGCTCTACCAACTGAGCTACATCGGCAATAAGACTGATAATTATAAGAGTAGTCGCTGTCAGTCTCAAGCGAATTCCCATCATCCGTGGGCACGAGCGGAAAGACGGTTGTCCCCAATTTGCGTGAGTTTTTCTGTGGATAAGCTGTGTGATTGCACGACAACGGATTGATCGGCGATCCGAATCCGGGCGCTGATCAAAATTTTGCCAACCCGTGAAAGCGCTATTCCGGATCCGCTGCCGCAATCCGACAGCAATTGCGCCCGCCCTGTTTTGCTTCATAGAGTGCCGCATCGGCCCGACGGTAAACGCTCTCCGGCGTGTCGCCGACGACACATTCGGCCAATCCGCACGACATGGTGACCGGAACCGGCAGACCGTGATAGAGAAACTTCGCCGCCTCGATCAGATGGCGGAGTTTTTCCGCCACCTCGAAAGCCATCTCGATGTCCGTTTCGGGGAGCAGCAACATGAATTCCTCGCCCCCGAACCGGGCTAGAAAGTCGCTTTTACGCGTATGCTTTCGGAGCAGATTGGCGAGGATCTTGAGGACATTGTCCCCGGCGCTATGACCGAAATGGTCATTGACTCGCTTGAAATGATCGATATCCCAGATACTCAGCACGGTGGGCCTGCCATAGCGTTTCCAGCGATCGCATTCCTCGGCGATTCGTTCGTCATAGGCGAGGCGGTTATTGAGTCCGGTCAAGGCGTCATGCAACGCGCGTTCACGTTCCTGACTTAAGCGCGTCCGCAGTTCTCCGCTTTCTTCGTGTACCTTGTTCAGCGCCTGCCGCAGCTGACTGATCTCCATGTCCGTTGCTTTCAAGCGATCCTGCTCCAGACGTTTGCGGGCATCCATATGGAGCTGAATATTGGTTAGATACGCCTGGATCGATCGTTTGAGCTGATCGATATTTTCGGCGTCATTCACGGATTTGCGGATTCCGTCGACTTCGGCGGACATGCTGTTGTCGATGACTTCGCCTTGCCTGGCGGTCTGTCCACGGTATCCGACCGCATCCTCCAGATAACGGTCAAGTTCCTGGAGGCGTCCGGTGAGTTGAGACAGGAAGGACTCGATGTCCTTTTTCTCCCGTTCGACATGCTGGCGCGTTTTCGCCATCAGTTCGGCGATTTCCGCCACGGCCTGACGGGCTGAATCCGGCGTGGGGGGCTCGCGCAGGAGGGCGGCGATATGTTGGAACGGCTCGGATAACGTCGTGGGCAGATCCAAACGATGGAGCAGATCGAACAGCACTTGGTTGAACGCTGGCAGCAACTCCGGACTGGCGTCCGGGACGGTTTGTGCTGTCCGGTCAAGCGCCGGGGCGTCGGGGTTCTCTTTGGTCTCGTCGATCTGCCGACTTCCGAACAGCCTGCCGAACAACCCCTCGCCGTGGTCCTGTTGCGGCGCGTCCAACCAGGCGATGAGCTTATGCGTATAAGCGGAAAACGCGTCCAGCGCTGGCTTCAGATCGTTGCTCTGTCGAGCTGCGCGAAGCCGCTTTTTCAGTTCGCGGGTGTCCTGCTTCAATCCAGCCGGGACGCGGATGGCGTCCAGGCTGTCTTCGAGCCGAGACAGTTGGAGATTGATGTCGTCAACGCCATCGCACCGCTGGTCGAGACGCAGAATGGAGCCCGAGATTTCCTCCATCAGCTTGCCGATCTGACTGGCCGTCGCGTTTTTCCGAATCGCGATGCGCAGAGACTCCAGTTGCTCGCTCAGACGTTTGTCGGATGTCTCGGCGACCAGCGTGAGTCGCGAAAGCGACTGACGAAGGATGCTCTCAACCTGCGCCCAGGCCTTTTCCCGGGTCTCGATGTCATCGAGAGTGGCGAGATATTTTTCTTTCCAATGGTTAGGGTCAGGCGTCGACATGATGTTGAATTCAGTGATGATTACAGAGCGAGAAATGAAGCACAGGCATTCAATTTGGCGCCCATCCGACAGGCTGCGCGTAGACAGATGCGACAGAGCAAGACACCGCCGATCCTGACGACGCTATGCTACCATTTCGCAAATGAAAAATTGTCTGGGCTCCGCGTCTCACATGCATCGCTTGCCCGTTATTGATGAGAGGAATTTTTGGTGAATGTTCGTCTAATTGCCATCATTTGTTGTTTGGCGACGCTCGGTTCGGGGCTCGGTGGTTGCGCGGGCAATCCATCCCGAGACATGGCTATGTCCCCCGTTGAGGCGGTCGAGCCAGAGAACCTCGACCGTCTCCCGCAAATACTGTTGCCTGGCGCGACACGCACGGAGGTGAAGGCGTTTGCCATGGGCGCCGCCCGCAGCAAAGGCTGGATGATGGTCCAGTCGACCGACGATCGGCTCGTTGTCCAACGTCCGCTCGACGCGAACTCACTGACCGGCGTCCCGCCCGTTCGCCCTGGCTCGTCCTTGGGGCCAGGCTCACTGCTTGAGGTGACGTCGTATTTCATCGAACAGTCCGGCGGGGTCAAGATCGCGACCAAAGCCGAACTGGTGACCCCGATTCCGGGCCAAACAGATCCCACACGCACCGATTATACGGAGAACTACCGCGACTCGCTCACGCAGTCCCTCACGTCCCTGAGCAACGTCTGGTCGACGAATCGTGGCCGGATTGCACGCGCCACGCCACCCGCCGAGGGCTGGAAAGACGCTTGGGGCAACGCGCCAGCCAAAACCGCGACAGCGACCGATGACATTGCAAGCGTCGCGACCGGTCAGACAGCCCCTGCAACCAACCTGACGCAAACGTCCACCGCATCTACGCCGCGTCCACGGTCAGCGCCAGCGCCTGTGCCCCCTGTCAGCACCGAGCAGCCTTTTCGCAGTCTGTCACGGAAATCAGACGTCCAATCGGTTCCACGAACCGCCACAAGCTCCACGCTCCGTCCCGCCCCCGAACCGCGCGGCATCGCTTCGAGAGGCGCTCCGGTCGTAGACGGTAGGGCAAACGCTTCAGGCACCTCGCTTTCGTCCCCGGCACCTGTCGCTAACGCACCACTCCAATCATTGGACGCTAACCCACGACAGGCCAACATGATGGCGCTCCCCGCCACCCGCTCGCCAGTCGCTGCGTCCGTGAGTTGGGCCGCCAACGCGGAAAACTATGCCCGCGAGCGCGGTTGTCAGGTCAAAGGGCTAGGCACCGAACTGATCGAAGCCCGCGCGGATGGCGAAATCCACAAGGTGCCCTGTGTCGGCAGCGACAGCTTTCTCGTCAAATGCAGCAACGGGATTTGTCAGGGATTGTTATGACCGCGACGGCGCGATGAATGATCTCATCGCGCCAATCGCCAACGCGTCGAGCCGCTTGGAATGTCAACCGAAGCACGACTTGAACGCGCCGCCGCCCTGGTCCTGGTGACCGGACTCCTCCTATCGGGTCTCGCCATCGCCCAGGCGCTGCAAAACCCCGCAGTCCTGCTCGTCGGGGCCACCTTGAGCGATGCCCGTGCGTTCTCCGTCGAGAGCGCGGCCCGTCGGGGCTGGAGCATTCAGGAGGTCACTCATGGCACGGCGCTCTTCGAACAGGTTCTCGAAGGCGACGAGACAGACGGAACCCTGGTCGTACAGAAGCTGTTGCGGATCCGAGCGGCGTTTGACGAGGAGTCATCGGGTGTGCGCGTCTCTTTGAGTGCCGAAGAAGTGGAATGGCCGCTGACGGATCGCGAATGGATGACGGATGTCACGGGACGCTATGCCGACAATCTGACGCATGCGCTGTTCTCGCTGCGAGGCAAATGGGACGCCCGTCATGACGCCCCATCCAGCCTCCCCCTCGCGTCTTCGCCCCCGATCATGGGGGACATGACACCCTCACCCTCCCTGTCATCCAGACCGATCGGCACCTGGGCCTATGCCGCGGAACGCTACGCCCAGAGTCGCGGGTGCGAACTGAGCGAGCAGGCGACACAATTGGAGTCGAGCGGTCAGGAGTGGGAGGAGCACCGGGTCTTCTGCCAGGATGGCTCTCAAATCGTCGCGCGGTGCCGTCATGGAGACTGTTCGACCCGCCCTTGAGGTATCGTCAGTCTTGCGCATTCTCATTGGCCGCCGACTTCCGGGTGCGGAGAATGCCCCAGCATGAAACTTGCCCAAACCATCACTCTCGCCATCACCCTGACGGGCCTCGCGGCCTGCGGACCGTCGGGCTCCAACAACGAATCCGCCAGTGCCGGCGAGGCCCTGCTCGAAGTCGCCGAGCAAGGCGATCTGGATGCACTGGACCAACTGCTCGCGAAGCATCGCCAACCCGACGTTCGGGACAGTTGCGACTGGACTCCGCTGATGAAGGCCGCACTCTATGGACATACGCCGGTCGTTGCGCGCCTGCTCGATGCCGGGGCCAGCGTCGATGCCATGGACAAGGGCGGCTATACGGCCATGATGCTCGCGGCCTCGAACAATCATGCCGATACCGTGGATCTTTTATTGCAGCGCGGCGCCATGGTCGACCATCAGGAGTCCACCGAGGGCTGGACCGCCCTGATCTGGGCCGCCAAACAGGGCCACGCCAAGAGCGTCGACACCCTGCTGCATCACCGCGCCGATGTTACGCTTAAAGACTTCGACGGCAAGACCGCCATGGATTGGGACAGCGCAGGCGGATACGTCGAGGTGTCGAGACGGCTCCAGGCCGCGGACCATCGGCAGTGACCAGAAGCTTCCCCGCATAATCCGCCGAGATTTGACCTCGAAGGTAAACGATCGTCCTTGGAGCGGCGCCCCGTCCGGGTTAAGCTTCGTCCATGCCGAGTCTGCGCGAAAAACTGGCGGAACACGGATTCGAGTCCAACGACGACTACGAATTCCAGCTCCGCTGTCTGCTCGAAAGCCCGACGCGGGGAGTGCGGACCCTGAACATCGAGGGCGATGGCGAACGTCGTAAGACCGCGTTCGCCACCGCGCTTGCCCATGCGCTGGACTATCCGCACGTTCTGTATCACGATTTTACCGACGAGCATCCGCCGCTGCCGGAGATCATCCTGCCACCGAGCCGCGATGAACTGGGCCGGGAGGAACCCCCGATCGCCCCGCTGGATCAGATCGTCAGCGAGGCCTGCGCGCAAAGCGAGGGCGAACCGACGGTGCTGATCCTCGATCAACTGCACGCCGCCGACTTCCGCGAGCATATCCGCGTCCACCGTCTGGTCCGCAGTGGCGTTTGGACTGTCCTCGAAGGCCGCTATTTCGCGAATCCGCGCCATCTGCTGCTGTTTCTGATTTCGGAAGAACCGCTCTACCATTCGCTGCAGAAAGAGAGTTTCCGGATCTGGATCGGGCGCGTCTCCGAACGACAAGTGCGTTATTGTCCCAGCGATTTCGGTCTCGATCCAAGCGCCCAGCCACTCTTCGACGCATTCGCCGATCTCTTTCGGGTGCTTGGCACTGCGCCGACACGCAGTGAATTCACGCATCTTCTGCGGGATCTTCGACTTCACGCGCGTTCGGTCGAGCATCTGCAACTGAGTCTGTACGGCAGAACCGAGGGTCTCGATCGCCAAGCGCTCGCAGCCTCCTCGCTGGCCGGCGAGTTGGCCAAGGTCATGGATGCGGCCCAGACGATGTGGGCCGCGGCGTCGATTGCATCCGGCGCGGAAACAAGCTTCACCGGGTCTGATGACTGACCCAGACCACTCCCTAGGGCTTATTATTCTGAGGTTAAGCCATGAATCGCAAACAACGCATCGAGGCGATGCTCAAGGAATCGCTCAACCCCATCATGTACCTGGATCTCGTTGACGAAAGCTACATGCATTCAGTCCCGGCAGGATCCGAGTCGCATTTCAAGGTTTTGGTTGTCAGCGATGTCTTTGAGAACACCCCGATCATCGACCGCCATCGGCTCCTCAATCAACTCCTCGCGGACGAGCTTAAAAGCGGACTGCATGCCTTGACGCTCCATACCTGGACGCCGGAGGAATGGCACGCGAAGGGTGGTACACCCGAATCGCCCCCCTGCTTGGGGGGCTCGAAAGCGAGTTAGACCCGTCACCGCCCGACTCAGGGCAGCGGCGCCTCGTCGGCCAGTGCGGGTTGCCGCTCGAAGTATTCCTGGGTCAGGCGAAAGACCACCGGACTAAGCAACAACAGCGCGATCAGATTCGGGATCGCCATCAGCGCATTGAGGGTATCGGCGACCAGCCAGATGAAGTCCAACTGAGCGAGCGCTCCAACGGGAATCATGAGCACCCACAAAATGCGAAACGGCGTGATGATCCGCTCGCCGAACAGATATTCGGCGCACCGCTCGCCGTAAACGCTCCAGCCGAGAATCGTGGTGTAGGCGAACAGAACCAGCCCGATGGCGACGATGTAGGAACCAACGCCGGGAAGCGACTGCTCGAAGGCGGCGGAAGACAGCGCGGCGCCATTCAATCCCGATGTCCAGGCTCCGGAAACCACGATCACCAGCCCGGTGATGCTGCAGATGACCAGGGTGTCGATGAAGGTGCCGATCATGGCGACCGTCCCCTGCGCGACTGGATCATCGGATTGCGCGGCGGCGTGGGCGATCGGCGCGCTGCCGAGTCCGGCCTCGTTGGAAAAGATCCCCCGGGCCACGCCGAACTGGATCGCGGCGGCGACGGTCGCGCCAGCAAAACCGCCCGCGGCGGCCGTTGGCGAGAATGCCTGAACGAAGATCAGTTCCAACGCGGGTCCGATCTGATCCAGATTGGTTGCCAGCACGACCAGTCCGCCGAGCACATAGGTGACAGCCATGAAGGGCACCAGCGCGGCCGAGACCTCGCCGATGCGCCGGATGCCACCCAGCAGCACCAGTCCGGAAAAGACCGCCATCACCACGCCGCTCACCCAAAGCGGGATGCCGAAGGCGCTCTGCGCCGCATGCGCGACCGAATTGGCCTGTACCGTATTGCCGATGCCGAACCCGGCGAGGAACCCGAACACGGCGAAGGCAGTGGCCATCCAGACCCATTTTCGGCCCAGCCCAAGCTTGATGTAGTACATGGGACCGCCCAGGTGGTTACCCTTGCCGTCCACCTCGCGGTAGTGCATCGCCAACACCGCCTCCGCATACTTGGTCGCCATCCCCACGAGCGCCGTACACCACATCCAGAAAATGGCCCCAGGGCCGCCGAGAAAGATCGCGGTCGCCACGCCGGCGATATTGCCGGTACCGACGGTGGCCGACAGCACGGTCATCAAGGCGTTGTAGGGCGTGATGTCGCCCGCGCCCTGCTGCTTGCGTCCGCGCCAGAGCATCCGAAAACCGAAGCCAAGTTTCAAGAGCGGCATGAAGCGCAGCCCGATCATCAGAAAAAAACCGGTGCCCAGAATCAGCACCAGCATTGGCGGCCCCCAGACGAGACCGTTCAACGTACCCACCCACGCCGTGATCAGTTCCACATCGATCCTCCCGGATTCAACAATGCCAATGAAACGCGCGTCACTATACAAGATGAAAGACTCGCTTTACCGCAACCGCCCTCGGGTCTTATGCTCACCAGGTTTAAGGTGATGTCCTGAAAAATCGACCTGCGGAGAGGCTGATAATGGACAGGATTGACACGATTTCGCGGGATGAACAGGAGAGAAGCGATTGTTTTTATCCCCTGTCAATCTTGAAAAATCCTGTGAATCCTGTCCATTTGATGCCTTGCTTCCGGTAGACGCTTTCCTGGAAACCGCCTAAATATCCCGCCCGCGCGCGGACCCACGCAAGGAATCACCGATGAAGCTATTGATCGATTTTCTCCCCATCCTGTTGTTTTTCATCGTCTACAAACTGACCGACATCTACGTCGCCACCGGCGTGGCGATCACCGCCGCCGCGCTCCAGGTCGGCTGGTTCTGGCTGCGTCACCGGCGCGTCGAAACGATGCATCTGGTGACGCTGGCGTTACTGGCGGTCTTCGGCGGACTCACCCTCGCGCTCCATGACCCCATCTTCGTCATGTGGAAACCGACCCTGGTCAACTGGCTGTTCGCGGCGGCCTTTCTCGGCAGTCAAGCGATCGGCAAGCGCACCCTGATCGAGCGCATGATGGGTCACGCCATCGAGATTCCGTCGGACATCTGGGCACGCCTGAACCTGCTCTGGGCGGGGTTTTTCATCTTCCTGGGGCTGACCAATCTCTTCGTGGTCTACAGCGCAAGCGGATTTTTCGACGCTCAACAGGCATTGATCGGCGCCAGCGGCCAGACCGCAATCAATCTCTCCGACTGCGCCTCGACCTATGCCGGCGAGTTGCTGGCACTGTGCCAGGTCGCCAAGGATGGCGAGGATGTCTGGGTGAACTTCAAACTCTTCGGTATGATGGGCATGACGCTCGCCTTCGTGATCGCACAGGGCTTCTACCTGGCCCGTCATATGAAGGAAGATCCCAAAACACTGGAGACCGATTGACGTGCTCTACGCCATCATCGCTGTCGATCGCCCCAACAGCCTGCCTGACCGCCAACGCGCCCGACCCGCCCATCTCGAACGCCTGCGGGCCTTGCTGGACGAAGGGCGGCTGGTTCTGGCCGGGCCCCATCCCGCCATCGACAGCCCGGAGCCCGGCGAGGCCGGTTTTTCGGGGTCGCTCATCGTGGCGGAGTTTGCGGACCTGGGCGCGGCGGAAACCTGGACCGCTGCGGATCCTTACCGTGAGGCGGGTGTCTATCAAGATGTCCGGGTCAAACCGTTCAAGCAAGTCTTTCCCTAATGTTTTAACATTCCGTTAAAATCCAATCTTTTCATTTCAATGGAAGCCTTCGTTATGAAGACAGCTCGTCTGCCTCTTTTGCTCTGTGTCTTGTTTGCCGCGGGAAGCAGTTTCGCGGAAGACGCCAAGGACACCGATTCGCCCGACACGCTGATTGCCACCGTCAACGGCACTCCCTACCCGCTGGATGTCTTCCGGATGTTCTATCTGGAACGGATGCAGCAGAATCAGGGCGAAAACAGTCCGGCCTTCCAGCAGCAGGCATTCGACGAATTCATGGGTCTGGTCGTCGCCTCGCAGGAAGGCGAACGCCGCAAGCTCGAAGGCGAGCGCAATGTCGTCGCGGCGCTGCAACTGGAGCGCATGAAGGTAATGTCCAACGCCGCGCTATCCGCGATGGCCGAGGAACTGAAGCCCACCGAGGACGAACTCAAGGCGGCCTACGAGAAGGTCAAGGAACAGGCCGTGCGGACGGAGTACAAAGCCCGCCATATCCTGGTTAAGGACGAGGAAGAGGCCAAGAAGATCATCAAGCAACTGGATAAAAAGGGCGATTTCGCGGAATTGGCCAAAAAGTACTCCACCGGGCCAACCGGCAAGGACGGCGGCGATCTCGGCTGGTTCGACCCGAAACAGATGGTTCCGCCCTTCGCCGAGGCGATTGCCGCCATGAAGCCCGGCGACTATTCCAAGACCCCGGTGCAAACGCAGTTCGGCTGGCATGTCATCAATCTGCAGGAAACCCGCAAGGCCGAACCGCCTACCTTCGAGAACGCGAAACCTCAGTTGACCGCCCTGGTACAACGTCAGAAGATCGGCGAGAAGATCGCCGAAATGCGTAACAGCGCCATGGTCGAACTCAACGAGGAGATCGTGAAGGTCACGCCGAATAAAGATGCGCCAGAGGCCGCGCCCGAGAAAAAATAATCACCCGGACACCCGCGTTCAGCGCCCTCTCCCCCTTCTGGGGAGAGGGTCTCGTCCCGCTCGCCATCCGGTCGCACCATTCGATTTGTGGTTCGGCTACACTCTTTGACGGCCAATCAAACCGCGCCTCCCCTCGCAATTCCGACCGAATCCTTCGGTCGAATACTGCTTCAGTCATTGCATTAGCGAAAACTTATATTAGAATATGATTATGCTTCGACTCATCGAGAACGACCATGATCACCTGTCACACCATGCGCGCGGCCGTCATTCTTTCCGCAACGCTGTTTGTCTCCGGGACGCTTCTGCTCCTGCTCGCCGAAACCACGGGCCTGATGGTTCCGACCGCCCATACGGCACTGCTGCTGGTCTTCACCGGCGTCCTGACCCTGGCCATCGCGTTCGCCATCGCGGTGCTTCCCGGCAACGCCCAGCGACTCGGTAACTGTCTGCACTAAACCGCGTCCCGGCATAACCGACGAGCGTCGGTGCCTCGGTTTGGATTCGCATGCACCAGCCGGCGTCGGCGCTGACGCGGTTTAAGGCGATCACTCCGAACGCGCAGGCAGCGAGCCGATCGCTTGCTTTGGCTCCGTCATCAACCTGTCCGCCATGCCCGGCTCCAGTCCAAACTCCTCCTCGACCATCCGGTTCCATGCCTCGCGTTTGAAGATCCGTTCATCCGGCACCTTGCGATGGACCAGGTTGTAGTGACAATCGATGCAGGTCTTGCCCTCGGTCTCCTCGCGATGAATCGCCGCCGTGTCGGCGCGCTTGCCCAAAATCGCCTCCTGAGTGTGGCACTTTGAACAGGTGGCCGAATCGCGCTGGCGAAACCAGGCACGCGCCGCGAAGGCCGCCTCGGGCAGATGCAGAGTGTTGATGACCGGATCGTCATCGTCAGGCCCCAGAAACTGCTTGATCAGATCCTTGACGCCGATCGCATGGTCCCAGGTCGCCGCGAGCAATCCTTCCGAGACATGACAGTCCCCGCAGGAAGCCCGCACCCCGGAGGCCGAGTCGTAATGGACCGTCTCCCGATAGCGGTCCTCGGCATAGGTCATGGAGTGACAACTGGTGCAGAATTCATTGCTGCTCGTGAAGTGGTCGAACTCGATCAGAAAGGCCATCAGGAGCACCCCGCCGAGTCCGCCGACCACCAGCGCGAGCAGAACATGCCGGGTGATGAACAGCGGCGCGCCAAAACTGGACATCAGCGACCCTCCCCCACGCCGAATCCAAGAATCGTGCTGGACCGATCGGGACGGTTCAGCCATTGATGCTGTTCGTGGTCCGTCAGATGCGCCTCGACCAGTTCAGCGGCCCGCGCCCCGGCGACCGCCCGCGCCTCCGGCAGAAAGCGCGCGTAGAAGTTACGCCCGACCAGATACATCCCCTCCCACCAGGCATGATTCGGACTCATCATGGACGCGCCATGACGGGCACGAGCGCCCTCGTCGTGCCAGAGCTCCCAATAGGTGAACTCGATCGGTTCGTCGAAAGGCGTCGGCGTCAGCAGACTCTGTTCGTAGAGTCCCGCCATGATGGTCCGCGCCGGCTCGCCGAACTTGCCATTGAACAGTTCCACCACCCCATCGAACTGATCCATAAAGCCCTGGGTGAAAGTTTTCCCGTGGCACTCCAGACAAACCATGCTCATCGCCTGACGACGGCGCTCCGGAGTCGCGACCGACTTCACCTTGCCGACCGTGCCATCCGGGCGCGTCAGCTCGCTGCCCCGTTTTGGCACCGGTTCGCTCGCGGGCAGTTCCAGCTTGCCGCCGTCCTCGAAAACCACCAGCAATTGACGCCGCGAGACCGGCGAATTCAGACTCCAGGCATTGCGCATCCCGACATCATGACTGGACGGGAGCTTGCCGGCCGCCCCCATGTGGCAGGTCACGCAGGTCGGCGCGGCGGTGTAGTCGCGCCCCGCGACCCATTCGGGCGCCTGCAGATTCATCTCGTCGCGCTGGGCGACATAGAGCATGCCGTGCTTGGATGCCTCGAAGATCTCCTTGTCCGGCGAGTCGGGGCCGGAATGACAACGCACGCAGGCTTCCGGCTCGCGGGCCTGGGCCTTGGAAAAGCGATGACGCCCGTGACAGGAGGAGCAGGAGCCTTTCGATCCGTCCGAATTGATGCGGCCGATGCCGGAATTCGGCCAGGTCGCCGCATCGAGCGTCCCATCACCCTTCACCTTCACCCGCGAGCCATGACACTGATCGCAGGATGCCGCGCGCATGCCCGGACCCCCGACATTGTCCGCCAGCGCCGGCAACCGCTCCTCGATCATCGCGAAAGCCTCCGCGTGGACCGAGCCCTGCTGCTCGGCGAATTCCTTCTCATGGCAGCGGCTGCAATCCTTCGGGGACACGATGGTCGCGATGATCTGTCCCTCATGTTCGATCGCATCCGCGTCCGCGCGCTCGGCCTGATGACAATCCATGCAGTTGACGCCCGCCGCCTGATGCGCGCTCTCCCGCCACTCGCTGGCCAGTCCCGCCGATGCCTTGGCATGACAGCTCACGCAGTCTTTCCCTGCCTCATGCCCCCAGTTTCCCGGATCGAGTTTGACCTTGTCCGCGAGCGCATGACCGCCGCCGACCAGGCAGGACAACAGAAGGATCCAGGCCCAATGCAAGGGCTTCGACAACGCGGGTTTTGACATGAGAACGACCTCGTGATCCGGCCTTGATGCAATTGAACGCGGAGTATAGGAATCAAAACGATTCGGGCAATCCGATTCGCGAGCGATCTTATTTCAAGTCAATTAGCAATCCATAAAATAACCAGATTCAATGATTCTGACGATCGCCTTTTATTGACCTCGCTCACTATCGTTTCCAATAGGGCTGACAAACAATGCATGCAGCCGCGCGGAAAATCATCCGTGCCGTTTTCAGCCGACGCGGCTTACAAAATAACCACCAAGATAAAGAGGAGCGACACAGCATGCGTATCCGACTCGTATTGTCATTCTTACCCTGGGGTCTTGCGCTCGGAATCGGCGCTGGCTCGATGGCGCCGGTCGCGCTTGCCGAGGAGGCCGAACCGATCCACCGCATCTCGTCCGAAGTCTGCGAGACCTGTCATAAAGACATCTATCAGCAGTGGAAAGGCTCGATGCACGCCCAAAGCACTGCGCTCTCCGACCCCATTCATGGCACTTTTTATCAAATGGAAGTCGGCGATCCGACCGCCGAGGGGATGCTCCACCAGAAATCTGGGAAATTCCCGCTCTGTCTCCAGTGCCATGCCCCAAACGCCGCCCGCGACCAGACCACCAAGCTCGACGCACACACCGCCTACAGCGAAGGAGTCAACTGCGTGGCCTGCCACACGCTGAAAAGCTACCAGGGCATCAAGGACGAGAAGGGGAAAATCCGCTATGGACTCAAGGCGTATGAAGTCGCCGATACGCTCCAGGCCCCCGCCGGCTTCCCGCGCGGACTTCAGAAACTGACCGCGGCGGACGACCTGTTCGGCGGCGCCGTCGACGAGTCAGCAGACAGTCAGAAGCCGAACCCGCATCTTGGCGAGGCGGTGGAACTGGACGGCAAGCAAATCCCAGCCTTAAACATGGAAGCGAATCCGATCCAACTCCGCACCTCCGATGCCTGCATGGGCTGCCACGACCAGCGCGACAACCCGCAAGGTGTGCCGCTCTGCCAAACCGGCAACGAATTCGTCGCGAGCGGCAGTCAGGTCGCCTGCCAGACCTGTCATATGCCCGTCGCCGGCGGCTTTGCCGATCACACCATGGGTGGCGGCCACCACGAAGGCATGCTCAAACGCTCGATCGTCTTCGATCTCAAGAGCAAACCCGCGGGCGACAGCATCGAGACCACCGTCTGGATCCGCAACCTGCAACCGCATGCGATGCCCACCGGCGCGCCCTTCCGCAACCTCAATCTGAAATTAACTGCCTATAACGCCAGCGGCGAGGTGGTGTGGGAGAACGCCAAGGGCCATCCGGCCAAGGACGATCCGCAGGCGTACTTCGTCTATGGTCTGGCGGACGATAAAGGCAACCCGGCGCCGCCCCCGACGGCGACCAAGGCGGGCAAGGACAGTCGGCTGAAAGCCCACGAGACCCGCGAGCTGGTTTACAAAATACCCGCCGAGGGCGTGGTACTAGTCCGTGGCGAGCTTTACTACAACTTGCTGTGGCCGTCCCTGGTCGAGAAGTTCACGGAGTTACCCGAAGAGGTCACGGCGCCGGTCTTGATCGCCGTGGCCGAGCAAGAGATTTCCGCAAAGTAAGCCGGCGGTTTTCCAGCGAATCGAGCCTTCGGGACGGGGTTGAGAGACGCCCCGAAGGATCTGAAAAATCAGCAGTTTGTCGCGATCAATCACCCGCTCGGCAAGAGCCTGCATCGTCGCTCATTTGGCATCCTCCGCATCACTGCCGAAACAGCGAAAAGACCGGCCGTCCATTGAGCGGCTGAAGCGGCCGCGCGTTCGTGCCTACCGCCTGGGCCATCCGCTGAATCTGCCAGGGACTGACTTCGAGCGCCTCCCTCATGACAAACCACAGCACGGGTTCGGTACAGGGCGGCGTGACCAGGGATCCCTCATAGCGAAAATAACTGTGATCGTTGGGTAACAGAAAGATCGGGTTGATCCCGACCTGACGGTACCTCACCTGTTCCCCGCTGCGCATCGGCAGATAGTCAAGGATGCGCGACAGGATGCGGTTCTCGCGCTCGCCCGCGCGCACCGGTACAGCGACGATGACGTATCCCCCCTGACGATCGCGGTGCACCAGATGGATTTCGGCCTCGGCCGTGACGCCATTGAAACCGTGTTCTCCTGGCACATGAAAATTGAATTCCTCCAGATCGTAGGCATCGCCACGCACCAGCAGGGCGCTTCCGGGGGGCGAGAGAACATGCACGCCATGTCCGCGATTGACGGCCTCAAGACGTTGGGAGCGATACTGAAAACTCAGTGGAGTAAAGACAACCGGTTGCGTTTGCGACAGATTGATCGGGGATTGCGACAGACCCTTGGCGCAGGTCTCGTTCGCCGCGGCTAACTCGCCCCAATGCGCCGGCCCCGACTCGCCCGCATAGCTCCAATCCGGGCTGGAATCGTCTGGAGCGGCGGCGGCAACGCTCGATCCGCTCCCCATAGCCGCGACCAGCGCGGCCAGGACAACGACAGAGCAGCGAGGCGCTTGGGAGCAACCGTCACGCAGGATCGGATCGGCCATGCTCTCAATCCCCGCGCTTTTTGATGCGGTTGATCGGAACCACCTGGACGCTCTGGGGCGCGTCGGCATAATAGGGACGCTCGCCGCCGCGCCCCTGCTCGTCGGCCAGTTCCTTTTCGCGCGCCGCGATCAAGCCCAGACATTTCCGCACGTCCTGGATGGTTGCATCCGACAGCGGATGACGCATTCCCGGCGGCGGCGTGACATCCTTCACGATCGCCGACAGGGTCCAGCGCATGGCAATCAGGATTTCCTGTTCTTTCGTCAACTCGGTCATGGCGTCTCCGATTGCGGTAATGGTAGGGGGCGATTCTTATTCTTGAGCGAGCAGAGCCGCGAGTCCGGTCTCGTCGAGCACCGGGATGCCGAGCGCCCGCGCTTTGTCGAGCTTCGAGCCCGCCGCCTCGCCCGCCAGCAGATAATCGGTCTTACTGGAGAGGCTGCCCGAGACCCTGGCGCCGAATCCTTGCAGTTGCTCCTTGATCGCATCGCGCGGGCGACTCAGCGTGCCCGTGATGACGAAGGTCTTGCCGGCCAGCGGCGATTCGCCTGCGGCGCTGACTTCAGGTGCGGTCTCCGGCCAGCGAATTCCAGCCGCCAGCAGTCGCTCGATGGCCTCCCGATTGTGCGCCTGGGCAAAAAAACCCGCGAGATGGGCGGCGACCACGGGGCCGACGCCTTCGACCAGACGGGTGCTGTTCCAATAGAGATCCTCCAGTTCGGCCGCGCGCAGCGCCTGGAGACTCCCGAAGCGCTCCGCCAGCCGGGCCGCGCGCGCCGGCGTCAGACCGCGAATCCCGAGTCCGGACAGCCAGTCCGCCAGCGCGCCGTCCGGCTCCCGTTCCGGGTGCTCGGCCAGAAAACGATGCAGCGCGGTTGCGGTTTCGCTGCCGATTCCCTTGATCCCGCACTCGCGGAGAAAATCGGACTCGCGCACCTGCATCAGGGACGCCATCCCGTCGAAGCGCGCGGCCAAGGTCTGGGCGGTGGTCTCGCCGACCTCCCGAATCCCGAGCGCGAAGATGAAGCGGGCAAAGCTGGTCTCCTTGCTCTTCTCCAGCGCCGCGAGCAGGTTCGCGGCCGATTTCTCGCCCATGCGTTCGAGTCTGGCGAGTTGTTCCGATGTCAGACGATAGAGATCGGCGGGCTCGCGCACCCAGTCCAGATCCACCAGTTGCTCGATCAGCTTCTCGCCCAGACCCTCGATATCCATCGCGCGGCGCGAGGCGAAATGCCGGATCGCCTCCTTGCGCTGGGCGGGGCAATAGAGTCCGCCGGTACAGCGGGCAATCGCCTCGCCCTCCGGACGGATCACGTCGGAGCCGCAGACGGGGCACTGACTCGGCAATTCGACCGCGCGGGCATCCGGCGGACGCCGCTCGGGGACGACCCGCACGATCTCCGGGATCACCTCGCCGGCACGCCGCACGATGACGGTATCGCCGATGCGCACATCCTTGCGAATCACCTCGTCTAGGTTATGCAGGGTCGCGTTCGCGACGGTCACGCCGCCGACCTGGACCGGATGCAGCCGCGCGACCGGCGTCACCGCGCCGGTGCGTCCGACCTGAAACTCCACCGCCTCGACCACGGTGAGTTCCTCCTGGGCCGGAAATTTACGGGCGATCGCCCAGCGCGGATGATGCGCGGTCGCCCCGAGACGGACCTGATCCGTCAGTCGATCGACCTTGAACACCACGCCATCGATGTCGTAATCCAGCCCGTCGCGCCGTTCGCTCAGCGCAGCGAAGTAGTCGCGGCAGCCCTCCAGCCCCCGCACCTGTTGCAGTTCTTTTGAGATCGGCACGCCCCACGCGGCCAGGCGTTGCAGCATGGCGAACTGACTCGCGCCGGGTGACGCCGAGAGTTCGCCCCAACCGTAACAACAGAAGGCCAGCGGCCGCCCGGCGGTGATCCGCGCGTCGAGCTGACGCAGACTCCCGGCCGCCGCGTTGCGCGGGTTGGCGAAGGGTGCCCGACCCTTGCGCCGCATCTCCGCGTTCAGCCGCGCGAAGCCGGCGCGGGTCATATAAATCTCCCCGCGAACCTCCAGGATCGCCGGCCAGTCCTCCCCGAGCAGACGCAGCGGAATCGTCTGGATGGTGCGCGCGTTCTGCGTCACGTCCTCGCCGGTCGTCCCGTCGCCCCGCGTGGCGGCCTGGATCAGGATGCCCTGTTCGTAACGCAGGTTCACGGCCAGACCGTCGAGCTTGGGCTCGGCGAGATAGAGGATCGCTTCGTCGTCCTGGAGGGATTTGACGAGACGCTGGTGAAATTCCAGCAGTTCGGCGTCGCTCATCGCGTTATCGAGCGAGATCATGGGGACGCGATGACGGACGGCGAGAAATTCGGGGCGGGGCTGGCCGCCGATCCGTTGAGTCGGCGAATCGGGCGTCACCAGCGCCGGATACTCGGTCTCCAGCGTCTGGAGTTCGCGGATCAGACAGTCATACTCGGCATCCGGAATCTCCGGATCGTCGAGCACGTAATAGCGATGATTGTGGTAGCGGATCCGGGCGCGCAGTGACTCGGCGCGCGGCTGCGCGTCAGCGGGGAGGCTCACCGCCGCTCGATCCTTGACCAATGCAGCTGATGGTTGAGCACCGCCTGGCGCATCTCGTCCTGCTTTTTCACCGTCAGCGAGCGACGGGAGTCATCGAGGACATCGCCAGCGAGCGAAATGGCCAGCTTGCGCGCCGTGGCGATCATCTCGTCGAGGATGGTCATGTCTTCCGGGTTACCCTCCAGTTGCGCGAACAGCATGAGACCGGGAGTGGAAAAATCCGCCATGTCGTCGAAGGGGAAGGTTCCCGGCTTGACCATGTTCGCCATGCTGAAATAGACCCGGGTCTCGTCGTCGAACTCGTCGAGACAATGAAAGATGTCCATCTCGCCCGGATGCAGTCCGCACGACTCGGCCACGTCCAGCAGCGCCGGCCCCGGAAACGGCTGCCCGCGCGCACTGACGCTGACCTGAATCAACAGCGCTTCGAGTTTGGATCCGGACGCGACCGGTCTGGGCTTGGGGCGAGGCGCATCCTCGCGCTCGCCGTCATCGTCGTTCCATTGGCCCTCGGAGCGCGACGCCGATCTTGCGTAGACAACGGCACGGCCTTCATCCAGCGCGCCAAGCGTTGGTTCCTGTTTGCCTTTAGGGACACCATAAGGCGAATCGACATCCTCTCCGGCATCGAAATCCTCCTCGTCTCCCTCGTCTTCCGCTGCTTGCTCGCGGTGGCGTTCCCACAGATAGAGCAGCAGAATCAGCAGGGCGCCGACGACGATCAGGATCAGGCGGAGGGTATTGGGGTCCATGCGAATTCAGGTTGTAAAATCGGTTTGAGAGGGATGCTTCGAGTATATCAACGTGCGTCGAGGCTGTATTGTCCCGCAATGACGCCGATTCAGGAGACCGCCGCCAGCCGAACCGCCTCGTCCACGTCCACCGAGACCAGCCGCGAGACGCCCGGCTCGTGCATGGTGACCCCCAGCAGATGGTCGGCAATCTCCATCGTCACCTTGTTATGGCTGATGAAGATGAACTGAACCTGCTCGGACATCGCGCGCACCAGTTCGCAAAAGCGCACCACGTTGGCATCGTC
>NZ_CAIPNF010000296.1 GCF_903866365.1 uncultured Thiocystis sp.
AACATGACCCCACTGAACGCCGTGCAGTCGCGCATTGTCAGCTTGCTCGACTTTCCGCAGGATCTCTATCTCGGCGTGGGCGCCCAATCCGGGTAATCAGCTGTCAAAATGGGCGAACCGTGAGTCTCTATTGTGGTGCCAGCAACGGCGCAGCGAACAGCGTCTCAACAGGGCGATAGAAACAGCCCGAGACAACATTTGAGGCGCGGACACGTCAGAAGACTGCAAGACGATAGGCAAATCTGGGTCAACTCTTGCGCTGTCGGCTCTTCTGGTCTCGGTAGAATCGACAAAAGCTACAATGTGTTTTCCGCCTAAATTATTCAGTTTTTCCAAAATGGAAACAACTGACGGCGCTGAAGCGACCCGCACCGCAATGACATCGGCTTGTTAGATGCTATACTTTTCTACAATTCCGTAGAAAAATCGGGTAGACCCACATGACCCAAATCTCAGCGACGATTTCCCCTGAAACTCGCGACCGCCTCGAACGCTATGTTCGAGCACGCGGCTTGAAGAAGGGATTCGTGATCGAGCAGGCGCTTCTGCATCACCTCCAGGCGGTTGGCGAAATCCCAGAGGATGTGCTGATCCCGCCGCGGCTCGTTGTCGGACATGAGGCCGGGGACAGGCTGCTGGAGCGATTGGCGTCCAACGAGCCTCCGAATCAGGCCATGCAGGCACTGTTCGACGAACCCGTCAACGTTCCGCCCGACGAGCGATGAGTCTTCGGATTCGGCGACTGGAGCCGAGCGACGACCGCCGCCGATTCGCCAGCGGAAATCCTGATCTCGATCGGTTTTTTCAGCGATTTGCGGGTCAGAATCAGTTTCGCCATCACCTCGGCGTCACCTACATTGCCGTCGCCGAGGACGGTATCCTTGGCTTCGTCACGGTCGCACCTTCCGAGATCGAGATCGACGCGCTGACGGAAGAGCGCCGTCGTCAACTTCCGCGCTACCCGCTGCCCGTGCTCCGTGTCGCTCGACTTGCCGTGGCTGAGCACGCTCAAGGTTGTGGAATCGGCAAAGCCTTACTTCGGTTCGCCTTGGACCTGGCCCGCCGAACGGCCGAGGAGATCGGCTGCATCGGCGTCGTGGTCGATGCCAAGCCCGACGCGCAGGCGTTCTATCGGCGCTATGGCTTTGAGCCGTTCGGCGTGCTGGAAGGCGCCTTGCTCGATCGACCCGAGCCGACGCCCATGTTTCTCCCAGTGTCCGCGATTCCTGCTTCGAGGGCGGGGTGACGGCGTTTGAATCAGCGCCGCCTCGCCTGGCCGGCTTCGAGACGCGCATGAACCTCCTGCAGTAACGTCAAGTCCGCCCACACCGCTTCCGACCAGCCGCCCGGTCGACCGACATCGCCCAGGATCAGTTCCCGAAACAAGCGTCGAAAGGCCGGAACATCGCCCCAACAGGCCGCGATCCGGTCGAGAAGATCGGGAAATTCGCGCTCCAGCCAGCCCTTTTCCGCGCGGTGTTTGTCCACCGGTTTGGCGATGCGCGGAAACCTCGGGGCGACGTTCCGATGCCGGTCCGCGGTACCCGCCAACTGCGCGCACAACAGCTTTTCCAGCTGCGTGTCGACGAAGCGGCGCAGCAGCGGTTGCGGATGCTCGAAGCTCAAGATCATGGTGTAGACCCCGTTCGCGGATGCCTTGCTCGGGACGCTGTGCGTCGGCG
>NZ_CAIPNF010000297.1 GCF_903866365.1 uncultured Thiocystis sp.
CGTTAGCCATGATCTGCTATTTCCAAATATAATTTTGCCCTGAAAATAATATTGGCAAATCATAAGCTTATGTCAAGCTAACAAAGTAGAATTAGGCAAAAGCCGATTTCCGTCCAGTTTGTGCTCCCATGCTTGAAAAAACATATGCAATTCAACAGGGACTTTCTGAACAGACTCTAAGCGGGAATGCACATTATAGCAAGGAGTTGACGTGCTAGATCGTATCTTAAAATACTGCCATCCTTGGCATTTTTGTAATCCGTGGTAGGTGCGCGTAGTGCAGCGCGATGATCAGTTGTTCTGAATCACGATGCGCGGGAACTTGGCGGCGTAATCCTTGGCCTGCAGCGACAGCTTGGCGGCGGTCTTGCGGGCGATCTCGCGATAGATCTCGGTCGCGCGCGACTCCGGCTGAGCGACCACGGTTGGCTTGCCGCTGTCGGTCTCCTCGCGGATGTGCAGTTCCAGCGGCAGCGAGCCGAGCAGATCGACCCCGTATTGATCGGACATGCTCTGACCGCCGCCGGAGCCGAAGATATGCTCCTCATGGCCGCACTTGGAGCAGATGTGAATGCTCATGTTCTCGACGATCCCGAGCACCGGAACCTCGACCTTCTGGAACATCTTGAGCCCCTTGCGGGCGTCGAGCAGTGCAATATCCTGGGGCGTGGTGACGATGATGGCGCCGGAGACCGGTACTTTCTGGGCCAGCGTCAACTGGGTGTCGCCGGTGCCCGGCGGCAGGTCGATGACGAGATAATCCAGATCGGCCCAATTGGTGTCGTTCAGCAATTGTTCCAGCGCCTGGGTGACCATGGGTCCGCGCCAGATCATCGGGGTCTCCTCGTCGATCAGAAAACCGATCGACATCGCCTGGAGATGGTAGCTGTTCATCGGCTCCAGGCTTTTGCCGTCCTTCGACTCCGGCTTGCCGGTGATCCCAAGCATGCGCGGCTGGGACGGGCCATAGATGTCCGCGTCCAGGATGCCGACGGTCGCGCCCTCGGCGGACAGCGCCAGCGCCAGATTGACGGCCGTGGTGGACTTGCCCACGCCGCCCTTGCCGGACGCGACGGCGATGATGTTCTTGACGTGATCGATCGGCTTGAGCGACTTCTGCACCGAATGCGCCTTGATCTCCCAACTCACCTCGACCTCGGCCGCGCTCACGCCCGCGACACCCATGACCTTCTCCTTGACCGCCGTGGCGATGGCCGCCTGAACGCCCTTGGCGGGGAACCCCAGCACGACCTTGACCCGCACCTGACCGCCCTCGATCGCGATGTCCTTGATGGCGTGCGCCGCGATCAGATCGCGGCCCAGATGCGGCTCCTTGTATTCCTTGATCGCGGCTTCGATGGCTTCTTTCGTGGGTTCGGACATGGGGTACTCCAGTGACTGAAAACGCGACCGGTACGGCCGGAATCGCAAAAATTTTGGGTCGTTCGCACAACGAGCCGTGAAAACGTCCAGGGCATGAAAGCGTTGTCGCTAGCATGGTATCGGCAGTTGCTAATTCAACCCCAGATCCAATGCGGCCTCTGCTCAAGGAGTCGAGTGATCAAAAGCGCCAGACCAATGGCGCAATGGTTATCGTGAGTACCGCCATCAGCAGATTGAGCGGAATGCCAATCCTGAAATAATCCGAAAACCGATAACCCCCAGGCCCGTACACCATCAGATTGGTTTGATAGCCGATCGGGGTCGAGAAGCTGGCGGACGCGGCCATCATGATCGCGATCGCAAAGGGCATGAAACTGACTCCCAGCGCCTGACTGGTCGAGAGCGCGATCGGGAACATCAGCACGGCGGCGGCATTGTTGGTGATGATTTCGGTAAACAGCATGGTCACGAGATAGACCACGGCGAGCGTGACCCAGGGATCGCCCTGCGCGAGTTGCACGACGTTTTCGGCGACGAAGCGCGCGGCGCCGGTCTTTTCAAGCGCGAAACCAAGCGCGAAGGAGGCCGCGATCGCGATCAACACCTTCCAGTCGACGGCGGCCCGCGCCTCGCCGCTATTGAGACAACGGGTCACCAGCATGAGGCCCGCGGCGGCCATCGATGCCTGAAGCATGGGCAACCATTCCAGGGTCACGACGAGAACCATCGCCGCAAGAATGGCGATGGCGATCAGCGCCCGGTTTTGACGCAGCGGCCGGGAATCGGGAACCCGGCTGACCAGAAAGAAATCGCGCGAATTATGTTGACGATCGGCAAAGCCGGGGTCCGCCTCCATCAGCAGCGTATCGCCTGGACGCAGTACGATATTACCGATCTTCCCCTGGATGCGCTCGCCGTTGCGGGCGACCGCGATCACGGCGGCATCGTAGCGATTGCGGAAATGGCCCTCGCGGATGCTCTTGCCGATCAGCGGACAACTGTCGGAGACCACCGCCTCGGTCAGACAGCGTTCCGGGCGCGGGACATTCAGCTTGAAGATCTGGTCGCCGGCGGGCACCAGACCGCGAAAGCGCTGGAGATCCAGCACCGAATCCACCACACCCACGAACACCAGCCGATCATTGGCCTGAAGCCGCTGATGCGGCGCGATGGCGGGCAGCACCTCGCCATCGCGTTCGAGTTCCAGCAGATACATGCCGGGCAGGTGACGCAGTCCAGCCCCTTCGATGGTCTTGCCGACCAGTGGGCTAGCCGGCTCCACCAGCATCTCGACCGTGTATTCGCGCGGATCGTCCAGGTCGCTGATCACCGGCTTGCGGTCCGGCAGAAGCCAACGCCCGAACAAGACCAGATAGCCCATCCCAAGCAAGGCCGATGGCACCCCCACCCAGGCGATGTCGAACATGCCCAGGCCCGGCAACCCGCCGTGCTCGATCATCAGGCCATTCACCACGAGATTGGTACTGGTACCGATCAGCGTACAGGTGCCGCCAAGAATCGCGGCATAGCTCAGTGGAATCAGCAGTTTGGAGATCGGTAGCCGGTTGCGCCGCGCCCAGTCGTTGACCGCCGGCAGAAACATCGCCACCACCGGCGTGTTGTTGAGAAAGGCGCTCATGCCCATCACCGGCGCCATCAGCCGGAACTGCGCGCGCGCGAGCGTTTTGGGCCGACCCAGTACGCCCTGCGCGAGCCAGGCCATCGCACCAGTCTCGCGCAGCCCCGCAGCCACCACGTAAAGCACCGCGACCGTGACCATGCCCTCGTTCGACAGACCGGCCAGCGCCTCGGCGGGGGTGAGGACACCGGCAAACAGCAGCAGCGTCACGCCCGCGACCAGCACCAGGTCGGCGGCGAGCTTAGTCAGCGCCAGTGAGCCGATCACGAGCACCACCACGGCGATGGCGAGCCAGGCATCCCAGATCATTTTGATTGATTTCCGAGCTTCAGCAGATTATCCGGTTATTTGAACCGCAAAGGCGCACAGGACGCAAAGCATTTCCCTGCCTTGAAGCCTGTCGGTTTAACCGCAATTTCCTCCTAATTGCGGCGTCATGGTCCAGCGGTCATCGCTCATGAGATACTTCAGCGCTTTGCCGAGCCCAACCGAGCACCCTCAATGAGCCAGCCCCGCGACATCCTGATCACCAGCGCCCTGCCCTACGCCAACGGGCCGATCCATATCGGTCATCTGGTCGAATATATCCAGACCGACATCTGGGCGCGCTTTCAGAAGATGCGCGGCCACCACTGCTGGTATGTGTGCGCCGACGACGCGCACGGCACGCCAATCATGTTACGCGCGCGTCAGGAGGGCATTGCACCCGAGGCGCTCATCGCGCGGGTCGCCGCGGAACACCGGGCCGATTTCGCGGACTTCCGGGTCGGGTTCGACAACTATCACTCCACCCATTCTCCCGAAAACCAGCACTTCGCCTCGCTCATCTACGAACGTAATCGCGACGCCGGACACATCGCCAAGCGCACCATCAGCCAAGCCTACGATCCGGTCGAACAGATGTTCCTGCCCGACCGTTTCATCAAGGGCGAATGCCCCAAGTGCGGCGCGGCGGATCAGTACGGCGACAACTGCGAGGTCTGCGGGGCCAGTTACTCGCCCGCCGAGCTGAAAAATCCGCGCTCGGCGGTCTCGGGCGCGGTGCCCGAACAGCGCGAGTCCGATCATTATTTCTTCCGGCTGGGCGATTTCGAGGAGATGTTGCGGGTCTGGACCCGTGGCGGCCTGCAAAAGGAGGTTGCCAACAAGCTCGACGAATGGTTCGACGCCGGGCTCCAGGAGTGGGATATCTCGCGCGACGCGCCCTATTTCGGCTTCGAGATCCCCGACCATCCGGGCAAGTTTTTCTATGTCTGGCTGGACGCGCCCATCGGGTATCTGGCGAGCTTCCAGAACCTCTGCGACCGCACCGAGGGTCTGGACTTCGACCATTACTGGGGCAAAGACTCCAAGGCCGAGCTGTATCACTTCATCGGCAAGGATATCATCTATTTCCACGCGCTGTTTTTCCCGGCCATGCTCCACGGCGCGGGCTTCCGCACCCCAAGCGCCATCTTCGCCCACGGCTTTCTCACCGTGGACGGTCAGAAGATGTCCAAGTCGCGCGGCACCTTCATCAAGGCGCGCACCTATCTGGATTACCTCAACCCCGAATATCTGCGCTACTATTTCGCCGCCAAGCTGGGTCCGAATGTCGACGACATCGACCTGAACCTGGAGGACTTCACCGCGCGGGTCAACGCGGATCTGGTCGGCAAGGTGGTCAATATCGCCAGCCGCTGCGCCGGTTTCATCGGCAAGCGCTTCGCGGGCAAACTCTCCGGCGCCCTGTCGGAGCCCAATCTGTTCGCCGAGTTTGTCCAGGCCGGCGACGCCATCGCCGACGCCTACGAGCGGCGCGAATTCAGCCGCGCGGTGCGCGAGATCATGGCCCTGGCCGACCGCGCCAATCAGTACATCGACGAGCAAGCGCCCTGGGTGGTCGCGAAACAGCCGGGGCGGGATGCCGAGTTGCAAGATATCTGTTCCATGGGGATCAACCTGTTTCGGCTCCTGATCGGCTATCTACGCCCCATCCTGAACGGCACCGCCGCCGATGCCGAGGCGTTTTTGCGGATCGACCCGCTCACCTGGGCGGCGCTCGCCGACCCGCTGCTGGACCACGAGATCGCGCCCTATAAGCCCTTGATGACCCGCGTCGAGCCGGCTCGGATCGCGGCCATGCTGGAGGCATCGAAAGAAGACCTGAGCGCGACCGGCGCGACCGCGGCCGTGACGGACCAACCCAATCCGCACCTGACGCGCGACCCCATCGCCGTCCCGGTCGATGTCGACACCTTCGCCAAAACCGATCTGCGGATCGCGCTCATCCGCGAGGCAAAATGGGTTGAGGGCGCCGACAAGCTGCTGCAACTCACGCTGGATCTGGGCGGCGAAACCCGCAACGTCTTCGCCGGGATCCGCTCGGCGTATGACCCCAAGGATCTGGAAGGGCGACTGACGGTGATGGTCGCCAATCTGGCCCCGCGCAAGATGCGCTTCGGCGTCTCCGAGGGCATGGTTCTGGCCGCCGGACCGGGCGGGAAAGAGATCTTTATTCTCAGCCCGGACAGCGGCGCCGAGCCGGGGATGAAGGTCAAGTAGCGGGTTCTGGCGCCCACGGGATCTGCACCGCGATAACGGATGCGAACACGCACTTGTCTGACTAAACGCTTTCTATGCCAGCGCGCGATTGGATGATATTGTGTACTCAATCCGCATCCACCGCGGCGGGCGCGGGCATTCTCACGAAGAGGACGCAGCGAACGCCCGGCGCGATTTAAGGCAGCACTAGATCCTCAACCTGGCGGGATGGAACCTAAAACATGCTAACCCCAAGGCTTCGCGAGACTGACTCCGTCGGCAGGATCCTGTTCCTAACCCCGGACCCGGGCGCCGCCGACGCGCTTCAAGCTGAACTGATCCGTCGCTCGATGCGATGCGAATCCTGCGCGACCCCAACCGAGGCGATGGCGCGATGCGCGATCGAGCCCCCTGCCCTGCTGCTGTTCGACACGCGTTTAGCGTCCAAACCAGAGGATCTCGGCCCGCTGGCGGCCCGCATCATGGCCAGCCAGCCGACCGCGATCGTACTGGCCGTCCTGGGCCACCGCGAGGATATCCGTTTTCGGCTCGCCGCCATGCGCGCTGGCGCCGAAGTCTATCTTCCTCTCTCGCTGGACACCGGAGAACTGGCCGACCACCTCGCCCGGCTGATCGGCGCACGGCGGATGGCGCCGGACAAAATCCTGGTCGTCGACGATCAACCTGTCGCCGCCCTTTTTGCCTCCCGGATTCTGCAGGGTGCCGGCATGATCACCGAACGTGTCTGCGACCCGCTGGAGGTGATGCAGGCGCTCGATCGCTTTGCCCCCGATCTCGTGCTAATGGATCTGTACATGCCGGGTGCGTCCGGGATCGAACTCACCCGCATCATCCGCGAAGAAGACCGTTTCGCCGATCTGCCGATCATATTCCTGTCCTCGGAGCTGGACCCGGAACAACAGATCGCGGCACTGCGGATCGGCGGCGATGACTTTCTCGCCAAGCCGGTCGCGCCCGACCGGCTCGTGGAGCGTGTGCAGCAACGTCTTCACAGGGCCAGGGAACGGGCTCGCCGACAGCAGGGACCGGAGACCATCGACCGACTGACAGGGTTGGCCACGCGCGATCGACTGCTTAAACGGCTTGATCAATTGATCGGCCTGACACGGCCTGACCCACCGCCAGGCGACCGGCGAAGCGCCAATATGCGCCTGACCGGACCACGTTGCCTGGTGTATCTGGAGCTGGCGGGCGGCACGGAAGCCCTGGAGAGGATGGCTGCGGTAGTCGCCGGTCGCATTGAGGAGGGCGATTTGGCGGCACGGGCGGGAGAACTCGCGATTGCCGTGCTGATTCGTCGCGACACCCATCTGGCGCTGGCCGAGTTCGCTCAGACCCTGACCTATCAGGTTGGCCGGGCACTGGCCGATGATTCCCTGGCCGCGGATCTGGGCGGCGGCTGGTATCCCCTGGTCGGCGGCTGCAATGACTCGGTCACGCTGCTCTCGCGCGCGGGCAAGGCCGCGCGTCTGGCCTTGCGGCGCGGCGATCGCGATCTTGGCCGCTATGTTGGCAAGGACAATAGCACTGAAGGGCTGGCGCTTCAGTCCGCGATCTTGCTGGCGATCCGGGCCAGCCGCATTCAGTTGCTGTTCGAACCCATCGTGGCCCTGACCGGAGCAGAGGGAGAGCGTTATGAGGTGACGCCGCGCGTGCGCCTGGGCGATGGAGAATTGCTCGCTCCAGCCGATTTCGCCCCACTCCTGGTCCGGGCGAATGCTGGCGACGACCTTGATCGCTGGCTGTTGACCGCCAGTCTGAATGCCATGCGGGATCGACTGATCGCCGGCAAGCCGGTCCAGCTTTTCATTCATCAGTCCTTTGCGATCGTGGCAAAAGAGGATTGGGTCGATTGGGTACGCGACCAGATCAATGACCGGGATCTGATCCGGCTCAGACCCATCCTGCAGCTTGAAGTCGCCGAGGCAGACGCCTATCTGGAACTCGCCAGCAACCGTTCGAGCCAACTCAACCGGTTGGGAATCCGGATCTGTCTCAATGGAATCGACTTCAGCGAACGGAGCAGCCGTGTCCTCCATGCGGTTCCCGCGCATTTTGCGAGGATCGGCAAGCAAGTCGTACAAGGGCCGGAAGCGGAATCCATGACCTGGCTGATTCAGTCCGCCAAGGCATCTGGAGCCAAGGTCATCGCCACCGGCGTGGATGGGCCAGAGGCCGTTGGGCGTCTTTTTAGCGCTGGCGTCGACCTCATCCAGGGGCCTTACGTGCAGCCACCAACCAGCATCATGGACTACGATTTTATTGGTGCCGAGGCTGCGGATCCGACGAGCGAGACAGCCTAAATGCCAGGCTCCAGAATCGCTCACGGAAGATGGATTATGAGTTCGATACGTCGGTTTAGCAGTCGCTGTTCGGCAGTCATCGACCCGTCGCCTGGAGCGAACAGCGGGAACTCCTCACCGTGACCGATGGCAATGACGCGGTCGGGCGAGATGCCTCCCGCAGTCAGATACTCTTTCAATGCCCGCGCTCTGAGCAGCGATAACTCCCGGTTGTGGGCCGCATCGCCCACATCGTCGGTATAACCATGAATCTCGACGCGAGCACTCTCGAAACGAGCCAGTAGGGCAATGAGTTCCTGGAGGCGGGGGATTGCCCGCGGCGTGATCTGGGCGCTATCGAAATCAAATGGCATGCTGCCACCAAAATTGATCCGGATACCATCATCGACTTCGATGGACTTGATCCCAAGTTGAGCAAATGCGTCGACGATCTCCCGAACGAGCGTCCGGTCCTTGAGGTCGGTCGACTCCGCAGGCATGTTCTCCAGAGAATCCAGCGCAGTTCGAGGAGACGGATCCAACGGAGCGCTTTCGGATGCTTGCCGATCCATCAGGAGATCCTGGCGAGCGGCCACCGGCTCTGCAAGAACGGGCGGCTCGGGTAGGGGCATAGGCGGGGGCGGATGGGTTTCGGCAATGCCGCTTTCAGCTTGAATATCCATTTCATCCTCCACTGATTCATTCTCCACCGACGGAGAGACCAATGGAGTCGCTGGCACTAAAGGCTGGTTCGCCCCATTTGCAGGCGGTGGCTCTTGGAGATCGATCTTGTCAGAGATGGCATCTTCAGTCGTCCCCCGGGGTTTCAGCGCGAAGAGTCCGAACGCCAACGCCGGGAGCAGAGTGACGACGAGCGCCAGCGCAATCCAGCGACCATGACGCCTGCCGGCAGGATGTCGCGCTGAACCGGATAGGGACGATTCAGGATGGACGCCCTCCTCGGGAGCCATCGCAGCCGCGAACATGATCGGGGGCGGGGGCGTCTCTCGAATGGTGTCGGCGACCGCTGGCGTCTGTGCGTCAAGCCTATCCAGGCGCCTGTCATCCTGCGCGGCAGGGGGGGGCGCTGGCTTTGTATCCATTGCAATGTCGGCGATTTCCACCTCCGCGTCTTGGTTGAATGACGGTTGCCGCTCGCTGGAACTGGAACTCTTGAGCAATTGCTCATCGCTCAACTCGGCCAAAATGGTTTGCACATGTTCCCGACCGAGTCGATGCAGTCCCTCAAGGCAGGCATGGAGCAAGAGGCGACCAGCGAATTTATTGATTAATCTTGGGATTCCCTGACTGGCATGATGCAGTGCGCGCACCGCGTCGGCCTCGATGACGGGATCGCCGGACCAGCCGGCGCATAACAGTCGATGAGCGATATAGTTCCGGGTTTCTTCCAGCGGCAAAGGCTCAAGATGACAGGCACAAAGAATCCGCTGATGCAGTTGTTCCAGTTCGGGAGTGCGTATCAACTCGGTAAGCGCTTCCTGCCCAACCAGAAAGATTTGCAGCAGAGGCCGCCCCTGCAAACGCAGGTTGGTCATCAGCCGCAATTCCTCCAGGGCGCTCGCTGGAAGCGTTTGAGCCTCATCGACAATCAGGAGCGTTTTTTCGTGATGCCGCATCCGTTCCTGGAGGCGGCCTTCCAGTGAATTCAGGATGGTGGCTTTATCGAGGCCGTTGGCCTCGATGCCAAATGCGAAGGCAACCCGCCGCAGCAGGTCATCGCCCTGGACCTGCGCGCTCTCCAGGCGCACGCTGAGCGTGCCTGAATGGTCCAGATCGCCAAGCAGATCGTCGATCAGGGTTGTTTTTCCCGTGCCTGGTTTGCCAGAGACGACGACGAATCCTTCGCCGTGTCTCAAGGCATACTGAAAATACGCCTTTGCTTTGGAGAAACCGCGGTGCTTAAAACAGAAGCGGGCATCCGGACTGAGCCGGAAGGGATCGTCGGAAAAACCGTAATACTCTGTATACATGGCTCGTTGAGAGGCTGTCCGTAGGGCGTTTGTCGGCATTGTCGGGGGGCATGCTCGACCTAGAGCAACTGTGCGAAAGTTCCAAGACCGTCTCAGGTCGTTGTCGTTGTCTCGACATGGCAAATATTCGATTAGGACAACGACAACGACAACGACAACGACAACGACAACGAGGAGGCAGCGGTCTCGGAACTTGAGCAGCGAAGCACTAGGGGAATTTGTCCGTGGCGCTCGCGTAGAATATCACCCCGTTCGCCCCATCGTGCGTCATACAACCCAGACGTGACTTCCGCAACCGATCAATGCATCACACGCCGATTGATTGTCTGATCCGCGATGCACTCTGGCTGCCGGCACGAATCCACTTTCCTTCGGTACGCCAGATCCACCTTGAATTCACGCCTCCTCCCCACCGAACACGACCTGGATCGCTGTCTGATCCGCGATCGCCAATCCTTCCGGTCACGACTGCGCGGGCTGCGCAAACGCGAGCGGCCGCCCCCTGAGCGGAGTCAGCAGGCGGCACAGCCCTTCGATCAGGGACTGGCGAAACTCTGGCTGGACATCCAGCAATCCCAGGCGTTATTGGAACGGCGCAAGGCCCAGGTGCCGAGGATCCAGTATCCCGAGGAACTGCCGGTCAGCGAGCGCCGCGCCGAAGTGGCCGAGCTGATCGCCCGCCATCAGGTGGTGGTGCTGTGCGGCGAGACCGGCTCGGGCAAGTCGACCCAACTGCCCAAGATCTGCCTGGAACTGGGGCGCGGACTGGCCGGACGCATCGGTCACACCCAACCACGACGGATCGCCGCGCGCACCCTGGCCAGCCGGATCGCCCAGGAACTGGGCGCGAGCGCGACCGAGCGCGGGGGCGATCCGATGAACAGTCTGGTCGGCTACAAGGTGCGTTTCCATGACCGGATCCGCCCCGAGACCTGTATCAAGCTGATGACCGACGGCATCCTGCTGGCCGAAATCCAGCAGGACCGCCTGCTCACCGAGTACGACACGATCATCATCGACGAGGCCCATGAGCGCAGTCTCAACATCGATTTCCTACTCGGCTATCTGCGCGGCATCCTGCCGCGCCGCCCGGATCTCAAGCTGATCGTCACCTCGGCGACCATCGATCCGCAGCGGTTTGCCAGCCATTTCGCCGGACCCGACGGCCAGCCCGCACCCATTATCGAAATCTCGGGCCGCACCTGGCCGGTCGAAGTCCGCTACCGCCCGCCGGCGGACGACGAACATGCCAGCGAGCGCGACGACGCCATGCAGCAGGCGATCTCGGAGGCGGTCGGCGAACTGGCTCGGGTCGGGCGCGGCGACGTGCTGGTGTTTCTTTCCGGCGAACGCGAGATCCGCGAGACCGCCGAGACGCTGCGCAAGCACCACCCGCCCGCGACCGAGATTCTGTCGCTGTTCGCGCGCCAGGGGCCGCAAGAGCAGGCGCGCATCTTTCAGTCGCACAGCGCGCGCCGCGTCATCCTGACCACCAACGTGGCCGAAACCTCGCTCACGGTGCCCGGCATCCATTATGTGATCGACCCCGGATTCGCGCGCATCAGCCGTTACAGCCATCGCACCAAGGTCCAGCGCCTGCCGGTCGAGCGGATATCGCGGGCGTCGGCCAATCAGCGCAAGGGACGTTGCGGGCGCATCGCCGCGGGCGTCTGCATCCGGCTCTATCGCGAGGACAATTTCGAGTCCCGCGCCGAATTCACCGAGCCCGAGATTGCGCGCACCAACCTGGCCGCCGTCATCCTGCAGATGAAGATGCTCGGCTTCGGGTCCATCGAGCGATTTCCCTTCGTCGACCCGCCGGATCCCAGACTGGTGACGGACGGCTATCGCACCCTGGAGGAACTCGGCGCGCTCGATGTCAGGGGCGAGCTGACCACGCTGGGCAAACAGCTCGGACGCTTGCCGGTCGATCCGCGCATTGGGCGGATGCTGCTCGCCGCCGTCGATCACGCCTGTCTGGCCGAGATGCTGATCATCGCGGCAGCGCTCAGCGTGCAGGATCCGCGCGAGCGTCCGCTCGACAAACAGCAGGCCGCCGACGAAATCCACGCCACCTTTCGTCACCCGGAGTCGGATTTCATCACCTTCGTCAACCTCTGGCGCTTTCTCGACCAGGAACGTCACGAGCTGTCGCGAAACAAATTCATCAAACTCTGCCAGCGCCATTTCCTCTCCTGGAACCGGGTCCAGGAATGGCGCGATATCCATGCGCAACTGCGCGAGCAGATGATCGAGATCAGTTCTCAGGTGTCAGGTGGCAGGTGGCAGTCAGCAGGCAACGAAGATCGCGTGGCCGATCATGGTCAACTGCCAACTGAAAACTGCCAACTGACAACTGACAACATCCACCGCGCCCTGCTGACCGGCCTGCTGAGCAATCTCGGTTTCCGCGAGGCCGAGCGCGAGTTTCAGGGCGCGCGCAACGCTCGTTTTTTCATTCATCCCAGTTCCGCGCTCTTCGCCAAACCGCCGAAATGGGTGGTGGTCGCCGAGCGCGTCGAGACGACGCGCCAGTACGGACGCATCGCGGCCCAGGTCCAGCCGGGCTGGATCGAGGACGCGGGGCGTCATCTGCTCCAGCGCAGCTATTCCGAACCGCACTGGCAGGCCAAGTCGGGGCAGGTCGCGGCCTTCGAGAAGGTCACGCTGTTCGGCGTGACGCTGGTCCCGAAGCGGCGCGTTAACTATGGCCCCATCAATCCCACCGAGGCGCGCGAGATCTTTCTGCGCTTCGCCCTGGCCGAGGGCGATTTCGAGACCCGCGCGCCCTTCTGGCGTCACAACCGCGAGCTAATCGAGTCCGTCCATCATCTGGAGGCCAAGTCGCGACGGCGCGACATCCTGGTGGACGAGGAGGCGATTTATACCTTCTACGCCGACCGCGTGCCGACGGGCATGTATTCCACGCCTCAGTTCGAGAAATGGTTGCGCCAGGCCACGCGCGCGGAGCCAAAACTCCTGCACATGCGCATGTCCGACCTCATGCTCCACGCGGCGGCGGACATCACCGAGGCATCCTTTCCCGACAGCCTGCGCGTCGGCGCCACCGCCTTACCCCTGGAATACCGCTTCGAGCCCGGCGACACCGCCGACGGCGTCACGCTCGTCGTGCCGCTGCCGCTCATCAACCAGGTCTCCAGCGAACGGCTCGACTGGCTGGTGCCGGGGCTGATCGAGGAACGCATCGTCGCCCTGCTGCGCGGTCTGCCCAAACCACTCCGTAAGACCTTCGTCCCCATCCCCGACACCGCCGCCCGGCTGGTCGCGCGCCTGAAGCCGTCCGACCGACCGCTGATCCAGGCGCTGTCCGAGGAACTGAAGGCCATGACCGGCATCCAGGTGCCGGAGGATGCCTGGGATCCGTCCGTCATCCCCGAGCACCTGCGCATGAAGATTCGGCTGATGGACGAGACCGGCAAACCGCTTGCGGTCGGCGACGATCCGATTCAGCTCAAGCGCCAGTTCGGCGGTCAGGGTCGGCAGGGTTTTCGCCAGCAATCATCCAGCCCGATCGAACGCGAGGACATCACCCGCTGGACCTTCGGCGATCTGCCCGAGCAGGTCGATCTGACCCGCGCCGGCATCCGGCTGCGCGGCTATCCGGCGCTGGTCGACCGCGGCGACCGCGTTGCCATTCAGATTCTGGATTCGGCGGACAGCGCGGCGGCGGCGCAACGCGATGGACTGCGGCGGCTCGTCATGCTGCATCTCGGGGCCGACCTGCGCCAACTGCGACGGCAATTGACGGATCTGGATCGGATGCGGCTGCAATACGCCAAGGCGCCCAGCGCGAAGGATCGCGGCGACTCAGCGACGCTGGAGCCGGGAAACCCGAGCAAGGGCCAATCGAGCAAGGTGCCGGATCTGGCCGACGAACTGATCGCGCTCATCCTTGACTTGACCTTCCTCGAAGGGCTACCGCCCATCCGAACGCAAGCGGTCTTTGAACAGCGCCTGGCCGAGCGCAAGGGTCGGCTCTTTCCCACCGCGACCGAGGTCTGCAAACTGATCGGGGGCATCCTCGCGGCCTATCACGACCTGCGCCGGCGTCTCGCCAGCATCACCCAGGTCAACTGGATGCCCTCCGTGCTCGACATCCGCGCGCAACTTGACGCGCTGATCTTTCGCGGTTTCCCGCGGCGCATCCCCTTCGCGCATCTCCAGGACTATCCGCGCTATCTCAAGGCGATCGATCAGCGATTGGAGCGCCTGGCGCATGCCCCTGGCCGCGACCAGCAGTGGATGCGCGAGATGGACGACATTCAGACCCGCTGGCGCAAGCGCATGGCGGAGCGTCAGCGCACCCTGAGCGACGCCGACGGGGATCCGCGCTTGGACGAAATTCGCTGGCTGCTGGAGGAGCTGCGCGTCGCGCTCTTCGCCCAACAGCTCGGCACCAGCGGTCCGGTCTCGGTCAAACGCATTCAGGCGCGCTGGCGCGAGTTAGGGTTGTGAAACCGGGAAAATCCTGGAGTCGTCCACGAAAAACCCAAAATCCACGAAAAAACGAAAAAATTTTCGTGCCTTTCGTGGACAAACAACGAGGGAACCTCAGTTTAATGCAGGGTCGCCGGCGGTTCGCCTGCCGCGTCTTTTCCTGGAAGCAGATCGGCAAACCGTCCGCGCACGTCGGTGAAGTGCTGGAAGCTGGGCGGGGCAAAGGTCCGCCGCTTTTTGGAAACGCCTTTAGGCTTGAGGTTGCACTGCGCCACCCAGAGTCCGTGGCGCGTTTCCAGCGTAAAGGAGACGCTGTCCACCGCGTAGGGCGAGGCACCGATCGAGCCATAGCGCTCCAGGATCGTCTCGAACTGACGCGCCTTGTCCGGCGGCAGGGTCCAGGCTTCCATCAGGACGAAGACGAAGTCCGCCTCATGGAGTTCGGCGATTTGTCGGATCGCCGCGACGGATAGATTCTTCTCCGCCTCGCTACCGGTCTGCAACACCACCGGCGTGGTCCGGCCAGCGGTCAGATTGCCGACGAAGGCAATAGGCGTCAATGACTCGCCCTGTTCGAGCAGGCCGCGGGCTACCTCGATGAGCGGGTCGATGATGTCGCGATAGGCCGAGGGCATGGCGCTCATGCGGAATCCTCCTTCTGTTCAAATCGCTGGCGTCGGATTCACCGCTTGCGGGTGGTGAATTCCTTGAGCCGCTGCCGCTGCTTGACCTGGCGCGGGGTGAGCTGATTGCGCCGGCCCTGAAAGGGATTGTTTCCGGTCTTGAACTCCAGTCGCAGCGGGGTACCGAGCAGCTTGAGTTCCTTGCGGAAACGATTGATCAGATAACGCCGGTAGGTCTCGGGGACCGCTTCGGTCTGATTGCCGTGGATGACGATGATCGGCGGGTTGCGTCCGCCCTGATGGGCGTAGCGCAGTTTGATCCGGCGCCCATGCACGATCGGCGGCTGATGCTCCTGCACCGCCGCTTCCAGCAGGCGCGTCAGCACTGGCGTGCCGAGATCGCGGGTCGCGTTGGCGTAGGCATGCTCCACTTCGTCGAGCAGCAGACCGACGCCGCTGCCGTGCAGCGCCGAGATCAGATGCAGTTTGGCGAAGTCCAGAAAGGCGAGCTTGCGTTGAAACTGACTCTTGACCTGCTCGCGCTGTTCGGCGTCCAGTCCGTCCCATTTGTTGATGGCGACCACCAGCGCCCGGCCGCTTTCGATGATGTGCCCGGCGAGCGTGGCGTCCTGCTCGCCGATGCCCTGATGGGCATCGATCACGAGAATGATGACGTTCGCCGCCGCGATTGCCTGGAGCGTCTTGATGACGCTGAATTTCTCGATCGCTTCATGGACCCGCGCCCGGCGGCGCAGTCCGGCGGTGTCGATCAGGGTGTAATGGCGACCCAGCCGTTCAAAGGGGATAAAGATACTGTCGCGGGTGGTGCCGGGAAGGTCGAAGGTGACCAGACGCTCCTCGCCGAGCAAGCGGTTGATGAGGGTCGATTTGCCGGCATTCGGACGCCCGACGACCGCGACCCGAATGCCTTCCTGGGTGTCTTCGCCATCGATCGAGCCCTCCGCCTCGGGCAATTGCTCGAAGACCCGGTCGATGAGTTCGCGGACGCCATTGCCCTGGGTGGACGACACGGGCCAGGGGTCGCCAAGACCGAGCCGATGAAAATCGGCGGTGGCGAAGGTGGGGTCAGTGGAGTCGCTTTTGTTGACGACCAGCGTGATGGGCTTGCCCAACCGGCGCAGACGCTGGCTGATCTCGATGTCCTCGGGGGAACAGCCGTCACGCGCGTCCACCATGAACAGCAGATGATCGGCCTCCTCGATGGCGCGCAGCACCTGACGCTCCATCAGCGCCTCGACGCCTTCTGGCGCGGTGCCGATGCCGCCGGTGTCGACGATCACATAGGGCTTCGGCCCGATCTGACCGACCCCATACTGCCGATCGCGGGTCAGTCCCGGAAAGTCCGCGACCAGGGCGTCGCGAGTGCGGGTCAGCCGATTGAACAGGGTCGACTTGCCCACGTTGGGACGGCCGATCAGGGTGATGACGGGAAGCATGGGCGTTGGGCTCGGTGGCGAATGGCGGAGAAAGATGAAGGAATCGCGGCGGGTCTTCCGATCGGTGCGGGCGATCTCCGGAACGCCGCCTCCGCACGGAGCGATTGCGGCTCATGGCGTCTCGGCGGAGGGCGCAACCGGTTGGTCGACGGTCACGGCGGTTTGGGTGGCGTCGGCGTCGCGACTCTTGGACGCGGACGCCGCCCCGACGGTCAAGGCGGCGAGCGTGCCGTCTTTCGCATAGACATAGAGACGGCCGCCGGACACCAGCGGACGCGCCGTGATTCCGCCCTTTTTGCTGATCCGGGTCCGGCCAACCAGACGCCCGTCGGATTGTTTGAGCAGATGCAGATAGCCTTCCAGATCGCCGACCGCGAGCAGATTGCCGATCAGTGCCGGGGCGGTGAGTTGACGATAGAGCAGGTTTTCCTGTTTCCAGCGCCCCGCGCCGGAGTCCAGATCGGCCGCCCAGAGGCGATCCTGCGAATCCGTGACGAACAGTCCAGTTCCTTCGGCGGCAAGCCCGGCGTGAGCCGACAGTTCGCGGCGCCAGAGGACTTCGCCGGTCGTGGCGTCGACGGCGGCCAGGTCGCCATTATAGGAACCGACGTAAATGGTGTTACCCATCAGGAGCGGATCGGCGTCGATGTCGGCGATGCGTGCGAGTTCCGAGCGCCCGCTCGGGCGCGACACGATGACCTCCCACAACGGGGCGCCATCCCGCAGGTCAAGTTTGACCAGTTTGCCGCCGGACAGACCGACAATGATCCCGCCCGGCGCCATGGTGGGCGTGCTGCTGCCGCGCAGGGTCAGGACCGGCGCGGGATAGGCGATCCGCCACAACTCCTTGCCGGTGGCGGCATCGAGGCCATACAGGGTGTCGTCCAGCGTGTGAACGATGAGCTTGCCGTCGCCGGTGAAGCGCGGCACCGACAGGACTTCGCTGCCGAGACGGGCACGCCATTGCTCGCGACCGTCCTGCGTGGACAGGACGACCAATTCGCCCTGGCTGGTGCCGAGCGCCAGGCGGTCGCCTTCGACATCCGGGCCGCCGCTGAACGTCAGGCCAGTCTCGCGTTGCCACAGAACCCGGCCAGTCTCTGCCGCGAGGGCAACAACCCGACCGCGCGCATCGGCGACATACAGATGGTTCGCCGCGAGCGCGGGCACGAGATAGAGGCGCCGGCCTTCGCTGCCCCGCGTGGGTCGCGCCGACCAGAGCGTGTTGATCGCGACCTCCTGGACAAAGCTGGTGAGTTTGGTTGGTGGCGTCGGATCCTTATCCTTGCCAAACCAGGGGATGGATCCGCATCCCGCCAGCAACGCGGCCAAGAGGAGCACCCCCAGACGCGTGAGCGCCGATCTGCATTGGAATCCCATGTACGCGTATCCGTGACGGAAGTTCGTGAATCATGAACGATGAATCGTGATGACTGGATGGTTGCTTGCGCGATCCACTCGGTCTGTCCGCGCGCCCGACTAACCGGCTGGCAGGTTATCGAGCTTGAGTCGAATCAGTTGCGACTGACCGCTACCTGTCTCGATCGCCTGTTCGTAAGCCGTGCGAGCGGCCGCGGCATCGCCCCGCGCGGCGGCCAGATCGCCCCGGACAGCGGCAAATTCTCCAGCGAAGGCAGGGCTGTTGTCGTGGGCGGCAAGGGTCGCGTCAGTCTCGTCCAACAGACCCTCGGCAACTTGGATGCGCGCCAGCCGCAAGGCCGCGATACGGGCGATGGCCGGATCCGGCGCCTTGGCGATCGCCTCGCGCAGCGCGCTCATGGCGGCGGCGACATCGCCCGCTTGATAGAACGCCTTGGCCGCGACCAGTTCGCTTAAGCCCGCATAGGGCGTGGAGCCGAATTCGTCTTTCAGCAGGTCTGCCTGTTTGACGACCGCCTCGGGTTGACTCATGGCGGCGTTGGACAGCAGCTGCTCGAAGGCGGAAGACGCCTGACCGGCGACACGCTGCTGATGATCGATCCAGAAACGCCAGGCATAGATGGATCCGAGGCCGATCGCGGCGCCGGCGATCACGGACAAACCGTTTTCCTTCCACCACTTTTTGATGGCTTCGACCTTTTCCTCGTCGGTTTCGTAACTCACTGCGTTCTCCGTCAGAAAGAATGTGCGTCGGATGGGTAGAGACCTGTCCTTGCTGCGACTCCCATCGCCAACCTAGCCTAAAAACGCCGCCAGCTCATCGAACCCCAGTTCGCGTTGCTCGCCTTCCTCGCGCAAGGGTTTGATGCCGAAAACGTCGCGTTCCAGTTCCACCTCGCCGAGCACCAGCGCGTAACGCGCGCCACTCCTGTCGGCCTTTTTGAACTGACTCTTGAAACTGCCCCCGCCGCAATGGGTCATCAACCGCAGCGCGGGAACGGCATCCCGCAGTCGCTCGGCCAGCATCGGGGCGGCCTGCTGCGCCCGCTCGCCGACCGCGACCAGATAGGCGTCGACCGGCGGCTCGGCGGCATGTCCGGCGAGTTCCAGAAGCTCAACCAGACGCTCCAGCCCCATCGCGAAGCCGACCGCCGGCGTGGACCGACCGCCAAGCTGTTCGACCAGACCGTCGTAGCGGCCGCCCGCGCAGACGGTGCCCTGAGCGCCCAGATCGTCGGTGATCCACTCGAAGACGGTGCGATTGTAATAATCCAGTCCGCGCACCAGCCGCGGGTTCACCAGATAATCGACGCCGGCCTCGTCGAGCCCGTGGCGGATCCGCTCGAAATGGCCGCGGGTCACCTCGCCCAGATGATCCATCAGCGAGGGCGCGGCGGCGACGATCTTCTGGGTCCGAGGGTGTTTGGAGTCGAGGACGCGCAGCGGATTGGTGTGCAGACGCTTGCAACTGTCCGCGTCGAGCTGGTCGGCATGGGCGCCGAGATAGGCGACCAGTTGCTCGCGATAGGCCAGACGCTCGTCTGGATCGCCCAGGGAATTGAGCTCCAGCCGAAAACCCTGGAGACCGAGGGCACGCCACAGTCGCGCCGTGAGCAGGATCATTTCCAGGTCGATGTCGGGGCCGTCCAGACCGAATGCCTCGACCCCGATCTGATGGAACTGCCGATAGCGCCCGCGCTGCGGACGCTCGTAGCGGAACATGGGGCCGCGGTACCAGAGCCGCTGGGGCTGGACCAACAGGCCGTGCTCGATGGCCGCGCGCACGCAGCTTGCCGTCCCTTCCGGGCGCAGACTCAGACTATCGCCATTGCGATCCTCGAAGCTGTACATCTCCTTTTCGACGATATCGGTCACTTCGCCGATGGATCGCTTGAAGAGGTCCGTCACCTCGACCAGCGGGGTACGGATCTCCGCATAGCCGTAACCGGAGAGCACCTGGCGCGCGGTGTCCTCGATCCGATGCCAGATCGCGATGCGTTCGGGCAGGATGTCGTGCATCCCCCGGATGGCTTGGATGTGCTTAGTCATACGTGGTTATTGCGGGTTCTGTGGATCCAGCGTAAAGCGCGCCACGTTGCCACGCGAACGGCCAATGAGATCGAAAGCTTCGCCCCCAAGCGTCATCCGGGTTGCCGAGGCGTTGCCGATGACGAACTTATAGGGCGGCCGGCCCTCCAGGACGCGGCGGTCGCCCGCGCGCATTTCGCCGTTGAGCACGACATTGCCGTCGCTGCCCATGACGCTGACCCAGGAGGCGCCGGAGAATTCGAGCACGACCTCAGCGGACAAGGCGGTTGCCGGTTCCGCTTCCTCGTCGCTGTCCGCGGACAACGGCTCGGTCGCCTCTGGCGTGGGCGGGTTTGACACGCGCCCCGATTCCGCCAATGCGGGCACGGGAAACGGAGTTGGTTCTGGCTCATTTTGAGCGATGGCAGGCGTCGCGGCCAACGCGTCCGACGAGAATTTTTCAACGGGTGCGGTCATCGGCCGCTCGGGCAGAACAGGCTCGGCTTGTTCTTCCAGCGGATTGATGTCGGCGGCTGGAGCTGGCTCGTCCAGGCCGGTTTCGTCTTCGCGCGCCGCGGTTTGGGAAGCACCGAACAGCGAGGGCCAAAAAGCCGAGCCGGACTCGGCCCCTTGCCCGGCGCGGTTCTGCCACCACAGGATCGACAGGCCGATGACCGCGCCGACCATGACCAGGCCGATCAGGCGCGTCGGCAGGTTTCCTGAGCGGCCCGCGCGGCGTGGTTGGCGCACGGGCACAACCGATGTCACCCGCTCATCGGCATGCGCGGTCGCGGCGTGGTAAGCGTTGACGATCAAGGTTGGGTCGAGCCCGATCAAACGAGCGTAATTTCGAAGATATCCAGCGACATAGACAGGTGCCGGGAGCGCCTCGTAACGATCCTGCTCAAGCGCCTCCACAACATCGTTACGCAGATGAAGTTGTGTGGCAATGCGCTCGATTTCGATCCCGCGCGACTGACGCTGTACCCGCAGCCGCCGACCAGGACTCTCGGCAAGCTCGACAACGTTGTGATCGTCCGATTCGCTAGCGGTCATTTGATTCATCATACGGATCCCTACAACTCTCGGGTTTTGGGCGCTTGTGGGAAATTGGTTTTCAGTACCTGATCGTAGTAGTCCGCACGCTTGCGGTTGCCAAGCTTGCGCTCAACCTGCGCCCCGATGAGGAGTGCGCGATAGGAGGTTGCGGGTGTGCGAACCGTACTCGGCTCGAAATACCGATCCAGATAGCCCTTCGCGGCCTGCGCGTCGCCGGCTTTGTACTTGAACTCGGCCAGCCTGGACAGCGCGGGACCGAAATTCGGATTCGCGGCGATGGCCGCGCGATAATACTCCTCGGCCTTGCGGGCATTGCCCGCGCTGGCGGCACAGTTACCGGCGTTGGTCATGGCGATCCAGGGGGTCGTGTAGAGCGGGTTCGCCAGCGCTTTTTTAAATTGTTCATCGGCCTCCGCGTACCGCTTCTGACGGCACTCGTAGGAACCGTAGGCATAGCGGACATCCGAATTGTTGGGCGAGAGTTTCAATGCCTTTTCATAGTGCTGCCGGGCGCGCTCGGCCTGACCGATTTCCTCGTAGAGAAACGCCACCCAGACGTGGGCGCGGGGATATTTCGCGTCGGCCTCGATGGCCTGCTGGGCGCGCCGAAAAGCGACCTCGGTCTGGCCGCGGTTGTAGTATTCCTCGGCCATGCGGACGTAAAGCTCGGCGGGGCTGTCCTCGGGATCCAGCCCGAGCGACTCGTCGTTTTGCTGGATGGTTTTCTTACCGCCGCAGCCGGCCAGCAGGAGGCAGAGCCCGACGATCATGACAGATTGAAGCCGGTGACGGTTCATCCGGTCGCCACCCTGGGGCCGGCTTCGACCACCACCCGACCGAGCCGGCGCGTGCGGTCGTCGACCCGACCGACCAACTGCCCGCAGGCGGCGGCGATCTCGTCGCCGCGGGTCTTGCGCGTCATCGCAAAGAGCCCAGCGCGCGTGAGCCGCACGCGGAACTCCTCGATGCGCTCGGGGGGCGAGGTGCCGAAGTCGCTCCCGGCGAAGGGATTGAAGGGAATCAGATTGAGCTTGGACGGTATGCCTTCGAGCAAACGAATCAGTTGCTTGGCATGAGCCAGACTGTCATTGACGCCATCGAGCATGACGTACTCCCAGGTGATTTTGCGGCGCTTGTCCTGACCAATATAGGCTTTGCACGCGGGTAGCAATTCAGCCAGCGGGTATTTGCGGTTGATCGGCACCAGTTGATCGCGCAGGGCATCGTTCGGCGCATGCAGCGAGACGGCCAGCGAGACCTCGCTGACCTCGCGCAGCCGATAGATATTCGGCACGATGCCGGAGGTGCTCAGGGTGACCCGCTGCTTGGCCAGCATATAGGCCAGGTCATCCTGCATGATCTCCATGGCCTTGACCACGGACTCGAAGTTGGCGAGCGGCTCGCCCATGCCCATCATCACCACGTTGGTCGGCGGCCTGTCAAGCTGTCGGGCGGCATGCCAGACCTGCCCGATGATCTCGCTCACCGCCAGGTTGCGATTGAAGCCTTGCCGGGCCGTGGCGCAGAAGGCGCACTCCAGCGCGCAGCCGACCTGGGAGGAGACGCAGATGGTGCTGCGCCGTCCCTCGGGGATAAACACGGTCTCCACGCGCTGCCCGTCATGCAGCTCCATGATCCACTTGATGGTGCCGTCTTCGGAGGGATGGGCCTCGACGATACGCGGCAGACGGATCTCCACCGTCTCGCGCAGCATTTCGCGCAGCGCGCGGGAGAGGTCGGTCATGGCGTCGAACTCGACGACGCCATGCTTATGGATCCACTTGAACAGATTGCGTCCATGAAACGCCTTGACGCCCAGCCTAACGACCAGCGCCTCGCAGTCGGCAAGGTTCAGATCGAGCAGGTTGAGCTTGGTTCCGGCGGCGGTCATGGACGGGCGCCTGTCAGCGGGTCCGCGGGCAGACGCCTTCCGGGAAGAAGAAGGCAATTTCGACCTCCGCCGTCTCCGGGGCATCCGAGCCATGCGCGGCGTTTTCGGTGAAAGAATCGGCGAAGTCCGCGCGGATGGTGCCGGGCGCGGCATTCGCCGGATTGGTGGCGCCCATGATGTCGCGATTCTTGGCGACCGCGTCCTCCCCTTCCAGCACCTGGACCATGACGGGACCGGAGGTCATGAAACCGACCAGTTCCTCGAAGAACGGCTTGCCCTGGTGGATGGCGTAAAAGGCGGACGCCTGTTCGCGGCTCAGGTGCAGCATGCGCGCGGCGACGATCTTCAGGCCGGCGGCCTCGAACCGGCTCAGGATAGCGCCGATGGCGTCCTTGGCGACGGCATTGGGTTTGATAATGGACAGGGTGCGCTCTGTGGCCATGCGGGCTCCGGATCGGGCGTGAAGGATGCGTCGGAAATCGACAAGGGCGAGTGACGAGCGATCCCGCCCGCTTGGGCTTGCCGGGCAGGGGCGTCGTCGTTCGGATCGAATCAATCGACAAGTTTAGCGTTAGCGACTGAACCGGGCAATGCCAGTCATCCGTTTGCGTTCGGCGCATGGTTGAACCGAGCCATGGAGCATCGTCCTCCGGTACGCGCACCCGCTGGTCGCTTAGTGACCACGCGAAGCGCGACTCGGGTTCGACGGACTGTCGGCCTCGGAGGAGGCTCGGGCCAAAATCCCAGCCGGACATCGACGGTCATCTTGCCGTCATAGAATCTTCACGAATCCCTGATCCGTTTTTTTGGAGCTTTCCTTAACATTGACAATTCATTGACCCGTTTCTTGGACTTCTCCGACACGCGCCATTCATTTTCCAACCTGAATTCAGGAATGCCATTCATGACCAAGTCTCTCAGCAAGACACTGTGCAGTCTGCCAGCCTTCATGCTGGCACTGGGCTGCACTCAGACCAGTGCGGATATCAGCTTGACGGAGATCCCTGGCGTATCCAGCCTGGGCAACGCCACCACGGCCAGCTTCGGCATGCTGGTTCGCCCCACTTCTGGCACTGTCACGCCTTTCGCGACGTCGGACAACCTGGACATCACCGCAAGCATCGAGCCCGCCGCGGGCGATGTCGGCAGCAGCGCCGAGCTCTATCTGGTTGCCTACCAGAATGGCGTCTGGCTGAACCGCGACAGCAATGGCGCCTGGGGGATCTGGAATGGAGCCATGGAGTCACTGGTTCCTGCCAGCGCGCCTGTGACACTGGCCGCCCAGCAGCCGATCGGCATCATCGAAAATCTCCAGGATCCTGGGTTTTTCCAGGGTTTTGTCGGCTACAAAAAAGTGGGCGGCAATGAAGTCGTTTACAACGGAACCCCGCTGACATTCGAGATCAGCGACCTCGTCTTCTCCGAACTATCAGTGCCTGTCAGCGTGGAAGAAAAGCGCGAGATCCGCGACACCGACAGCGTCTTCGTGAAGGGAGAAGAGAAAGCGATCGGCTACAAGGATATCGTGCGCACCAATGAAGCCCTGGCCAAGCTGGGCGGCTCCGCCGCCGAAACCGAAATCTTCGGCCTGCTGAAGGACAAGGACGGCGTCGCCTTGCTGCAGGAAGACGCCAGCCCCTGGGTCTGCACCAATGGTTCGGGGCCGGATCACACGTCGCTCCTGACGTTCGGGAGCGATCTGTTCGCCGTCACGCAGCTCGAATGCAGCCTGGGTGGCGCGTACATCACCAAGCTGGAGCAGGACGGCAGCGGCAACCTGACCGCGGTTTCCACGCGCTCGGTGGATTTCTCGAACGTCTTCGGCACCTATGTTAACTGCGCCGGCATCACCACGCCCTGGAACACCCACCTGGGTTCCGAGGAATACGAACCGCCCATGGCGATCTTCAACCCCGAGGCCGAGGGCGGCGCCTGGTTTGACGATCCGACTTGGCACGACGACCATCTGAAGTCCATCGCCGCTTACAACAAGCTCGACAATACCGCCGAAAACGCGGCCTATTTCGGTTACTACTTCGGTTGGACACCCGAGGTTCGGATCACCTCCGCCAACGGCGATCATAGCGTCAGCAAGCACTTCTCCATGGGACGGTTCGCGCATGAACTTGCCTATGTCATGCCCGATAACCGGACGGTCTATCTGTCCGACGACGGCAGCAACGTCGGGCTCTTTCTGTTCATCGCGGATCAAGCAGAAGACCTGAGCGCCGGCACGCTCTATGCCGCGCGCTGGCTCCAGACCTCAGGGGCTGGCGCGGGCGCCGCCAACATCGAGTGGATCAACCTGGGCCATGCGATCAATGACGAGATCCGCGCCGCTCTCGATAACAAGACCACCTTCGGCGACATGTTCGAGCGTGCCGAGCCCCTCGACGCCACCGCCGGCACCTGCCCCGATGGCTTCAAAAGCACCAATACCTATGACGAAGGTCTGCTCTGTACCCGCCTGAAAGCCGGCATGGACAAGATTGCATCCCGCCTGGAGACCCGTCTCTACGCCGCGCATCAGGGCGCGACCACCGAGTTCCGCAAGGAAGAGGGGCTCACCTACAATCCGGATGACAATGTGCTCTATGTCGCCATTAGCGAAGTGGCAAAGGGCATGGAGGACGGCTCGTCCAGCGATCTTGGCGGGCCAAATCATATCCGTCTGGAAAAAGCGAACAAGTGCGGCGCAGTCTATGAAATGGACCTCAAAGGGTCGACCGCAGATACTGGCGGCCAGCCGATCGACAGCAACTATGTCGCTCAAAACACATCCGCCGTCGTAGTGGGAGCGCCGAAGGACTACAACGGTACGGATCTGTCCGCCAACACCTGCGATGTTAACGGGATCGCATCGCCCGACAACCTCACCTATCTGCCGAAATATAAATCGCTGATCATCGGCGAGGATACCAGCGGTCATCAGAACGATTATGTCTGGAACTACGATCTCAACACCAAGCGCCTGACCCGGATCGCCACCACGCCCTTCGGCGCGGAGACGACATCGCCTTTCTGGCACGCCAACATCAACGGCTTTGGCTATTTGACTCTCGTGACCCAGCACCCCTACGGCGAGTCGGATGAGGACCAGGCTCAGAGCCCGGATGACAAGGAGTCCCATGTTGGTTATATCGGTCCCTTCCCGCCTCTCGATTAATTGCCTCTCGCGATAACCGAAGAGCCTGCGGCCGCATTTGGCCGCAGGCTCTTTTGCGATGTTGTGTTTAACGATCAAGGGGGGATCTGAGAATGAAGTTTTCACGTCGGCGAGCAGCCCGGGCGAAAGCGGGCATTCTGACGACCGGTTTCGTCCTGCTTATCTCACAGGGCAGCCAGGGGTTTCTCGGTTCTCCCGTCCATGGGGATAGCGGGGCTGCCGGAGACGCCGCGGTTCCGCCGGCGAGCGGAGCGACGTTCAGTGTGCGCGATACCTTCATCCAAAATCCCTATGCGTATATCGCCCCTCAGTGCTACAGCCTCACCAGCAACGTCGAGGGCGCTGTCGTCAACCCCTGCTATGTCTGTCATCAGGTCGGCAAAGCGCCGAATTATCTCGACGATAGCGATTTCCAATTAACGTACGAGATGACCGAGGGGGCGTTGGCCAACCCCTGGTCGAACCTGTTCGAGGATCGTTCGGCGCGGATTGCCGCTCTCGCCGACGACGCGATTCTCGATTATGTCCGCACGGACAACTATTTCACGCCAGATGGCGATCCGATCCTCGCCAACCGCTTGCGCGCGCTTCCGGCCGACTGGGATCTCGAGCGCGACGGACGCTGGGACGGCTATCTTCCCGATGTCGATTTCCAATTCGACGATCAGGGTTTCGACCGCGACCCGGAGGGCGGCTATACAGGCTGGCGCGCCTTTGCCTACTACCCGACTCCAGGCACCTATTGGCCGACCAACGGCGGCGCCAGCGAGGTTCTGATCCGCCTTCCGGATGCCTTTCGACGCAACGCGCAAGGCGATTTCGACCCGACCCTCTATGCGCTCAACCTGGCGATCGTCGAGGCGCTCGTCAAGCGTCGCGATGTCGTCATCGACGCGGTGGACGAATCGCTCTATCAGACCGATCTCGACCGGGACGGCGAACTCGGCTCGGCCACGGTCGTTCGCTATGACTGGGCTCCGCTGGAGCAGCGATTCATGTCTTTTCTCGGACAGGCCGGACAACTGCAGCGCGATGGCAAGGTGCATCTTGCCGCCGGCCTGTTTCCGGAAGGCACCGAATTCCTGCAAGGGTTGCGCTATCTCGACCTCGACGCAACGGGTGCCGTGCGGCCAGCGGCCAGGCTGAAGGAATTGCGCTATGCGCGGAAGAAATCCTGGTACAACTATTCGGAGCTCAAGGGCATCGTCGACCGCGAGAATGCCGAGCGGCGCGAGTACGAAAACAACACCATCAAGCAGGTTCCAGGAGATTACGAGCGAGGTCTGTTCGCGCAGGGCTGGGCCTACCAAGGGTTCATCGAGGACCGCGCGGGCGAACTGCGACCCCAGACCCAGGAGGAGACCCTCAGCTGCATGGGCTGTCACAGCGGCCTCGGCGCTACCACGGACACGACGTTCGCCTTCGTCAGAAAGCTCGATGCCGACGCCCATCGGCACGGCTGGTATCACTGGACGCAGAAAGACGCGGCCGGCCTGAACGAGCCCAAGGTCGAGATCGCGGGAGCGGGAGTCCAGTTCGAGTACTCCTACTATCTGATGTATACCCGCTCCGGGAACGAATTCCTCGACAACCCCGAGCTGCGGGAGCGGTTTTTCAATCAGGACGGGTCGCCAAACGCGGCCTCCTTCGCGCGGCTCCACGACGATATCGCGCAGGCGCTGAATCCCTCGCCCGCGCGGGCGCTGGCGCTCGACAAGGCCTATCGAACGATCGTCGAGGATCAGGATTTCGTGGAAGGACGCGATGCCAACCTTGAGCCTTTTCAATGGGTCTTGCCGGTGGTGCCCAAGGATCTGCCGACCGGAATCCCGCGGGCGGCCAGCGTCGCCGCATTCCAAGGTTGTTTCGACTCTGGCGGAGCCTGCGAACCGGACCGCGCGGCGGTGCGCGACGACTGGACCACGCGCGTCACCGGAGTCGGCATGGCGGGACCGGATGGCGCCCGCTATCAGGTGGACTGGCGGGGCATCATCCATTTTAGCAGCTATGCCCTCGGCATCGAAGGCGTGGGGTTTACCTTTCCCCCGCGCCTGACGCTGCCGACCCGCACCATTGTCCCCTTGAAGGATATCCCGGTCTGTTATGACTGCCATCGGATCGCGGGGCCCAGCGTCGATGCCGAGAACCGGGCAACGCTGACGGTCGATCCCGCGGATAGGATCGGCGAGTCGGTCGGCGAAGGGAAACTTCAGCAGCTGACCTCGGACGGAGCGCGCGATCTTGGCGCGAAATGGAGTCCTGACGGGCGCCTCATTGCCTTCGTTTCCGACCGTAGCGGGACCGAGCAGGTCTGGTTGATGGACGCCGCGGGCGGCTCGGCGCGGCAGCTCACGCCGGGGCCGTCGAAGCATGCCTGGCCAGAGTGGAGCCCGGACGGCAGGCGTCTGGCGTATTGGAGCTTCGATCCGGCGACCTCCCTGCACGGCATCGAGACCATCGATGTCGATGGCCGCAACGCGCACCAGATCGTGACCTGGAGCGGGCATCTGGATCGCCCGACCTGGCGCCCCGACGGACAGTTCATTGCCCTGGCCGCCGAGGTGGATGGCAATTGGGATCTCTGGCTGGTGCGTCCCGATGGCAGCGAGCGACGCCGTCTTACCCAAGATCCGGCGATGGAGACCAATCCGCTCTGGAGTCCGGACGGCTCGACGCTGGCATACAAGGTCGCGCCTTCGGGCGACTACAATCTCACGATCGAGAACTTCATGACTTTCGAGCAAGGTCTCGACCATCCCACCGTGCATGTCTGGAATGGACCGCAGGCCGTGCAAATGAATGCTTGGAGCCCGGATGGCTCGCAGGTCGCCTATACCGCCGAAGTAATCAACGACGCCTCCGGCGAGGATCGCGTCACCTATGTCAACATCGTCTCGGACCTGGCCCTGAAGGATGGCGAGGCAATCGCCGAGCCCTCCGTCATCGTCTCGCAAGGTCAGACGTTGGGCGACCGCGGCGCGGTCTTCTCGCCGACTGGCGGCGAGCAGGTGGCGTTCTGGGCCTGGGACAAGAACTATCGCACCACCCTCTGGCTTTATGATCAGGCCACGCAAGCGGTGCGTCAGCTCACGACCCTGGGATCCGATCTTTATCCGCAGTGGAGCCCGGATGGCAAACGTCTGGTCTTCGAGTCCGGGCGGGGCGGAAATAGCGATCTGTGGATGCTGTCGCTCGATTGAATCGAGGTGGATCTCGCGATCCGCACTGGGCATCGCGCCTCAACTGGATGAGGCGCCTGCTCGGACGTTCGGAATACCCAACATCACCGATGCAGATTACAGCTCGACCACATCCGCGACGATCTTGTAGAAATATTCAAGCCAGCGATCGCCATCGGGAAAGTCCATCGAAATCGGTCGCTGACCGTCGGTCTCCCGGATGCAGGTGAACACGGGCGAGCCATCCATGCGGAGGGTTGCCTCGAAGCTCAGAAAGCCATGCGGCATGGCTAATTTCAGGCCATACGGCGCCTGCTCCGGCCCTGACATCGACATCAGCAGCCCTGACACCCGATCATCGCGACGATCATAGTCATCGGGCCAGATCTGACGCAGAATGGAGATGCGGACGTATTCGTTTTCGACATCCTTGAAGGCGCGAATGAGCGGCGCCGCCAGTTGAGCGCATGACGTATAGGTGTGCCGCTCCTTCAATTCGGAGTCCTGAGCGCTCAGGACGCTTTCCTGCGCAAGCTCCCTTAACTTTTGCAACGTTGGATTCATTTCAGTATACCGTGGCCTTGGTTCGCCATCCCCAGCCGGCCCGAGTCGATCATCGCGGGCCGCCCTCATGATAGCGGATCGGGGCCGCATCCGGGTGCCCGGTCGTCACCGCCAGACGCGCTCTCTCAGACCTCCCGCAACCTATGTCAACGAATAGCGCTCGTCTCCAACTCGAACATGGGTTTGCTTTTCGGACCCACTTCATGCAACGACGGATCCAGATAGCGGACACTGAGTGTCGGCTTGACGTTCAGCGACAGCAGGGAGGGATCCAGATATTTTTTGAGCAAACGCCTTGCCTTCCCGGTATTGCGCACGCCGCGCAACGTGCGGACCTGCTTGAGTGCCGTTTGCGTGGGCGCGGCGCCGCCGTGACGACGATAGTTGTTGATCACCGCCTCGGTATAGTTGAGCGTCTCCAGATAGGTCACCTGACTGTTGGTGCGGTCGACCACGCCCTCGCCGGCGTTGTAGGCCATGATCACCCGACCGTAATCGTTATTGTATTTTTTCAGGAGCCGTTTGAGATGTCGCGTCCCCGCGTGAAGGTTAGTCTGAGGATCGAAGAGCGCATCCGCCGAGGAGACGCCATAATCTGCCGCGGTGGCGGGCATTAACTGCATCAGGCCGACCGCGCCGGCACTGGACACGGCATGGGCATTGTAGTTGGATTCGGCGGCGACGACGGCGCGCACCAGCGCTTCCTCGACGCCGTACCGGCTCGCCACCGCCGGGATCAGGTCTGCGACCTGGGCACGGCTTGGGCGTGTTCGGTTGGGCGGATTGGGCAAGGCCGGTCGAGTTGGCGCGGCGCTGATGGGAACGGCGTCGGTGGCCTCGGCGATATTCGCGGGTGGAGACTGATCTTTTGGCGCGCTCCAGGCGACGGCGGGAGCAAGCAGCAAAAGCAGCAACAGGACACTCGAAAAAGAGTTGATCATCCGTTCGACGAACCTCTGTGCTGAGCAGGAATCGGGTGGGATGGCTCGCTACATGACCGATGTCGCCGGTCACGGATTGTTCGAGCCGCATCACACGACAGAGTGAGACACCATTCAAGCAATGAATAAAGAAAAACGCCAACGAATCTTCGCGCGTCTGCGCGACGCCAACCCCTCGCCCACCACCGAACTGCTGTATGACACCCCCTTTGAGTTACTGATCGCGGTCATCCTCTCGGCCCAGGCGACCGACAAAAGCGTCAACAAGGCCACCGCCAGTCTCTTTCCGCTCGCCCGGACGCCGGCGGAGACCCTGGCGCTCGGCGAGGAGGGGCTCAAGTCGCACATCCGCACCATCGGGCTTTTCAACAGCAAGGCCCGGAATATCGTCAAGACCTGTGCCATCCTGATCGCCGAACATGGCGGCGCGGTGCCGCGCGAGCGCAAGGCCCTCGAAGCCCTGCCTGGCGTCGGGCGCAAGACCGCGAATGTGATCTTGAATACCGCGTTCGGCGAACCGACCATTGCCGTGGATACGCATATCTTTCGGGTGGCCAATCGGACCCGGCTCGCCGAGGGCACGACGCCGCTGGCGGTCGAACAGCAATTGCTGCGGCATGTCCCCAAGCCCTTCCTGAAGGATGCTCACCATTGGCTGCTCCTGCACGGCCGCTATTTCTGTGTCGCCCGCACGCCGCGCTGTCCGCACTGCGGCATCGCCGATCTGTGCGAGTTCCCGGACAAAACGCCGGATTGAGGCTAGAGCTGCTTGGCGACCCGATCCGACGATGCCGGATCCTGACCGAGGTCAATCCACC
>NZ_CAIPNF010000298.1 GCF_903866365.1 uncultured Thiocystis sp.
AGACCGATCCTGACCACTGGATCTTTCGCAAGCTCGCCCGCTCCTGTCTCTCCTGGTTTCAACGGGGACTGAGAAAACTCCTGCGGTTCGCTGAACTCGGGCGACCCTTGCCCTGCTTTGCACCCTCTGGATGAAACTGATAGGTGGTGAGCCGCGCACCGATAACGACCTGGAGCATCTGTTCGGGCGTTTGCGTCACCACGAGCGACGCCTCACCGGACGTAAAGTCGCCGCCCCCAGCCTGGTCATCCGGGGCGCCGTGCGGGTGCTCTCGGCCGTCCTCAGTTGGCTACAGCCCGTCACCCCCGCGCAGCTGGCGCAGGTCGATCTGGCCGCTTGGCGTGAGGAACCCCGGCAACTCGGAAAACTCCGGCAGGCGCGGGAGCTCCAGCGGCGTTTCCGCCAACACCCCGAGCCCTGCCTGGCGGCACTGGAGGAGCGGCTCGTAAAGCTGAGTTTGCCTCCATAGAAAAATGTCCAGGCTGAGCCGGTGAACGTCCGTCGCGGATGGATCGAGCGTGAGGGCGAGGTCGCGGTGATCCGGCAATGTGCCTTGGCCGGTGTCGCGCGTTCCGGGGTCGATACCCGCTCGACCGAGGAGGTCATCAGCGGGTGGGACCGGATGCTTTTAGGGTTGATCGACGCCGAGTACACCCGTTAGACGGCAGCCGGCGCCTGGTGGTCTTTCTGAAGGCGCAAGGCCATGCGGCGAATCGCAAGCGGGTGCAGCGACTGATGGGGATCTTGGGTCTCGCGGGCATGGCGTCTGGACCCGCCACGAGCAAACCCCACCCTGAGCACCCGGTTTACCCCTATCTGCTGCGCGGGGTCGAGGTCACGCGCCCGAACCAAGTGTGGAGTACGGAGATCACCGACGTCCTCCTGGCGCACGGTGTTGCCTACTTGGTGGCCATCGTCGACTGGTACTCGCGCCGCGTGCTCGCCTGGCGTCTGTCCAACACCCTGGATGCTGGAATCTGCGTGGACTGTCTGGAAGAGGCGCTCCGTGCCCACGGCAGGCCCGAGATCTTCAATACCGAAGGGGGCACAGTTCACCAGCGCGGCGTTCACGTGGGTGCTCTTGCGCGAAGGGATCGCGATCAGCATGGACGGTCGCGGGCGGGCATTGGACAACATTTTCGTGGAGCGACTGTGGCGCCGCGTCAAGGACGAAGATATCGACCTCAAGGGCTACACCAGCTTGCCCGAGTTGCTCCTGGGACTGACCGAGTCTTTCGCCTTCTACAACGGCGAACGCCCTCACCAATCCTTGGGGTACTTGACACCGGAGGCGGTCTACCGCTCGGGGGAAGGCAGGGGAGCCAAAATCGTGGATCGCTTCGGCGAGACAACACTGGGGCAGCGCCCAACCGCTGCGATTGAGGTCGGCAGCACAACTTGAATTCGGGGAACACCTGTTCCAGGGCGCGCCAGAACCCCAGGGCACCATCTCCGACCGCCAGCCGCAGCCCCGGTGAGTCCTCGCGCCTTGAGGTCACGCAGGACATCGAGCCAGGATTCGGTGGATTCCCGAAAGCCGTCGCGTATCGCCACCTATTCCTTCTTCCCCTCCGGCGTGCCCCCGATGATCACCAGCAGGCACATCCGCTCATCGTCCTGCTCACGCAGCGCGGTATCGATCCCGTCGACCCACCAATCGACATACGGTTGGTTCGCCAGCGAACGGCCGGCCCAGTTCTGGGATTCCTCCGACCATTGCGCTTTCAACCGGCTCAGGACATTGGGCGAGATCCCCTTGGCGTCCTCCCCCCAACAGCACCGCCAGCGCCTCGCTGAGATCGCCACTGGAGACGCCCTTGAGGTACAGCCAGGGAATCGCCGCCGACACCCGGGGCGTGCGCCGCACGTACGGCGGCACCAGGCTGGAGTTGAACTTCACCCCCGCGCCCGAGCGGTCGCGGACTTTGGGCACCTGCACGGCGACGGGATCAATGCCGGTAAGCACCTCGCGCTCCGGAAAATAGCCTTTGCGCACCACGGACCGGCGCCCATCGAGGAGCGTGACCGAGGCGTACTCGCTCAACAGCGCCTCGACCTCCGCTTCGACCGCCCGTTCGAGCAACTGACGCGCCCCGCGACACACCAACTCATCCAGGGGCAGACCCATCTCCCCGACCCCAGACCCCAGACCCATTCACACGTGCGACTTCGTCGGTTTGTTCGTATCCTCTTGCATGGCGCACCTTTTCATGGCTATCGTGTGTTTTTGAACAACGCCGTGGTCCGCAACGGTGCGCCGCCTTCCAAACCCCCAGCAATTCCCGGCGAAATCTTATTCAGCACGTTATTATGACAAAAAGATTGACATGCTATTCTTTTCTCCAAGAAAAACCCTCAGCATGATTCGCTGCTAAAAATGGACGATTAATCTTTGAAAGCTGAAGAACTTTGCGAATAACAAAATGGGTGATCGGCAATCGAAAAACTACGAGGTATTACAGAATGCCATGTTCTTGGGTTGAAGTCGTGAGGCTCGATGACCATTTATGATCGCTTGCCAAAAT
>NZ_CAIPNF010000299.1 GCF_903866365.1 uncultured Thiocystis sp.
ACAACCCGGCGTCCCAAGCAAACCCTTGCGACTCGGCGAGACTGCGTGGCTCCCCTGTCTCGACGGCTTGGATATAGTCCGGATCGTGAACCGCGAGGAGCTGATCGCGCGTGAGCAACACCGGCTCCACCAGTTTGAGGCTCGGAATCGGCGCGTCGACCAGCGCGTCCGCGATCCATTGGGCCTTGCGCGTGGTATCGAAGGCGTAGCCGGAGGCCGCATCGTCCGCACGAGAGTAGACACGAACCACGTTCGTCTTCCGAACTGGCGTCTGAGGCATGGTCATCTCCGATGAAGTTTTGACTCCGCCCCATTCTCCCGTTTTTTGCGACAGAGACTGTCGCGTGCATCCGCTAGACTGCACACCATCCCTCTGAAGGAGATCGGCCATGACATCCAGATCGGTTCACCACCCTTGGTTGGGCGTGTTGATGCTGCTCCCAGCGATCGGTTTCGCTGACACGGCGCTAACCCCGCAACCGCTGGCAAAGGTCGGTCCCTGTCCTGGCGGCTATACCACCAGCGGCAACTATTGTGCGCCGGGCCAGCAGGCCCGCTTCGCCCTGGAGAAACGCGGGACCTGTCCCAGTGGTTATGCCACCAGCGGCACCTACTGCCTCGCCGGTCAAGCGGCGCGGCCTGCCGTGCCGAAGTCGGGGGCCGCCTGCCCTGCGGGCTGGTCGACAAGCGGCGTATATTGTCTGCGAAATCGCCCATGACACCCGCGATCCAGGTGGCCTTTACCCAACACCGGGGAAAACGCGCACGTATCCAGCAGGATGCCTTGCTGGTGGCAACCGACCTCGCTCAAGCTGCGGATCTGCCGGTGACCGCCGTGACCCTGTGTCGGTCCGCTGGGTTATGCGCCGTCGCCGACGGGGTGGCGGTGAGCCCCGTGCCGCAGATGGCCAGTCGCAAGGTGCTTGGAAGCCCTCTGCACGGCGGACCAGGCGCGGGCCGATCTGTTCCAGGACGGCTGGATCGGTCCCCGGCTGATTCGTCAGCATGTCCAGACGCACTTGTGTCGCCAGTTGGCCCATGACCCACGCACGCATGGCGCGGCCACCACCCTGGCCTTGCTGCAATGGCGCGATGCCCGGTTCAGTGTGGTCAATGTGGGCGATTCGCGGGTGTATCGCATCAGCGCCAATGGCGTCTGGCAGTGCCTGTCCAAGGATCACACCTATCGTCAATCCATGATCGAGCGCGGCGAGATCGCCCCGGAGCAATCGGTGGGGCAGCTTTACCACGATCTGGAACACCTGTTGATCGCCGATGAGGGGGAAGACGACTTTGCCGTGCATTGGCGGCAAGGGGAGTGGGCACCGGGGGAGAGCTTCCTGCTCTGTACCGACGGGGTGCATGACACCCTGGGTGATGAACGACTGGCCGCCGTTTATCAGGTCGATCTGTCGGTGACGGAGCAGGCGAGCCACTACCGGGAGGCAGTTCTGGCTGCCGGTGCGCCGGATAATTTCTCGCTGATGCTGTTGAGGGTTTAGCGCCGAGAGGACGACCTTTTCTCCGATGGGTGACATACGACCAGCAGCCGATCATCCTCCCAACCTCTGTCAACGACACCCGCGCCGCCGCGACCGATTCTGGCAGGATCGATTGCCCCTGAAGCGGCCATCCCGACGCCAGGGCGGATCGATCCCAGGCCAACCGCTCACGCGAAGCGGCGGGAATGGCGCGACAACGGGGTCCGTCTCGGTTGGCTGATCCTGCCCGACCAGCGGGAGGTGTGGCACGATGCGTCGGAAGTCGAGCCCGTCTGTCTCGATGACTCGCCTGAATTGCGCGACGCGGCGCTGTTGCCAGGGTTGGCATTGCCGCTGGGGGGATTTGGGAGCCGGGGTCGTCACTGTCGCCAAGCGATACCGGAAAGTGCGTAGCTGCGCTTCCCGAAAGCTCAGAGCAGATGAGGACAATGAGTGCCGCCGCTGTCGTCACGAAAGCCATCGCCACGGAGATCAACGCTCTCGCCACTGGCCGGTACGACGAAGTGATCTTCGACGACTTTCTACTCGCCGATGTTCCCGATCCTGAGTATTTCATGAGTCCGGATCCCGATGTTCACGAGGGGCCAGACAATGAACGCCTCCTGGATGAGTTGGCGGAGCATCCGAGTCTGCTCGGCGTCTATATTCCGATGCGCAGCCCCGGTCGGGTGATTCTCATCCAGCGCAATCTGCGTCGCTTCTATTGGACGCTGGTGAGGCAACTGCGTCATGGTTTCCCCTACCTCACCGCACTCGATCTTCTGGGCGCATTGGATCTAGTGGTCATGAAAACCCATCAGCATGAGCTATTCCATTTTCATTGCGATGTGTTGCGTCAACTCTTGGGCGGCCAATACCATCGGTTGCACGAGGAAGCCCTGGC
>NZ_CAIPNF010000300.1 GCF_903866365.1 uncultured Thiocystis sp.
ATCCAGCCCCAAGACCAATCTCACCACGCTCGCACCTAGCGCATCAGGTAGGCCCTCCGTCGCTTGCCGTCACCTCGTCGGCTCGCCCATGGCGCCATCACAACCAGTAGGGGTTACCGCACTGAGCTGGATACCCCCCTTCTCGAATACCCTCATCCGGCTCGACAAGGCTGGAGTGCTGTTCAAGATTTGCAAGAACTTCGCCGGCATCGATCTTCATCCCGAGGTCGTGTCGGATCGGGTCATGAGCAACCTGTACGAACACCTCATTCGTCGCTTTGGTGCCGAGGTGAACGAAGGGGCCGAAGACTTCATGACGCCGCGTGACGTGGTGCACCTGGCCACGGCACTGCTACTTGATCCCGATGACGCCCTATTTGAATCCAATCCTGGACTCATTCGGACGCTGTACGACCCGACCTGTGGCACGGGTGGCTTTTTGACGGACGCCATGAACCACGTCGCCGACTATGGCAACCGCTTCAAGGTGCCGCCGGTTCTTGTTCCTCATGGACAGGAGCTTGAACCTGAAACCCACGCGGTCTGCCTCACCGGCATGCTGCTGCGCACACTGGAATCCGATCCGGGGCGCGATCTGTCCAAGAACATCCGTCTCGGCAGCACGCTCTCCAACGATCAGTTCGCTAACGACCGCTTCCACTATGGCCTCTCCAATCCACCCTTTGGCAAGAAGTGGGAGAAGGATCAGGATACTGTCAATGCCGAGCACAAGGACAAGAAATACGACGGTCGTTTTGGCCCCGGCCTGCCACGCATCAACGATGGCTCCATGCTCTTCCTGTTGCACCTGGCGAGCAAACTGGAGTTGCCTGAAAACGGCGGTGGTCGTGCGGCGATCGTGTTGTCGGGGTCGCCCTTGTTCAATGGCGGCGCATCGTCAGGGGAATCCGAGATTCGCCGCTGGCTGCTCGAAAACGATCTGGTCGATGCCATCGTAGCGATCCCCACGGAAATCTTCTTCCGGACAGGCATTGGCACCTACCTGTGGATTCTCTCGAACAAGAAGCCGGAGCACCGGAAACGGCGGGTGCAGCTCATCAACGCCACCAGCTTTTGGACATCGATCAAGAACGAAGGCAACAAGCGCCGGATCATCAGCGATGACCACCGCCATCAGATTGTCGATCTCTACGCCGCAGCCGAGAACGGCGAACACAGCCGGATGCTCGATGACCGTACCTTTGGCTATCGTCGGATCAAGGTGCTGCGTCCACTGCGGATGTCCCTGCACATCGACGAAGCTGGCCTGGACACGCTTAAGGCAGACAAGGCATGGCACAAGCTGCCGCTGGAACATCAAGTCCTCTGGGAATCTGCGCTGCGCGATCACCTTGGCGCGACGCATCCCGTTGGCTGGGCAGAATCCTTTGCGGCTGAAAGGGTACAAACAGCTCTGGCGGCGGGCAAGGCGACCAAGACAGGCAAGCCCTTCATCAAGGCGCTGATCAATGCCTTCGGCCAGCGAAACCCGGATGGCGAGCCGGTACGGGATGCCGCTGGGCAAATCGTCCCTGATTCCGAATTGACGGACTACGAAAACATTCCGCTCACCGAGAGCATCCAGGACTACGTTGCTCGCGAGGTGCTGCCGCACCTGCCCGATGCCTACATCGATGAGACGTTCCGCGACGAGAAGGACAAGCAAGTTGGCAAGGTGGGCTACGAAATCAACTTCAACCGCTTCTTCTATCAATATGTTCCGCCGCGCAAGCTGGCCGACATCGATGCCGATCTGAAGCAGGTCGAGGCCGAGATTGCCGCGTTGCTGGGCGAGGTCACGGAATGAAAAATGCCAAACTTGAACGCTTGGGTCGACTGCAGCGCCAATACCATCGGCACCATCCTTGGCGCTTGTCGCAAGGCGGTCTTTTCATCCCGCATTCCTACGCGGAGACGCCGCCGGACAGCCTCTCCTGGTGGGACGATGTCGGCTTCATTCTGAACGGGCGACGGGTCATCGTCTGGTGGCTGCATCCACGTCAAGTTTATGCGGATGCGCTTGACGAGCAGTCCTGGCAAGACGCTGGAGCGGGGCCGAAAGAAGATTGGTTGACGGAAGGCATCACGAAAAATTATCGCCGGGTGGGTGGGTCGCGCAAGAAGATCGTGAGTTATAGCTGTCGCCAACCTTCCGCAGAGCAACGGCTGCATGACGAGCGACAGCGAACAATTCGAGAGCGCCTGACGACGCAGGGAATCGCTCTTGAGGTTGCGCCTTCCTGGAAGCGGGATCGCTTACGCTGGGCGATGGGCGTCAATCTGATCGCCCCGTTGGACGTGCGACATGAAGATGAATTGGCTTCGCTTGCCCGGCTGGCTCGCCATCTGATGCTGGGACAAACCACGCTGGACGCTGAATTTCCCGGGTATCGCTACCGTCGTGCCGACTGGCTGCGTGAACAAGGAGCAAAAAATTGAGCGATCTGCCTCCTTCAACGCCGGAGTACAGCGCGGTCCATGCCGACATCGTCCTACTGCTGGATGCCGCTCGACGCGCCGCTGCCCGCAGCGTCAATGCGGTGATGACGGCAACCTATTGGGAAATTGGGCGGCGTATTGTTGAGTTTGAGCAGGGCGGGCAAGAGCGTGCCGCCTATGGCGAGGCGTTGATCGAGCGACTGGCCGACGACTTGACGAAGCGTTTTGGACGTGGATTCAGTCGTCAGAACCTGTGGCAAATGCGGGCCTTTCATCAGGCATGGCCGAACGCTCCAATTCTCCAGTCAGTGTCTGGAGAATGGGGCGACCTAAACGCACTCGCCAACACCTTCCCGCTGCCCTGGTCCGCCTATGTTCGACTGCTGTCCGTCAAAAACGCGGACGCCCGCCGTTTCTACGAAACCGAGACCCTGCGCGGCGGCTGGTCGGTGCGCCAGTTGGCTCGTCAGATCAATAGCCAGTTCTATGAACGCATCGCCTTGTCACGCAACAAGGCGGCCATGCTGCAAACAGCCGAACAGCCCGCGCCCAGCGACACGGTGACACCCGAACAGGCGTTGAAAGACCCGTTCGTGCTGGAGTTTCTGAATCTGAAGGACGAATACTCGGAATCGGAACTGGAGGAAGCACTGATTCAGCACCTTGCCGATTTCCTGATGGAACTGGGCGACGACTTCGCCTTTGTCGGTCGGCAACGGCGGTTGAGGCTGGACGACAGTTGGTTCCGGGTCGACTTGCTGTTCTTCCATCGCCAACTCAAATGCCTGATCGTCATCGATCTGAAGGTCGGCAAATTCAGCTACGCCGACGCGGGCCAGATGCACCTGTACCTGAACTACGCTCGTGAGCACTGGATGAAGCCCGGCGAAAACCCGCCGATTGGCCTGATTCTGTGCGCCAGCAAAGGGGCTGCCGAAGCCCATTACGCCCTCGAAGGATTGTCCAACAAGGTGTTGGCGGCTGAATACCAGACCGTGTTGCCGGATGAAAAACTGCTTGCCGATGAGATCGAGAAGACGCAACAGGCGTTGGGCGCTCGTCGGCTGGAAATGACTGGGGATGAGGAATGAGCCATTACAAGCCTTACCCGGCCTATCGGGATTCCGGGGTGGAGTGGATTGGGCAGGTGCCGGAGCATTGGCGGGTGCGCGCACGTCAAATTTGATCGGATGAATACATTATGCAAGCCATTGACTCATCTGTCAGTCGTGCCGACTATTTACGGCTTGAAGTGACCTCATCGGTCAAGCATGAATTCTGTCACGGCGAAATCTTCGCGATGACCGGCGGGACATTCAATCATGCCAAAATCGGATTGAATATCACCAGTTATCTACATGATCTGCTGCGCGGGAAACCGTGTCAGCCGATGAATAGCGACATGCGCGTTTCGACGCCCTCCGGTCTCGATACCTATCCTGACGTCTCGGTGTACTGCAATACGCCGAAGCTTGTCGATCATGACCGCACGCTCTTAAATCCAGTCCTGATCATCGAAGTCCTGTCGCCGAGCACGCGCAGTTATGATCGTGGTGACAAGTTCATGCAGTATCGGTCCATTCCCTGTCTTCAGGATTATGTGCTGGTTGATTCGGAATCGATACTCGTCGAGCATTATCGGCGCTTGGGATCGCATGAGTGGCACCTGTATGAATACCAGGCATTGTCAGAGACACTGAATGTGGCATCGATTGACCAGAGGCTGGACATCGAGCGCTTTTATGAGGGGGTCGGATTTGTCTCAGGGTCGGGCGATGTCTGAGCATCTTTACAGCTCAAGCCGGACGGGGCATGCGCCCCGTCCGGAATGTTTTGAGCAGGGGCGGCAATGGTCGGCGGTGGATAAACGTGTGGGACGGGGTGAATACCCATAAGCGCCAACATAGCCGACAAGCCCTTGAAAATCAGTGGAGAGGTGCGATGTGTTAGCTTTTTGCTGCCATGCTCCACGCCCCTCAGCCCGTCGATCTTGCGTTTGAAGCGTTTCTGAAGGAATTGCCACCCG
>NZ_CAIPNF010000301.1 GCF_903866365.1 uncultured Thiocystis sp.
CCTCACCGCCTGGGCGGTATCCTCCACCACCCGCAGCGTGACCCCCTCCGGCACCGCCATCCCCTCCGCCGCCAGCGTCCCGGCCGGATCGGCCAGCAGCCGCTGCTTGAAGGCATCATCCGCCCAGCACTTGGCGATGAGTTGTTGATACTGTTTCGCTTGGTCGTTCATGGCGTGATCCTGTGGTTAAAAGCGCCTCGTGAGGTCACGCGGCGGCGGGTGATGAGCCGAACCCGCGCGGCGGTTCGCCCCTGGATCATACGCCCATGGGATGAGCAATTGATCTATCGCCATCCAACGGAGAATCCATACATGCCCTTTTGATTAGTCTGCGGAACACAAGAGCTGCATCAAGGGTTTAGCACAGCTATCAGATCAGACGGCTATCTCTCCTCGCAGATCGCGTGGACTGCGCCCCGCGCAACCCGCAGCGAAACCCGGTCGAGCGCCCCGACACCCAGGAACTCCTTGACGATGTCGCGCATCTCCAGCAGCAGGCTCCTCCTGTCGATTCATCATTCAGGCGGGTCTTGGCGAAATCCTGTTTCTGTTTTTGCTCCTGAAAGCCCACGTTCAGGGCAAGGGCGGTGAATGGGCCGACAGAAATGCCAGGTAAAGATCCGCCGTCAACTCGGGCTGTTCCAGATGCGGCAGATGTCCGACCTTGGCCGGGGTGTGTAACTCGGCGTGGGGATAAAACTGGCGCAGCCGCCGGACGCTGTCTTCGGCCAGGAAGATCCGGTCCGACTGGCCCCAGAAGATCCAGGTCGGCCAGCGACCGCCCAGATTCCGGGCCAAGATTCGGTCATCCAGATTGACGATATTCCACACCTGCTGATAGTGCCTGTTGTTGGCGACATACTCGGCCACCTGCGCCCGCTTGTCCTCCTCGGGGAGATCCGGAGGCATCACGAACAGCAGGCTCAGTTCCAGATCGAGTTCGGCCAACGTGATGGGGATGAAGGGATTGACGCCCGCCTCGATGGCGGCCTCGACCTCCGGCCCCCAGGACAGCAGCCCGAAAGGACCGCCGATGAAGGCCAAGGTGCGCACCTGTCGGGGATAGCTCCTGGCATAGACAGCCGCCAGGGCGCCGCCGAGAGAATTTCCGGCCAGATCGAAGCGGGTCAGGCCGAGCCTTGCAATGAACTGGTGCAACCGTTCGGCCTGCGTCCGCAGCCGGTAATCGGCCAGCGGAAAACCGCTGCTCTGGCCATAGCCGGGGAGGTCGGGAGCGATGGCGGCGCGCCCGCCTGCCGCCAGTTGGCATTGGAACCTCTGCCATTGTTCCTTACTGGCGAACAAGCCATGAAGCAGCAACACCGGCGGCCCCTGTCCCGCTTGGCTATACTCTAGGGCAATGCCGTCATCCAGCGTCAGGCGCGCGGTCTGAATCTGGCAGTCGGCGGTTCGGGCAAGCGCCGGTGCCAGGGTCAGCCAGCCGAGCAGGCACAGTAACAGTGGGCGGATCGGATTCAGTCGCATCGGCCAGGCACCATTCCAAGGTAAGAAAACAGCGCTGTGACAATCATCGGCGCCGCAGATTTTCCTATGTTAGTCCAGTTGCACTCCCATCGCTTCACGCAGGCAGCCGGCGCATTGATCCTGCTGGCCGCGCTCTTGCCTGGCCTCACCGATCAGGCCGAGGCGCGTCAGACCAGACCCCAGCACGAACTATGCACCCTGTTGCAATAAACCCATGCAC
>NZ_CAIPNF010000302.1 GCF_903866365.1 uncultured Thiocystis sp.
CACCGTCACCAAGATCCTGGAAGCCTATTTCTGGGAACCGGTCGCCGTGGACACCCTTGAGCAGCGCTTCGAGGTCGCGACGGAAGCGGTGCCCTGGATCCAGGTCAGTCCTGGAGACCGCTGCCTGATCCGGGACGCCCGACTGCGCGGAACCGATTCCGGGCTCGGTTTCGCCGAGGCCTTTTCACTGATCCGCATCGATCTGATTCCGCCTGGATTTCGCCAGCGTCTGATCGATCGCGAGATTGGCATCGGCGTGCTGATTCGCGACAGCGGCCTGGAGAGCTATCGCGAGGTGCTGGACGTCGGTCTGGATCGCACCGCGGACGGCGCGGCGGCGGTGTTTCGGACGTACCGCATCTTCATCGATAAACGTCCGGTGATTCTGATCACCGAATATTTCCCGCTCGCGCTCTACCGTTGAACCGCGTCCCACCCACATCGAATGCCCGAGGTCATCCCCAATGGAAATCGGACCGCGCGAACTCGTCACCCCCTTCAGACCTATTCCGCTGGAGATCCCCGAGGGCATGAAGCCCAACGAATTCTTCAACAGCACGGAGAATCTCAACGATCTGGTAAACCGCAACGGACTGCTGGTCAATCCGGAAGACCTGCTGCTCTATCGCAAAGCCCTGGGGCATTCGCTCGCGTTCGACTGCTCCATTCTCTACAACACCTCCCAGCGCATCCTGAATCCGCTGGGGCGCCCGGTGCGCCGCACCCAGGTGCCCGAACCGGTCAAGCGGGTCTGGAATCGGATGAACCAGATCCTCATCGGCGACATGATCGAGCAATATCCGGATCCGAATGAGGCATTGGTACTGGCCGGCGAGGCGAGCCTGGATGCCACCTGGCCCCTGACCTCGCCGGGGGTGCCCAGCATTCGCATGCTGCACAACCATTTCATCGTCTTCCCGATGGCCGATCTGCGCGCGGCGCCACTCGCACGGCGGGAGAATCCCAATCTCACCGATGGCGGCCAGCACAGCCTGTTTCAGGCTCACATGCGCGAGGTCTATCAGCGCTTCTTCGACGAGGCGCTGGATCTGCGCATTCTGCGCGTGGCGGATGCCGCGGAATCTCGGCTGACACTCACCGGCTATCCCGAAGGGTTGCCCTGCTGGGAAATCACCGGTGGGGTAGAAGCATTGAAGGAGGTGCGGTTCTGGCGCGAGTACGACGCCATCCTGGAGGGTTTCCTGGATTTTTATCGGACCTTCTTTTCGCAGGTCTCCACCCGCAACGCCCCAATCCTGCCGGATGTCCGCTTTCGGCAACCGGTGGAGGAGGTGCTGCTGTTCGACCGCGATTTCATGGCCACCGCCAAGACGGTGCGCGACCGCTGTCTCCGCGAACCGGCCTATGCCAATTCGATCCGCTGGGAGCCGGCCTTCAAGCAGATTATCTTCCGGAACGAGACCGGCCGACTGCTGGTGACCATCAGCCAGAATTCCATCGGCAATGCCATCACCGAGTTGCTCGGCGTGGTGGTGAAGCGGGTGCCGGACGCCAGTGGGTATGGACGCGCGGAGCCCGCGCTGATCGAGCGGCTGCTGGAGGTTCGTCAGCATTTGATCGACGCCGACCTAGGCGACGGGATCGGCACCGAGCAATGGACCGCTCGGCTTGGGCAAGCCGGCGATCCGGATACCGGCTCCGACGTTACCGCGCCATCATCTGCCCCATGATGGCCTGAATCGTCGGGTGCGCCATCAGTCGCTGGATGCGCGCATCCCCGCGCAGCCGCTCCAGGTCGCCGGACAGGATCAGACGCGTTAACTCGGGGTCCGACAGGACGGCCTGGATCTCGGGATCGTTCTGAAGCGCCGAGACCTGTCCCATCAGCCCTGGATCGCTCGCCAGTTGTTGTTGGATGGCGGCAATCTCCGTCCCGTATCCGGGGATCCCGGACGCTGGCGGGTGAGACATCGACGCCGAACCGCCAGGCTGGATCGAGCGGATCTCCGACTCGGGAACCAGAATCTCGCCCAGGGCCGCGGATCGAATCCGATAACGCCCCCCTTCGATCGCGACCAGTTCGCCGGACAGGACGCTGCCGTCGGCGAGTTCGATGCGGCTCGTCTCGGCCGCGACCTGGCTAGTCGCGGCCAGGGTCATCATGACGAGCGACCCCGCGAAGAGTCGGCGGATTGGTGTTGCGGAAAACATCGTCACCCCATGCCTGAAGATCATATCGGTGGATCAATGGTATTCTGACGGCCGCTCAGAAACAGCTCCGTGTCACGGATATTCGCGCATGAACCTGTTCTTCGTCATCCTCATCCCCTTCGTGGGGGCCGGCCTGACCGGCTGGATGTCCCGCTTCGGGCGGACACCATCCGCCTGGACCGCGGGAGGCGTGACCCTCCTTGCGCTGCTCTGCCTGATGCCGTCCGCCGCCGTGCCCTTCCTCGGCGAGACCCTCGTGCAACGCTGGCCGTGGATTCCGGACATCGGCCTGGATCTGGCCCTGCGCCTGGACGGACTCGGTCTCCTGTTCGCCCTGATGATCCTCGGGATCGGTCTGCTGATCATCCTCTACGCCCGCTATTATCTGTCGGCGCGCGACAGTCTGAGCCTGTTCTATGCCTATCTGCTGCTCTTCATGGGCTCCATGCTCGGCATCGTGCTATCGGAAAATCTGATTCTGCTGCTCATGTTCTGGGAGCTGACCAGTCTCACGTCCTTTCTGTTGATCGGCTTCTGGCGCGAGCGCGAGGACGCCCGCAAGGGCGCGCGCATGGCGCTCACCATCACCGGTCTGGGCGGACTGGCGCTGCTCGGCGGTTTCCTGCTGCTGGGCGAGATGGCGGGCAGTTACGATCTGTCGACGATCCTGGCGTCCGGCGACCGGGTCCGCGCCCATCCGCTCTACACCCCGATGCTGGTCCTGATCCTGCTCGGCGCCTTCACCAAATCGGCGCAATTCCCCTTCCATTTCTGGCTGCCGCATGCGATGGCCGCGCCCACGCCGGTGTCCGCCTATTTGCACTCGGCCACCCTGGTCAAGGCTGGGGTCTTTCTGCTGGCGCGCCTGTTTCCGGTGTTGTCGGGCACCCCCGAATGGTCCTGGCTGGTTGGCGGCGCGGGGCTCGCGACCCTGCTGGTGGGCGCCTGGTTCGCGCTGTACAAGCATGATCTCAAGGGGCTGCTGGCCTATTCCACCATCAGTCATCTGGGGCTGATCACGCTCCTGTTCGGGATCGGCACGCCCCTGGCGGCGGTCGCCGGGGTCTTTCACATCATCAATCACGCGACCTTCAAGGCGTCGCTGTTCATGGCGGCCGGCATCATCGATCACGAGTGCGGCACCCGCGACATGCGCCGCGTCAACGGTCTATGGAAATTCATGCCCTATACCGCCACCCTGGCGATGGTGGCGGCGGCCGCGATGGCGGGCGTGCCGCTCTTTAACGGGTTTCTGTCCAAGGAGATGTTCTTCGCCGAGACGGCGACCTTTTACACCGAACATGACTGGGGCTGGCTGCTGCCGCTGGTCGTGGTGATCGCCGGCATGCTGGCGGTCGCCTACTCGCTACGCTTCACCCACGATGTCTTTTTCAATGGCGATCCGATCGATCTGCCGCGCACACCCCACGAACCGCCGTTCTGGATGAAGGCCCCGGTGGGGGTGCTGGTGGCGATCTGTCTGCTGGTGGGCATCCTGCCCATGCTCACGGTGGAGCCGATCCTCACGGTGGCGGTCGCGAGCGTGCTGCAAACGCCTTCGCCGGTCCATAATCTCGCCATCTGGCATGGCGTCAATCTGCCCTTCCTGATGAGTCTTGCCGCGCTCCTGGGCGGTCTGCTGATCTATGCGGCCAGACGCCCGCTGTTTACCCTGGCCGCACAGTTGGAGGGGCGGCTGGATGCACAGGCGGTTTATCGCTGGACACTCGGACGGGTCATCGCGTTCGCCGCCTGGATCACTCGGCACCTGGAGACCGGATCGCTGCAACGCATGCTCCTGCTGTTCGTCCTGTCCGTTCTGACCCTGGGCGTGGCGGGGTTCGTCGGCAGCGGCTCGCCGCTGACCGGCACCCGCGCGACGCTCCCGGTCGATATCCTCGGCGTGCTCGTCACGGTGGGGATACTGGCCGCGGCCATCGGCACCCTGGCGCTGCATCGTCGCCGGTTGACGGCCCTGATCGTCATGGGCGCGCTGGGTCTGCCGGTCGCGCTGATTTTCGTCCAGTTCTCCGCGCCGGATCTGGCCCTGACCCAGCTCACGGTGGAGGTCGTGACTATTGTCCTGCTGCTGCTGGCGCTCTATTTTCTGCCGCAGCGCAGTCCGGTCGAATCCAGCCGGGGGACGCGCATTCGCGATCTGGGCGTCGCGGCACTGGCCGGCGCCGGAACCGCGGCGTTGACCTGGTCGATTCTGACGCGCCCCTTCGCGAGCATCTCCGACTATTTTCTGGTCAACAGCCTGCCGGGCGGCGGCGGCACCAATGTGGTCAACGTGATCCTGGTCGATTTTCGGGGCTTCGACACCCTGGGCGAGATCACCGTGCTGGCGCTGGCCGGTCTCGGGATCTATGCCATGCTCCGCGATCTGCGTCTGCACGGTCCCACCCAGGATGCCGACGGACGCCCCTGGAACTGGGATCTTCACCCCAGCATCATGGCGGCCCTGACGCGGCTCCTGCTGCCGCTCGTACTGCTGGTGTCGGTCTTCATCCTGCTGCGCGGCCACAACCTGCCAGGCGGCGGCTTTATCGCCGGACTCATCGCCGCCGTCGGCCTGATCATGCAATATCTGACCAATGGCGTGGAATGGACCCACCGCCGACTTTCCGACAATCTGCATCCGGTCATCGGCGCGGGTCTGCTGATCGCCCTGCTCACCGGGCTGGCGAGCCTGGCGCTGGGTTATCCCTTCCTGACCTCGGCCTTCACCCATGTCCATTGGCCTATCGTCGGCGATTTCGAGCTGGCCTCGGCGATGGCCTTCGACCTGGGCGTCTATCTGGTGGTGGTGGGCGCGACCCTGTTGATTCTGATCCATCTGGGTTTGCTGCACCGGGCCAGTCATGCAACTTCGCTCAACCCTCCGGAGCCACGCTGAATGGAAGCCTTGATCAGCCTGATCGTTGGCGTCCTGACCGCCTGCGGGGTCTATCTGATCCTGCGCGGGCGCACCTTTCCGCTGGTGCTGGGGCTCACGCTCCTGTCCTACGCCGTCAACCTCTTTCTCTTCGCGACCGGACGACTCGCCATCGGCCTGCCGCCGATCATTGACCCGAACCTCGCGAAACCGGTCGGCGGTTACACCGATCCGCTGCCCCAGGCGCTGGTGCTCACGGCCATCGTCATCGGTTTCGCGATGACCGCCTTCCTCATCATGCTGGCGCTCAAGGCGCGCGCCGAGTTGGGGAACGATCATGTCGACGGTCGACCGGACCCTGGAGACCGCGCGTGAATCCTCTGGTCATCGCCCCCGTGCTCCTGCCGCTGCTGGCGGGGACGCTGCTTCTGCTACTGCGCGGCACCCTCTCGCTCCGGGTTCGGCGCGGTCTGAATCTGACCATGGTCGCCATTCAGATCCTGCTCGCGACCGTCCTGCTCATGACCGTTAGTGAAGGCGACATTTTGGTCCATACGCTCGGCAACTGGCCGGCGCCTTATGGCATCGTGCTGGTGGCGGACCCTCTGGCGGCCTGGATGCTGCTAATCACCGCCATCCTCGCCTGGTTTGCCCTGCTATTCGCCGTGCGCGGCACCGACACGGGCAGTCGGCACTTCCATCCGCTGTTTCAGTTGCAGTTGTTCGGTCTCAACGGCGCCTTTCTGACCGGCGATCTATTCAATCTCTTCGTCTTTTTCGAGATCCTGCTGCTCGCCTCCTACGGGCTGCTGCTGCATGGCGGCGGTGCCCGACGCACCCGCGCGGGTCTGCATTTCGTCGCCCTGAATCTGGCCGGATCGACCCTCTTCCTGTTCGCGGCGGGGACGCTCTATGGCACGCTGGGGACGCTGAACATGGCCGATCTGGCGGTGAAGGTCGCCGCCGCGCCGCCCGAGAATCTGGGTCTGGTCCGCGCCGCCGGGCTGCTGCTGTTCGGTGTCTTCGCACTCAAGGCCGCGCTGATTCCGCTGCATCTCTGGCTGCCCGCGGCCTATGCCTCCACCTCCGCGCCAGTGGCGGCGCTCTTCGCCATCATGACCAAGGTCGGGGCCTATTGTCTGCTGCGGGTCGGGACGCTGATCTTTGGCGAGGACGCGGGGCCAGTGGCGAATCTCTATAGCGACTGGCTGCTGACGCTGGCGCTGATCACTTTGATCGTGGGGGCGCTCGGGGCATTGTCGGCCACTGAACTGCGTCGACAGATCGCCTATCTGGTGGTGGTTTCGGTGGGGCTTCTGCTCACCGCCTTCGGACTCGGCACGCCGGCGGCGATCGGCGCCGGACTCTATTATCTCGCCCACGCCACCTTTGCCGCGGCGGCTCTTTTCCTGTTGGCCGACATCATTGCCAGCGGGCGGGGCGCGTCGCTGGATCGACTCACTCCCGGCCCCGCCATCCCGCGTGCGGGACTCATTGGCGGATTCTTCTTCATCGCCGCCGTGCTGATCGCGGGGCTGCCACCGCTCTCCGGTTTCCTCGGCAAATTCCTGGTGCTCAAGGCCGCGCTCGTCGATCCCGCCTGGCCCTGGGCGATGGGTCTGGTGCTGACCTCGGGACTGCTGGGCATGATCGCCCTGACCCGTTCGGGGAGCCTGTTGTTTTTGCGTGCCGACGGAAGGTCCGGGGCGACGCCGGCGAGTGCCGGCGATTTGGCGCCAATTGTTGGTTTGCTGGCACTCTGTCTGGCCTTGACGATCTGGGCCGGTCCCATCCTCGGCTTCGCGCACACGGCAGCCGAGCAAGCGCTGCGACCACAGACTTACATCCAGGTCGTGCTCGGCCCCACGACGCGGACGGAACCTCGATGAAACTCCGGCTTTTCCCGCATCCCGTCCTGACCCCGCTCATCGCCTTGATCTGGCTGCTTCTGGCGAATAGCCTGGCGCCCGGACAGATTCTGCTTGGCCTGCTGTTGGGCTGGGCGATTCCCATCTTCACCCTGCGCTTCTGGCCGGAACGCATCCGCATCCATCGGCCGCTGACCCTGTTCCGTTTTCTGCTCCTGGTGCTCTACGACATTCTGGTCGCCAATCTCAACGTCGCCTTGCTCATCCTGCGCGGACCGCGCCGGCTGACCCCGGCCTTCGTGACGGTCCCGCTCGATCTGCGCTCGGAGCTTGGCATCAGCCTGCTCGCCAATACCATCTCGCTGACCCCCGGCACTGTCTCGTCCTGGCTGAGTCCGGATCGGCGCAGTCTGGTGGTGCACGGTCTGCATGTCCGCAATCCGGACGCCCTCGCGGCAACCCTCAAGCGCCGCTACGAGGCGCCCCTGCTTAAGGTCTTCGAGCCATGCTGAATCTCGCCGTCACGATCGCCCTGGGGCTGGTCTCCGCCGCCTTCGCACTGACCCTCTGGCGTCTGCTGCGCGGACCGGATCAGCCTGATCGCATCCTCGCGCTCGACACGCTCTCTGTGAACGCCATTGCCCTACTGGTCCTGCTCGGCATCCATCTCGATTCCTCGCTCTATTTCGAGGCGGCGCTTTTGATCGCCATGATGGGCTTCGTCGGAACGGTCGCGCTCTGCAAATATCTGCTGCGCGGCGACATCATCGAATAGGTCATGCCATGCTGGAAATCCTGCTGTCCGCGCTCATCCTGATCGGCGCGCTCTTCACCTTCATCGGCTCGCTGGGGCTGGCGCGTCTGGGCGATTTTTATACCCGTCTGCACGGCCCGACCAAGGCCACTACGCTGGGGGTGGGCAGTCTGCTGATCGCGTCCATGATCCATTTCAGCACCCAGGGCAACGGGGCGAGCTTTCATGAAGTCCTGGTGACGATTTTCCTCTTCATCACCGCTCCGGTCAGCGCCCATCTGCTGTCCAAGGCCGCGCTGCACCTGCGGGTGAAGTCGCTGGCGAACGTGCCGCCGCGGATTGACGAGGCCGATTCAGGCACGGACAGTCGGTAATTGGCCAATCACCGGTTTGTACGTCGGCTCGGCCTGAATCAAGCGGCGTCGGTGCTGACGCGGTTTGATGTCACCAACGCTGGGCGGCGATGTCATCCGACTCCCTTGACTCGACCCAGCGTTCGCCCTGCTCGGTTTGCTCCTTTTTCCAGAAGGGCGCTCGGGTCTTCAGATAATCGATCAGGAATTCGCAGGCGCGGAAGGCATCGCTGCGGTGTCGGCTGACGACGCCGACGAACACGATAGAATCCTGCGGCTCCAGCACTCCTACTCGGTGAACGATGCTGACGCCCTCCAGCTCCCAGCGCGCGATCGCCTCCTCGGCGATCTCGGCCAGCGCCTTCTCGGTCATGCCAGGATAATGTTCCAGGGTCATACGGGACACCGCCACCCCCTCGTGGAGATCGCGCATCAGGCCGACGAAGGTGACGAGCGCGCCCACGCGGGGATTGCCTCGCCACAATGCCGACTGCTCGGCTGCAAGATCGAAGGGCTCGGTCTGGATCCGGATTCGCGGCATCAGACGCTCCATGGGATCCGGTTTTGCTGACTCTGCTCGGACTGCGGCTCCGCGACAAGTCGTCGCGGGCCGCAGTGCAAACCGCATCAACCAATGGGTGCAACACCCATCAGCGCACGGTGCAGCCAGAACAGGAAGAGCAGATAGACACCCAGACCGCCAACCATGGCGATGGCATCGTTAGTCTGACTCTGCGGCGCGCCGGGAACCGGCGGACCCGCCCGACGCTTGAGCGAGATCCGATCCGCCACGGCCCAGGCCAGGAAGGCGCCGAACAGGAGCAGATCCGCGAGAGTGCCGTTGGCCAACAGGTGACCAAAGGCCCAGATTTTGACCGCAAGCAACATGGGATGTTTGGTGGTGGTCTGGATGCGCCCCGGCAGATAGGCGGCGAACAGCAATGGAAAGATCGGCAGCATCAGCAGCAAATTGAGGTGTCTCATCCAGCCCGGCGGCTCATAGAGGACGATGGCCGACAGGCGCGCCTCCCCGTACCCCCAAACGATCAGGACGAAGCCCGCCAGCGAGATCAAGCCATAGACGGCCTGCCAGGGGATGACGCCAAAGCGATCGACGACCGTTGTCCGCAACCCCGGCTTGACGATGGAGACCGAGTGAGCCCCCAGAAACAAAATCAGACCTAGAATCAGTACTACCATGCGTCAACTCCTCTGATTGGTTTGGGTGCGTTTAGCGCTTCAGGGATTCCGCCGCCGGATGACGCTCCTGCCTCGCCAGAAAACCATCCAAGGCATTCGCGAATACCTGCCGGTCGCGCGCGCCCAGTGTCGCGGGACCGCCGGTGTCCACGCCAGTAGAGCGTAAGGTGTCCATAAAGTCGCGCAGGTTCAGGCGTTCGCGGATATTGTCCTGGGTATAGATCTCGCCACGGGGATTCAAGGCATGGGCATCCTTGGCGATGACCTCGGCGGCCAACGGGATGTCGGCGGTAATCACCAGGTCGCCCGGTTCCAGGCGTTTGACGATTTCATCGTCGGCGACATCGAATCCCGGCGCGACCTGGATGGCGCGGATGAGTCGCGATGGCGGCAGATTCATGGGCTGATTGGCGACCAGGGTCACCCGGACGCCAACCCGTTCGGCGGCGCGGAACAGAATGTCCTTGATGACTCTTGGGCAGGCGTCGGCGTCGACCCAGATGTGCATGTGGCCTCCTGAACCAGTACCCAGGGTTTAACGACCACCGCCCAGAGACTGGCGTTGGTCTCGAACCAGTGTCTGGCCTGTCGATCCGGAACCGGGACGATGCTCCCTTGCGCCATCTCGGCGTCAATCATCCGTGCGTCATCGCGCGCGATCAAGAGAGCAATCTCGATGAGGTCGAGACTGTCCCGGACCCAGATGACCTTACCTTGAGCAAAGAAACGTTGCAGATCCCGCCAGGGAATCCGCGCCGTCTCCTGGTTGAGTTGGCAGCGATCATCCTCTTCGGGGTCGATCCCCGCGGCCGTCGTCCCTTTCGGTCTGTCGTCAATCGGCCTCATCGGTCCGATCCGCGGGAAGCTCGGCATCGGTCGATTCGGAAAGGATGTCCTCTTCGACGGACTCGGACTCGGCGCGCGCTGGCTCATGGACCATGATCAATCCGCCAAGGGGCGGGAGCGCGATCGGGATCGAATAGGGACGCCCCATCCAGCTCACGGGTTCCGCTTCCACGCCACCCTGATTGCCGACATTGCTGCCGCCATAGACCTCGGCGTCCGAATTCATGGCCTCCCGATAAAAACCGGGCTCGGGTACGCCGATTCGGTAATTGTTACGCGGTACTGGCGTGAAATTGAACGCGGCGGCGACGAAATCCTGACCGGATTTGCTCTTGCGGATGTAACTCAGCACCGACTGCGAGCTATCGTGACAATCGATCCATTCAAACCCCGAGGCGTCGAAATCGATTTCGTGCAGCGCGGGCAATTCGCGGTGCAGACGATTCAGATCGGAGACCAGCGTTTTCAAGCCCAGATGCTGGGGACGTTTAAGTAACTCCCAGTCCAGCGACCCGGAAAAGTCCCATTCGGTTCCCTGTCCGAATTCGCAGCCCTGGAACAGGAGTTTCTTGCCGGGGTAACTGAACATGAAGGTGTAGAGCAGACGCAGACTGGCGAATTTCTGCCAGCCGTCGCCCGGCATCTTGTCCAGCATGGACTTTTTACCGTGCACCACCTCATCGTGCGAGAAAGGCAGCACGAAGTTCTCGGTGAAAGCGTACAGCAGGCCGAAGGTCAACAGGTCATGGTGGAAATGACGGTAGATGGGATCCTTCTGCATGTAGGAGAGGGTATCGTGCATCCAACCCATGTTCCATTTCATGCTGAACCCGAGACCGCCCAGATAGGTCGGGCGCGAGACCGCCGGCCAGGCGGTCGATTCCTCGGCGATCATCAGGGTGCCGGGATGCTGCTCATGGGTCACGGTATTGAGCTGGCGCACGAAATCCACGGCATCGAGATTCTCGTTGCCGCCGTATTTGTTCGGGATCCATTCGCCGGCGTTGCGCGAGTAATCCAGATAGAGCATGGAGGCAACGGCATCGACGCGTAGCCCATCAAGATGGAATTCGTCCAGCCAGTAAAGCGCGCTGGAGAGCAGGAAGTTCTTCACCTCGTTGCGCCCGAAGTTGAAGATCAGGGTGCCCCAGTCCTTGTGCTCGCCCATGCGCGGATCGGCGTGCTCGTAGAGCGCCGTGCCATCGAAACGCGCCAGTGCGTAGGCGTCTTTCGGGAAATGCGCCGGCACCCAGTCCAGCAAGACGCCAATCCCCTTGCCATGCAGATAATCGACGAAAAAGCGGAAATCGTCCGGCGTGCCGAAGCGCGCGCTCGGGGCGAAATAGCCGGTGCACTGATAGCCCCAGGAGGCATCGAGCGGATGCTCGGTAATCGGCATCAGCTCGATATGGGTGAAGCCCAGCTCGGTGACATAATCGCCGAGTTGTTTAGCCAGGATTCGATAGTTGAGGAAATTGCCATCGGCGTCGCGCATCCAGGAGCCAAGATGGACTTCATAGACCGAGAATGCCTGGCGCTGCCAATTCGACGCCGCGCGCGCCTTCAGCCAGTCCGCGTCGGCCCATTTGAAGCGACTTTCGGGGCAGATAAGCCCGGCGGTCTGCGGCCGTTCCTGGAAGGCCTGGGCATAGGGGTCGATCTTGATGTGGATATTGGTGTCGCGGTCGCGGATCTCGTATTTATAGAAACCGCCAGTCTCCAAGCCAGGGATGAACAGCTCCCAGATGCCGCTGCCGCCGCGCACGCGCATGGCATGCACGCGACCGTCCCACTGGTTAAAATCGCCGACGACGCTCACCCGCTCCGCATTCGGCGCCCACACCGCGAACTGAACCCCGGAAACGCCTTCCACCTCGCGCAGATGCGAACCCAGAAAACGATAGGCGTGCCAATGACGCCCCTCGCCAAACAGGTGGATGTCGAAATCTGCAAGCTGGACGGGGAAACAGTAGGGGTCATGAGCGCTGTGCGTGAGACCGGCCGCATCCTGCCACGCAATGCGATAACGCTCGGGAACCTTAGCGGCAGCGCCTTCCCAGATAAAGAAATCGGAGCCTTCGATCCGGTTGAGCGCCTCGCCGGCTTCCACCAGAATCGCGCTTTCGGCCATGGGCAGAAACGCGCGGACTACCGCCTGCTGTTCGTTGACGTGACGGCCCAACACCTCGAAAGGGTCGTAATGGCGCGCCTCGACGATACGCAGCAGGGGTTCCGGGAGCTTTGATGCGGAGCCTTTTGCGGATGCCATGTCGTTCGTGTTCCTCTGCTGAGTCTGAGCCGGCCCCGATCCCAAGATCCAGGGGTTGGAAGTAATCTTAATGGTATCATAGGGTGATCGTTCAAATGCTGACTCGTCCTTAGACGACAGGAGAAAAGATGCCCCATTCCAATCCCAGGTTCATTAGTCGCCTGACCCGTGACACGCTGGCGCTGATCCTGGCCGGCGGGCGGGGTTCCCGGCTGAAGCACCTGACCGCCTGGCGCGCCAAACCCGCCGTTCCCTTCGGCGGCAAGTTCCGCATCATCGATTTCCCGCTGTCCAACTGCATCAATTCGGGCATCCGCCGGATCGGCGTGCTGACCCAGTACAAGGCGCATTCGCTCATCCTGCATATCCAGAAAGGCTGGGGATTTCTGCGCGGCGAGTTCGGCGAGTTCGTGGAGCTGTGGCCGGCCCAACAGCGGGTTGCGGAGACCGCCTGGTATGCCGGAACCGCGGACGCCGTGTTCCAGAATCTGGACATCATCCGCGATCACAACCCCGAATACATCCTGATCCTGGCCGGCGATCACATCTATAAGATGGATTATGGCGCCATGATCGCCTACCACGTCGAAAGCGGCGCCGACATGACGGTTGGCTGTCTCGAAGTCGAGGCCGATCGGGCGAGCGAGTTCGGTGTCATGTCGGCGGACGCGGACAATCGGGTGCGCAGTTTCGCGGAAAAGCCAGCCAAACCAGAAACCATTCCGGGCAAGCCGGGCAAAAGCCTGGCGTCCATGGGGATCTATGTCTTCAATCGTGCCTTCCTCTTCGAGCAACTCATCAAGGACGCCGACACGCCCGGCTCCAGCCATGATTTTGGCAAGGACATTATCCCGACCGTCATCAAACTCTATCGGGTGATGGCCTATACCTTCCGCGACCCGATCAGCGGCGAGCTGGCCTATTGGCGCGATGTCGGCACGCTCGATGCCTTCTGGGAGGCCAATCTGGAATTGATCGGCGTCACCCCGCCGCTGAATCTCTATGACAAAAACTGGCCGATCTGGACCTATCAGGAGCAGTTGCCACCCGCTAAGTTCGTGTTCGACGACGAGGCGCGCCGCGGCATGGCGGTCGATTCCATGGTCTCGGGCGGTTGCGTCATTTCCGGTTCCACGGTTCGTCACTCGCTGCTGTTCTCCAATGTGCGAGTGAATTCCTATGCCTATGTGGCGGATTCGGTGGTGCTGCCCGACGTGACAATCGGGCGCAACTGTACCGTCCGGAATGCCATCCTCGACCGCTACTGTCATCTTGAGGAAGGGACGGTGATCGGGCTGGATCCCGAGGCTGATCAAAAGGCCGGATTCCTGGTCAGCGAGGGCGGCGTGACGCTGGTCACCCCGGAAATGCTCGGCCAGGACGCCAATCACGTTCGCTAAGATGAAGATCGTTCTGAATGGATCTTCCCGGGAGATTGCCGACGGAACTCTGGTGTCCGAGCTTGTCGAAGCGTTGGCCCTTGGCGGCCAGCGTTTCGCCGTCGAGATCAATGCCGAATTGATTCCGCGCAGCCGTTTCGCCGAGCATCGCCTCAACCCCGATGACAAGGTCGAGATCATCCAGGCCGTTGGCGGCGGATGATGCCAGGCGTCCAGCCTCTCTCTCATCAACCTTTTTGCAAGCACCCCACAACAGCCTCATGTCTAACGTGACTCAGAACAGCGACCCACTCATCATCGCCGGCAAGGAATACCGCTCGCGCCTCCTGGTCGGCACCGGCAAATACAAGGATATCGACGAAACCGCCAGCGCCATCGCGGCCAGCGGCGCCGAGATTGTCACCGTGGCAGTACGCCGCACCAACATGGGCCAGAACCCCGGCGAGCCGAACATCCTCGATGTCCTGACGCCCGACCGCTACACCATCCTGCCTAACACCGCCGGCTGCTACGACGCCGAGACCGCCATTCGCACCTGCCGGCTGGCGCGCGAACTGCTCGACGGTCACAACCTGGTCAAGCTGGAAGTGTTGGGCGACGAAAAAACCCTGTTCCCGGACGTGATCGCAACCCTCAAGGCCGCCGAAGTTCTGGTCAAGGACGGCTTCGATGTCATGGTCTACACCAACGACGACCCCATCGTCGCGCGCGAACTCGAAGCCATCGGCTGTATCGTCATCATGCCGCTCGCCGCGCCCATCGGCTCGGGCCTGGGCATCCGCAATCCGCTCAACATCCGCACCATCGTCGAGAACGCCAAGGTTCCGGTGCTGGTCGATGCTGGCGTCGGCACCGCCTCGGATGCCGCCGTGGCCATGGAACTCGGTTGCGACGGCGTGCTCATGAACACCGCCATCGCCGCCGCCAAACATCCGGTACTGATGGCCAGCGCCATGCGCAAGGCCATCGAGGCCGGGCGCGAGGCTTTCCTCGCCGGACGCATGCCCGCCAAGCGCTTTGCCTCGGCCTCCTCGCCGATCGAAGGTCTGTTCTTCTGAGGACATGACCGGTCGCCATTGTCCGCCAATGGCGACCGGTATCCGCAATCCGGCCGTCAGCATCGCACCCATCCGATCGCCTCGTCGAGACCCGCCCGTGAACCCGTCAACCGATTCGTCCACCCCCTCCTGGCATCGCGCTATCCGCAGTTTCGTGCTGCGCGAGGGTCGCCTGACCCTCGCCCAGGAACGCGCCTTCCGCGAACTCTGGCCGCGCTTCGGTCTGGACTGGAGTCCCGGCGTCACGCTCGATTGCGGAGCGATCTTCGGCAACGACCGGCCGGTGGTGCTGGAGATCGGCTTCGGTAACGGCGATTCGCTGGCCGAGATGGCGGAGCGCGATCCCGCGCGCAACTGGCTCGGGATCGAGGTCCATCGCCCTGGCGTGGGTCATTTGCTGCTGGAGATCGAGCGGCGCGCGCTGACAAATCTGCGGATCGTTCGGCATGACGCCGTCGCGGTGCTCGCGCGCGGCATCCCGCCTGCCAGTCTCGACGCCGTGCAGTTGTTCTTTCCCGATCCCTGGCCCAAGCGGCGTCATCGCAAGCGGCGCATCCTGAGTCCTGAACTGGTGGACCTGCTGGCACAAGCGATCCGTCCGGGCGGGATCTTCCACGCCGCGACCGATTGGGAACCCTATGCCGAACAGATGCTGGACACCCTGGACGCGGCCGCCGACCGGTTCGAAAACGCCGCCGGCCAAGGCCAATTCGCGCCCCGTCCCGCCTTCCGTCCACTGACCCGGTTCGAGCAGCGCGGCGAACGGCTTGGACATCGGGTCCGCGATCTGCTGTTTCGGCGTCGCTGATGGCCGGGTTGCGGCTCGACGCCATCGGGCATCGCCTCCTGGCCCCGGTCAATCTCACGCTGGCGGCCGGTGAGCTGGTCTTCCTGTCCGGCCCGTCCGGTTCGGGCAAAAGCCTGCTGCTGCGGGCGGTCGCGGATCTGGATCCCAACGCGGGCGAGGTCTGGCTGGGCGACGCGGCGCGCTCCGCCATGACCCCGCCATACTGGCGGCGGCGGGTCGGTCTGTTACCGGCGGAATCCTTCTGGTGGGCCGAGTCGGTCGGCGAGCATTTCCCCGTGACCAAGACGGCCAGCGCATCTGCGCCGCCGCCGATAGTCGGCTGGCTCGCTCAATTGGGCTTCGATCCGGATGTCCTGAACTGGTCCATCGCGCGGCTGTCGACCGGCGAACGTCAGCGCCTCGCTCTGGTCCGGCTGCTGTCCCAGGAACCCGAGGCGCTGCTGCTCGACGAGGCGACCGCCAATCTCGATCCCGCAGGCCGCGAGCGCGTCGAAACGCTGGTCGAGACCTATCGCCGCAATGCGCGGTGCGCCGTGCTCTGGGTCAGCCACGACCCCGGGCAACGTCGTCGGCTCGGCGGGCGATCCTACGTCATTCGCGACGGCCGTCTGGAGCCCGAGTCATGATCCTGATCCATCTGACGCCCTGGGATCTGACGCTGGCCTCGGTCCTGGTGCTCCTGTTGGCGGCCATGTCCTGGCGGCTGCGCCTGGGGGTCGAGCGCCGGATTCTGATCGCCGCGACGCGCAGCGCGGTCCAACTCATGCTGGTGGGCTTCGTGCTCAAATTCCTGTTCGCGCAAACCAGCCTGCCGCTGATCGCGCTCATGATGCTGGTCATGCTGTCGGCGGCCGGGTTCGAGGTGATGCAGCGCCAGAAACGGCGCTATCGCGGTCTCTGGGGCTACGGCATCGGCGCCTTTTCGATGTTTCTCTCCTCCTTCACCGTGACCCTCTTGGCGCTCACGGTCATCATCGGCGTCGAGCCCTGGTACCAGCCGCAGTATCTGATTCCGCTGCTCGGCATGCTGCTTGGCAACGCCATGAGCGGGGTTGCCATCGCGCTCGACAGCCTGACCCGTCAGGCATGGGAGTCGCGCGGCAAGATCGAGGCGCGTCTGCTGGCGGGCGGAACCTGGGAAGAGTCCATCGAGGACATCCGGCGCGAGTCGCTGCGCGCGGGGCTCATTCCCATCGTCAACGCCATGGGCACCGCCGGTCTGGTGAGTCTGCCGGGCATGATGACCGGTCAGATCCTCGCCGGCAGCCCGCCCCTGGAAGCCGCGAAATATCAGTTGCTCATCATGTTCTTGATCTCCGCCGGGACCGGTCTGGGCTCGGTGGCCGCCGTCTGGCTGGGTTCCAGACGGCTGTTCGACGACCGTCAACGACTGCGACTGGACCGGCTGGCCGAGGCGGACGGGCGGCACTGACGCAGAAACATCGCGGGACTTTATTCGGGCTTCCAGTCTGGGTCGAGAATCTCCTGAATTGCCCACGGACACTGTTCGGGAAAGAGATCCAACCCGGTTTCCTCGATCGCTTTCGAGACAGCATCCGCCCAGACCTTTGTCCACCATGCCGCATCGTTCAGCGTGGCCTTGAGACTGGGGACGCTCTCCAGATGAACGCTCAGCGCATTGCGCTGGACGCGGATGATGGTCTGCCAACTCCGGCCACGCCTTTCCGGCTGGAATCGCCATTTCAGCAGATGCGCCAGCAGGACCGCCATTCTGCTGGCCAGTTCACGCTGCTCGCTTTTGCCCACGTCTTCAATCTCCTCCGCCAGATGCTCGATATCAAGGAGATCGAACCGCCCGGCACGCAGTAAGCTGGCCTGCTCGTTCGCCCAGGCAATCACATCCCGCTCATACGCAAGGTTGGTGGTCATCGGCGCCTCCGCGAGAAATCCCGTGCTGAAGGGTTGCCTCTCCCGGCAACCCCGGCATGCGTCCAATTCAATCAAATCGACCCCGCAACGTGATACGCGCGGCTCAATTCATGCACCGCGGCGACCATGGCGCCCGCATGTTCCGGATTGACGTCCGGCGTGATGCCGTGGCCAAGGTTGAAAATATGGCCTGGACCCTGGCCATAGCTGGCCAGCACCCGCGCGACTTCCTCGCGAATCCGTTCCGGCGAGGCATAGAGTGCGCAGGGATCGAGATTGCCCTGGAGCGCGACCCGATCCCCGACCAGGCGACGGGCATCCGCCAGATCCGTGGTCCAATCCACTCCAAGCGCGTCGCAGCCGGTGTTGGCCATCTCGCCCAGCCACTGTCCGCCATTCTTGGTAAAGAGGATGACGGGAACCTTTCGGCCCTCGGCCTCGCGGGTCAGACCTTCGATCACGCGCTGCATGTAGGCGAGCGAAAATTCGCGATAGTTGGCCGGCGCCAGCACACCGCCCCAGGTATCGAAGATCATCGTCGCCTGCGCCCCACGGGCAATCTGCGCATTCAGGTAGACCGTCACCGCATCCGCGGTCTTGGCCAGCAAACGATGCAGCAGATCCGGGCGATCGAACATCATCCCCTTGATCTGCGAGAAGTTCTTCGCGCCGCCGCCCTCGACCATATAGGTGGCGAGCGTCCAGGGACTGCCCGAAAAGCCGATCAGCGGGACGCGACCCTGGAGTTCGCGCCGGATCGTGGAGACCGCATCCATGACATATTTCAGCTCGCCTTCCGGATCCGGTATCCCGATCCGATCCACATCGGCCTCGGAGCGGACCGGACGCTCGAAGTGCGGCCCCTCGCCCTCCGAGAAATAAAGCCCCAGACCCATGGCGTCGGGCACCGTCAGAATATCCGAGAAGAGGATGGCGGCATCCAACGGAAAGCGCTCCAAGGGTTGCAGAGTGACCTCGCAGGCCAGTTCCGGATTTTTGCAAAGATCCATGAAGCTGCCAGCCTTCGCGCGGGTCGCACGGTACTCGGGCAGGTAGCGGCCCGCCTGGCGCATCATCCACACCGGAGTGTAATCAACAGGTTCGCGCAGCAGTGCGCGCAGGAAGGTGTCATTGGTCAGTGAGGTCATGAGGCGTGCCCGAGCAGTGTTTTAGTGGAATGTCTCGCATGATTTGGCTGGGCATTCTACTACGGGATGAGCTTCGCGGGATCTCTCCATCCAAGAACCAGAAATAAACATAACGTGTTTATCGCCTGCTTCACTTGGAAAAACACTTGATTTTATATAACCCTCCTTTGCGACCCTCGATCAAACCCTCAAGCGTTTGAAGAGCCATCAGGGCGAGTTGCTGCTGGTGCTTCTGCGCCCGGACATCCCACTGCACACCAACGGCAGCGAGAACAACATCCGTGGCGACGTCAAATGGCGCACGCTCGGCGGCGGGATCCGCGGCGATCTGGGACGCCGTTGCCGCGACACCGTTGCCAGCCTCAAGAAAACCTGCCGCAAGCTCGGGATTTCCTTCTGGGACTAACTCAAATGACCGCATCGGACAGGTCGGAGATTTCCCGCCCTTGCCGGAAATCATGCGCGAACGGGCTTTGGCCGCATCGGGCGTGCCGTGAGTTATTGAGAACTTACCTTTAACGCCAATCACGTCTGGATGGACCAGTCCGAGTAGCGCCAGGGCGCACCGCGTTTGCCCGTTGGCTCCGGCGTCCGGCGCTGGGCGATCGCTTCCTGATCGAACCAGAACATGATGTCCCCACGTGCCACCAGCGCCCGGTCGGGCGCTGGCCAAGTTGGTGATCCGATCGGTCGCCTTCTTGGTGGCGGGGGGCTTCGCTTGTCGGGTCCGTGGATGGCATATATGAGGCTTGCTGAAAGGTGAAACGATGGTCAGCTTAAGCAGGGGTCGGCGGATTTATGCACCAACGCCCCTCCAATCCGACATCAAACCTGTTAATCTCCGGTAAGCTACGAGTTGGTTTTTATGTCCCAGACCCGATCTAGCCTGAAAGCGTTGCGGCAAGACAGACCACTTCGCATAACGCAACGGTCAACGAGGTATGTCTTAGAATGAATGCAAAGATTTTGAACATCCTACTCTGGATTGCCGTCACTTTCTGGCTAGTCATGATGCTAAACACCATGACTTCACCAGAGCAAACCGAATCGCGCTCGTTGAGCTACAGTCAGTTTCTGCAAGAGCTGACTGATGGATCGATCCGCGAAGTGACGATCCAGGATCAGACAATCAAGGGTGTTCGCACCGATGGCTCGCGTTTCGAGACCTTCGATCCGGGCGACCCCGGGCTGGTCGGCGACCTGCTGAAGCAGTCGGTGACGATTCGTGCCCAGCCGCCGGCTTCGCCAAGCATTTTCATGCAGATGCTGGTCGCCTGGCTACCCTTCCTGCTGCTGGCGGGCGTTTGGATCTGGCTCATGCGCCGTAGCGCGGGCGGCGGCGGTGGCGCTGGCGGCATCTTCAATTTCGGCAAAAGCCGTGCCCGGCAACATGCCGAGGGCGATGTCAAGGTGACCCTGCGGGATGTCGCGGGCGTCGAAGAAGCCAAGGAAGAAGTCGGCGAACTGGTCGATTTCCTGCGCAACCCGCAGAAATTCACCAATCTAGGCGGGCGGATTCCGCGCGGGGTGCTGATGGTCGGCCCCCCCGGTACCGGCAAGACGCTGCTTGCGCGCGCCATTGCCGGCGAAGCCAAGGTGCCCTTTTTCAGCATCTCCGGTTCGGACTTCGTCGAGATGTTCGTCGGCGTCGGCGCCTCGCGGGTCCGGGATCTCTTCGAGCAGGCCAAGAAGACCGCGCCCTGCATCATCTTCATCGACGAAATCGACGCCGTCGGACGCAAGCGCGGCGCGGGACTGGGCGGCGGACACGACGAGCGCGAACAAACCCTCAATCAGCTCCTGGTCGAAATGGACGGTTTCACGGGCAACGAGGGCGTCATCGTGATCGCGGCCACCAACCGCGCCGACGTCCTGGATCCAGCGCTGCTTCGCCCTGGCCGTTTCGACCGTCAGGTCGTGGTCGGTCTCCCGGATCTCGCCGGGCGCGCGGCCATCCTGGAGGTACACATGCGCAAGGTGCCCATCGCCGAGGATGTCGATGCCCGGACCATCGCCCGCGGCACGCCCGGATTCTCCGGTGCCGATCTGGCCAATCTCGTCAATGAGGCCGCCCTGTTCGCGGCGCGCTCCGGCGATACCGAAGTCTCAATGTTTATGTTCGAGAAGGCCAAGGATAAGATCATGATGGGGGCCGAGCGGCGCAGCATCGTCATGTCCGAGTCCGAAAAGAAACTGACGGCGTATCACGAATCCGGACATGTGATCGTCGGCCGACTGGTTCCGGAGCACGATCCCGTGCACAAGGTCAGCATCATCCCGCGTGGACGGGCGCTGGGCGTCACCATGTTCCTGCCCGAACGCGACCGCTACAGCATGAGCAAGCGTCAGCTGGAAAGCCAGATTTCCAGCTTGTTCGGCGGACGTTTGGCCGAGGAAATCATTTTCGGGCCAGAGCACGTCACCACGGGCGCCTCCAACGATATCGAGCGTGCCACGGATATCGCGCGCAACATGGTGACGCGATTTGGACTCTCGGATGGCCTGGGGCCGCTCGCTTATGCCGAGGACGAGGGCGAGGTCTTCCTGGGACGCTCCGTCACCCAGCATCGCCAGGTCTCGCCCGAAACCGCTCAATCCATCGACAAAGAGGTCAGAACCATCATCGACCGCAATTATCAGCGCGCCAAGCGCTTGCTCGACGAGAATCTTGGCAAGCTGCACACGATGGCCGAAGCCTTACTGAAATTCGAGACCATTGGCAGGGATCAGATCGACGACATCATGAACGACCGCCCGATGCGCGATCCAGAGGATAACAGCGGACATTCGAAACCCACGGCGGACGGAGGCAGCAATGCCCCTCAGGGGGGCTCGCGCAAACAGCCCCCAATCGCGATCGATAGCATCTAAACCACACCAGCATCGACGTTTGCTCGTTAGGCCGATGGCCGCCGGGCAGACGTCGCGTAAGTAAGATCGCGCGCGGGTTAGCGCGCTCCTAAGCGCGGCATATCAAGAAGTCGTCCGGTAGGGACGATGAACAGCCTCATCGCGGTAATGCACATCGATCCAGCAACGCGGCAAGGGCTCGTCTGAGACAAAGACGAGTTCGGACTTGTCGAAGCTCTCCGGATCCTGCAACTCTTCACCGGCATGATAACGACCGACGATCAACCGGCGCAGCGGGTTAAAGAGGTCTCTTTGACTCAAGACCTCAACCAATTTCCCCGTCGAATTTTGCTTGAGAAACATCGCTAGCCCTCCTCTCTGGGTGAACTCCACCGTCATTTCTCAGTATGGCACTTGGTCGCACACTGACAAGCGATCAACGGGTCTCTCGCAACAGGAGACGGTCTTCTGGGATGCGATGCTGGGACGCGACCGGATTCGCCGCGGGACTGGCGGATCGGAATGCACTGATGATGCGCAGACACTGAACCTGTTGCACCGCGCGCGTTCTATAGTCGCTGTGAAGAAACGCTGATTCAGGGCGGGCGAGCGGTCGCAAGACCGGCCTGCTTCTGGTGCTTGACGCACTTGTTTCGTGCGGATTAGGTTTGATCATCCGGCATCGCTTCTCCGGTTTCAGCCCTATACGTCGCCGACAGGTTGCGGTGCGGGGTTGAACCGATTCAGGCATCCGATGCGCCGTACATGCGTCGGTCGCACCGCGCCTGACGCTGGGGGTGTCGTCGCTGACTCTGTTTGACTCACAATGGCGTAATTTTTGCTGATTAGGTTAGACAAGGTCTTGTCTTTTTCCCTCCTCGCCCCGAGCATTCATTGCGATTGGCGCTTTCGACGCCGGGCCGGATGAGGACCATGAGTTTCCGAGTGAGGTGACGTCTATGTCGATCTTCGAACGCTACCAGGCACGTTATGAAGCCTCCCGCGAGGAGGTGTTGAGCCTGGACGAATATCTGCAACTCTGCAAGTCGGACCCGAGCGCCTATGCGGGCGCCGCGGAGCGCCTGCTGATGGCAATCGGCGAGGCGGAGATGGTCAACACCCGCGACGATCCGCGCTTGAGCCGGATCTTTCAGAACAAGATGCTGCGGCGCTATCCGGCCTTCTCCGAGTTCTATGGGATGGAGGAGCCGATCGAGCATCTGGTCTCCTATCTGAAGCACGCCTCCCAGGGTCTGGAGGAGAAAAAACAGATCCTCTATCTGCTCGGGCCGGTGGGCGGCGGCAAGTCGTCCCTGGCCGAGAAGCTGAAGGAACTGATGGAGGAGAGGCCCTTCTATGCCATTCATGGCTCGCCGGTGTTCGAGTCGCCGCTCGGTCTCTTCTCGCCGGAGGAGGACGGTCCCATCCTGGAAGAAGATTACGGGATTCCGTCGCGCTATCTGCGCACCATCATGTCGCCCTGGGCGGTGAAGCGGTTGCAGGAGTTCCGCGGCGATATCACCCGGTTCAAGGTGGTGAAGCTGTACCCCTCGATGCTGGAACAGATCGCGATCGCCAAGACCGAACCGGGGGACGAGAACAATCAGGATATTTCCTCGCTGGTGGGCAAGGTCGATATCCGTCAGCTGGAGCGGTTCGCGCAGAACGACGCGGATGCCTACAGCTATTCCGGCGCGCTGTGTCGAGCCAATCAGGGCCTGATGGAATTCGTCGAGATGTTCAAGGCGCCGATCAAGGTGCTGCATCCGCTGCTGACCGCGACCCAGGAAGGCAACTATAACGGCACCGAGGGTCTCTCGGCGTTGCCTTTCCAGGGGATCATACTGGCCCACTCCAATGAGTCGGAATGGCAGACCTTCCGTAACAACAAGAATAACGAAGCCTTTCTGGACCGGGTCTACATCGTGAAGGTGCCGTACTGTCTGCGGGTCAACGAGGAGGTCAAAATCTACGACAAACTCCTGCGCGGCAGTTCGCTCGCCGAAGCGCCGTGCGCGCCCGGCACTCTGGAAATGATGGCCCAGTTCTCGACCCTGACACGCATCAAGGAGCCGGAGAACTCCAGCATCTTTTCCAAGATGCGCATCTACAACGGCGAGAACCTGAAAGACGCCGACCCCAAGGCCAAGTCGGTGCAGGAATACCGCGACTATGCCGGGGTCGACGAGGGGATGTCCGGGATCTCGACCCGCTTCGCCTTCAAGATTCTGTCTCAGGTTTTCAACTTCGATCATACCGAGGTGGCGGCCAATCCGGTCCATCTGCTCTATGTCCTGGAGCGCCAGATCGCCCGCGAGCAATTGCCGCCGGAGACCCAGGAACGCTATCTGAGTTATCTCAAGCAGTATCTGGCGCCGCGCTATGCGGAGTTCATCGGCAAGGAGTTGCAGACCGCCTATCTGGAATCCTATGCCGAATACGGACAGAACATCTTCGACCGTTATGTGGTCTATGCGGATTATTGGATTCAGGATCAGGAATACCGCGATCCGGATACCGGCGAGATGATGAATCGCGTGGCGCTGAACGAGGAACTGGAAAAGATCGAAAAGCCGGCGGGTATCTCCAATCCCAAGGATTTCCGCAACGAGATCGTGAACTTCGTGCTGCGTGCCCGCGCCAATCACGGCGGCGCGAATCCGAAATGGACCAGTTACGAGAAGCTGCGGGTCGTGATCGAGAAGAAGATGTTTTCCAATACCGAGGATCTGCTTCCGGTCATTTCATTCAATGCCAAGTCATCGGTAGATGAACAGAAAAAGCACGATCAGTTTGTCGATCGCATGACCGATAAAGGCTATACGCCGAAACAGGTGCGGCTGTTGTCGGAGTGGTATCTGCGGGTCAGGAAGTCGAGTTGACTTCCGGGTTTGAACGATAAGCGGCAGTTCCAAGCGAGCACCTAATGTCAAACTTCATCGACCGGCGTCTGAATGGCAGGAACAAGAGCGCGGTCAATCGTACGCGTTTTCTCAAACGCTACAAGACTCAGCTCAAGCGTTCCGTGGCGGATGCGGTCAACCGGCGCAGCATTACCGACATCGATTCCGGCGAGAAGGTCGGAATTCCGTCGCGGGATATATCAGAGCCGATGTTCCATCATGGAAAGGGCGGTGTCCGTGACATGGTTCACCCCGGCAACAAGGATTTCCTCAAGGGCGATCATCTGCGTCGTCCGGAGGGCGGCGGCGAGGGTTCGGGGCAGGGGAAGGCCGGCAAGGGCGGACAGGGAGACGACGATTTCGTCTTCGAGTTGTCCCGCGAGGAGTTCATGGATCTGCTGTTCGAGGATCTGGAACTGCCGAACCTGGTGCGCAATCAACTGATGGGCACGACCGAATTCAAATCGATCCGTGCCGGCTATGCGACCGCCGGCTCGCCCTCGAATATCGATGTGGTCCGTTCGCTGAAAGGCGCCATCGCGCGCCGGACCGCGATCGGGGCGCCCCTGCGTGCGCGCATTCGTGAACTGGAGTCCGAGATCGAGATCCTGCTAGCCGCCGGCGTCGCCGAGGTTGACCCACAACTGTGCGCCTTGCGCGAGGAGATCGACCGGCTCAAGACCCGCATTGCCGCGCTGCCCTTCATCGATACCTTCGATCTGCGCTACCAGAGTTTCGTGAAGCAGCCGGAGCCGACCAGCAAGGCGGTGATGGTCTGTATCATGGATGTTTCGGGATCCATGGATCAGGCCCGTAAGAACCTGGCAAAGCGGTTTTTTATCCTGTTATATCTCTTTCTGAAGCGCAATTACGACAAGATCGAGGTGGTCTTCATTCGTCATCACACCATTGCCCAGGAGGTCGATGAACAGGAATTTTTCTATTCCCGCGAAACCGGCGGCACGGTGGTCTCCAGCGCCTTGAATTTGACGTATGAGGTGTTGCGCGAGCGTTACGATCCGAGCGTCTGGAACATCTATGCCGCGCAGGCGTCGGATGGCGATAATTGGGATTCAGACTCCAGCGTCTGTCGGGATCTCCTGATCGATCGACTCATGCCCTTGATGCGCTATTACGCCTATGTCGAAATCACGCCGCGCCAGCATCAAAGTCTCTGGTATGCCTATCAGGAAGTGATGGCCGCTCATCCTCATTTCGCCATGCAGGAAATCGACGGCGCGGACGATATCTTTCCCGTGTTCAGGGAGCTTTTTAAGAGGCAGGAGGCATGAACCAGAACATTATCTCTGATTCCGCCGAGTGGTCCTTTCCCCTGCTGGAGCGCTTCGATCGGGAAATCGGCAATCTGGCTCATAATGTCTATGGGCTCGATACCTATCGTAATCAGATCGAAGTCATCAGCTCCGAGCAAATGATTGATGCCTATTCCTCCGTGGGTTTGCCGATCAATTATCCGCACTGGTCATTCGGCAAGCAATTCGTCGCGACCGAACAAACCTATCGCCGCGGTCAGATGGGGCTGGCCTATGAAATCGTGATCAATTCCGATCCCTGTATCGCCTATCTGATGGAAGAGAATACGCTGCCGATGCAGGCGCTGGTCATCGCCCATGCCTGCTATGGCCATAACAGCTTCTTCAAGGGCAATTACCTCTTTCGCACCTGGACTAGCGCCGATGCCATCATCGATTATCTGGTCTTTGCCCGAAAGTACATCGCGCAATGCGAGGAGCGTTATGGTCAGGCGGAGGTCGAGTTGCTGCTCGATTCCTGCCATGCGCTGATGAATCATGGCGTCGACCGCTATAAACGCCCGGCACCGCTCAGTATGGCGGAGGAACAGCGTCGACAGCGCGATCGCGAGACCTATCTGCAGTCACAAATCAACGATCTCTGGCGGACCATTCCCCTGGCGGACAGCGCCGGGGATGCCCGACAGGAATCGCGCTGGCCCGAGGAACCGCAGGAAAATCTGCTGTATTTCATCGAAAAAAACGCGCCGCTGCTCGAACCCTGGCAGCGCGAGATCGTGCGGATCGTGCGCAAAATCGGCCAGTATTTTTATCCGCAGCGTCAGACCCAGATTATGAACGAAGGTTGGGCAACCTTCTGGCATTACACCCTCATGAATCATCTCTATGACGATGGCTTTGTCACCGACGGTTTCATGATGGAGTTTCTGCAATCCCATACCGGGGTGGTGTTTCAGCCGTCATTCGATGTGCCCTATTACAACGGCATCAATCCTTATGCGCTGGGGTTTGCGATGATGCGCGACATCCGTCGCATCTGCGAACGGCCGACCGCCGAGGATCGCGAATGGTTCCCAGACATTGCCGGCGGCGATTGGCTCCGGGTGCTGGATTTCGCGATGCGTAATTTCAAGGACGAAAGCTTTATCGCCCAGTATCTGTCGCCGACCCTGATGCGGGATTTCCATTTTTTTGCGATTCGCGACGACGATCGCGAAGAGCACCTGGAAGTGACGGAAATCCACGAGGAACAGGGCTATCGGGCACTGCGTCTGCGGCTCGCGGAGCAATATAATCTCGGTAGCCGCGAGCCGAACATTCAGGTGTTCAAGGTTGACCGACAGGGTGATCGTTCGCTGACCTTGCGTCACTTTTCGCATCGTCGTCGACCCTTGGGCGACTCGCTCGATGAGATGTTGCGCCATCTTCGACGCCTGTGGGGTTTTACCGTCCGCCTGGAGACGGTTCACGAGGATGGGCGGGCGCAATTGGTTGGCGAAGCCTGACCGAGCGCTTTCGGCCTTTGTCGCATGTTGAAGACACATGCGGGTTCCCCAGAAACGGTATAGTTACCATCTCTGCGATGGTCCTTGAGGACGGACGATGAAGTTCCATGTTTATCCGAGTATTTTCTCACTCCTGTTCGCCTTTCTGCCCGCGCTGGCGCATCCGTCCTCGCTGTTAGGCAGCACGCTGGAGGCGTTGCGCGAGTCCGAGACCACCGCCTTAGAAGGCGTTCACCTGCTTTCTGGCCGTCTGCTTGCCGAGTTTTACGCGCGGGAAGGCAATGAGCCCGTGTGGACCGACCCGGCACGGATCGACGCCCTTCTGCTCCTGGTCGAGGAAAGTCGCCTGGAGGGCTTCGCGCCCCAGGATTTCCATGTGGAAACCTTGCGCGAGCTGAGTCTTCCGCATGCCTTCGACGCGCTCTCCGAGGCAGAGCGCATTGGCGCGGACATCAAGCTGAGTGACGCACTGCTGCGTTATGTCCATCACACCCGTTTCGGCAAGCTCGATCCCGTCGCGGTCGATCCGAAACGCAACGATCGCAAGCCGGTTCCGGCCGAGCAGCTGCTTGCCGACATGGCGGGTGCGCTGGAAGCGGACGATCCCGAGGCCTTTCTGTCGGCCCGGTTTCAGTATCCCTTCTGGTACGAGGATCTCAAGCGCGGGCTTGCAAGGTATTTGGGCAAGGCGAATCTGGAGGGGCTCGCGCCCCTGCCGGCCGGGGTCATTTTGACGCAGGGCAGCCGCGATCCTCGGGTGGTTTTGCTGCGGGAGCGACTCCGCTTGATCGGCGATCGCGAGATCCCGGTGCCGGCGGATGCGACGCGATTCGATGAGTCGCTCCACGCCGCGGTGGTCGACTTTCAGCGGCGGTTCGACTTGTCCGCCGATGGCGTGGTTGGGCCGACGACGATCGCCGCCCTGAACCAGCCGTTCGATGCGGGGAAGGTCGAGCGTATTCGCATCAATCTGGAGCGCATGCGCTGGCTCTACAATGACCTGGGCGCCGATTACCTGTTCGTCGATGTTGCCGACTACAAGGCGCATGTGGTGCGCGATGGCGGGATCGTCTGGAGCACGCGCGTGATCGTCGGCGAGAAGGACGCCCAAACGCCGATGTTCCGGGACACCATGGAACATCTGGTCCTCAATCCGACCTGGACGGTGCCGATCTCGATCCAGAAGAAGATGGGGCGGGTCTCTTCAACCTACACGCTGGTCGACCGTCAAACGGGCCGCAAGTCCAGCGGCGGCGACGCGAGCAACTACAAACGTTACCGGGTCGTCCAGCAACCGGGGCCGCGCAATGCCCTGGGGCGCGTCAAATTCATGTTCCCGAACCGGCATTCGGTCTATCTGCACGACACGCCCAACAAAGGGCTGTTCTCGCAAACGAGTCGCGCGCTCAGTCACGGTTGCGTGAGGGTCCAGGATCCGCTCAGGCTCGCGGAGATCCTGCTTCAGGAGTCGAACTGGGATCGCGGCAAGATTGACCAGGTGCTCGACGGCAGCCGTACTCGGTACGTCAACCTTGAGAAAGCCTTGCCGGTGCTGCTTTATTATCTGACCGCTCGCGCGGACGAGCATGGCGCGGTCCGCTTTCGGCCGGATATTTATGGACGCGATCAAGGCTTGCTGGAGCTGTTCGCGAAGCCGGTGCTCCGGACTCGGATCGCCTTCCCGGAACCCCCCGCTCAACCGGATGTCGAGTCCGCGCCGGCCTTACCGCCAGCGCCGGCCGACCCTGAACCCGACGCCCCGCCAGCAGCGAATGCCGTGCGGTTGACCCAAACTGAAAGCCCGGCGCCTTAAACCGCGTCGGCTTCGATGATGGACGCGGCTTCATCGACCAACCGCCACTGCAAACGTGTCCCGGCTGCCAGCGGGACCACGTGGCTTGCGCCGAAGGGATACTGTTCCGGTACCTGCCAAGGCTCGCGGCGCAGTCGAAGGATCCCCGGATTGCGGGCGAGTCCATAAAAAGCCGCCCCATGATGGCTGGCAAAACCTTCCAGCCGATCCAGCGCGCCGGCCTGCTCGAAGGCCTCGGCGTAGAGTTCGAGCGCGGCATGGGCGCTGTAAACGCCCGCGCAGCCACAGGCGTTTTCCTTCTCCCCCAGGGCGTGGGGAGCGCTGTCGGTCCCCAGGAAGAAGCGCGGATGTCTGCTGACGGCCGCCTCCAGCAGGGCGAGACGATGGCGCTCGCGCTTGAGCACCGGCAGGCAATAAAAATGCGGTCGAATGCCGCCCGCCAGGATGGCGTTGCGGTTGTAAAGCAGATGATGTGGCGTGATGGTTGCCGCCAGCGTGTCCGGCCCGGCACGGACAAAATCCACGGCGTCCGCCGTCGTGACATGCTCGAACACGATCTTGAGCGTGGGGAAATGCGTCACGATCCAGTCGAGACGTTCCGCGATGAAGCGTTGTTCGCGGTCGAAGATATCCACCTCGGGATCCGTCACCTCGCCATGCACCAGCAGTGGCAGACCTTCGCGCTGCATCGCCTCCAGTACCGGAGAGAGATGTCCCAGGTCGGTCACGCCGCTCTCCGAGTTGGTGGTCGCCCCCGCCGGATACAGCTTGCAGGCAGCCACCGCGCCGCTCGCCTTGGCGGTGGCGATCTCCTCGGGCGCCGTTTGGTCGGTGAGGTAGAGCGTCATCAGCGGCTGGAAGTCGCTACCGGCGGGCAGCGCGGCCAGAATCCGCGCGTGATAGTCGAGCGCCTGGTCCGTGCTGACCACCGGCGGTTTGAGGTTGGGCATGATGATGGCCCGCGCGAACTGGCGGGCGGTGTGGCGGACGACATCCGCCATCGCCGCGCCGTCGCGGACATGCAGATGCCAGTCGTCGGGACGGGCGATAACGATCTCGTCGGGTTGGTTCATTTTACTCCGCGGGTTGTTGGGCCTTTCGAGTGGTTAGGCGACGTTCTGTAGCAGATTCGCAAAATCTTTACCAGAATTCGTCGGCGGAACAGCAATTTGTTGATGCCGACCGAAAATTGACCATGGGGGGTATCCATCTGAGTGCGGTAGCGCCGATGAGTTGGATCTCGACACACCATCCAAAGGACGCTTCG
>NZ_CAIPNF010000303.1 GCF_903866365.1 uncultured Thiocystis sp.
CGATATAAGTGACCCCCTTCTCCAACAGGTTGCGCAATATGTCTTTTTCCGAGCCATTCGCCTCAGTGCTGATGAATTGCACAGGAATCAGGCGATTTAACTCAAACGCCAGATGAAGCTTGATTCCCTTAGCCGTTTTTTTATAGCACGCCCATGTCATGCTTTTGATGGCAGGGAATATTGATCCATCCGGGGTCGATCATCGTTCCGGCCAAAACCCCATAATCGAGTAGGTTTTACCACTGGCTCAAGGTTGGCAAACGCTCCGCCATGTCCTCTACCCTTGGTGCTGCGAAACAACCGAGCGGTGAAGCGATGAACGAAGCGTCTACCGGGTCTGACGCTATCCAAGTCGTTGGCACGGCGCCACCGGTTCGGGTCCGTGCGAGGAGGCGGCGAACGCGCCTGGAACGGGCCGAGCAGCGGGCGCGGGTGGCGACGGGGCTGGACGCTGGGCACTCGCAACGGCAGATGGCGGCCGAGTTGGGGGTGGCGCGCAGCACCTTGCAGGAGGGCGGCGCGTGCGCGGCGCTGGACCCGGAAGTGCCTGCGGCCTTGCGGGCCTTGACCCGGACCCCGGAGGGGGTGCGATGGTTGCAGCGCCAAGTCTTCGCGGTCCACTTCGTGCTCGCGTGGTTGGCGGGCGCGGGGGTGCGCGTGGTCTGCCAGTCTCTGGAGCGGAGCGGGCTGTCGGCCGTCGTCGGGGCATCCTCTGGGAGCCAACACCGCCTCACGGTCGCGCTGGAGGCGTTGGTCGTTGCCGTGGCGGCGGAACAACGCCGCACGTTGGCCGAGGGCATGCCGCGGCGTCCGATCACGGTGGGGGAAGACGAAACCTTTCGCCCCGAGACCTGTTTGGTCGGCATGGCCCTCGTCTCGAACGTCATCCTGCTGGAGGAGTATTCCGCCGCTCGCTCGGCGGCGACCTGGACCCAGGCGCTCCGTGAAGCCTTGGAGGGGTTGGCGGTCGAGGTCATCCAGGGCACCCGCGACGAGGCCAAGGGCCTGCTGAGCCATGTGCAAAACGCACTGAGCGCGCACCACGCCCCAGATCGGTTCCGCGTTCGGCAGGAGGTCGTCAAGGCCACCAGCTTGAATCTGGCGCGTGCGGTCAAACCGGGCGACGTCGCCGCCGCGCCGGCGCAGGCCACCTGGCAGGGCGCGCGCGCGGCGCCGGTGGCCTTTGAAGCCCAGCCCCACCATCCCCGTGGTCGTCCTCCGGCCGACGAGGCCCGCACCCAGGCGGCCCTCGCCGCCTCGGTGCAGGCCGAACGCAACCAACCGCAGGCCGTCGCGCGACAGAGCGACGCCCGCGAATACCTCCGCGCGCTCGGCGCGCTGGATCGCCCCGAGGACCTCCAGAGCGGACAGGCGCAATCCCTTGCGCACATGGGCGAACGCTTTCGCGCCTGCTGGACGCGTTTGGAGCCACTCGCCGAGGCGGCGGATTTGCCGCGGCGCGCCCGCGAGCGTCTTGAGAAGGCCCGGCGCGTCACCACCGGATTGCGGGCGACGATCGCCTTTGTCTTCGCCACCGTGCCGGCGAAGGTCGAGGCCTTGCATCTGCCGCCCGTGCTCGACCGTGCGCGGCGCGAGCCACGGATTCCGGCCATCTCTCTCGACCGTGTGGCCGAGCGCCGCCACCACGCCGAGCAACGCCAGACCCTGCGCGCCTTGCGCGCTCCAGTGTTGGCGCCGTTACGCCACCCTCAACATCCGTTCCAAGCGCTTCCCCCAAGCGAGCGCCCGCACCTCGAGCAGGTCGCCCTGGAGTGTGCCGATCGGTTTCCGCGCAGCCGCTCCTGTGTCGAAGGCCGCAATGCCCAGCTTTCCCTACATCACCATGGCCACCACCGACTCGCCGCGCGCAAACTCGCCGCGCTCACGGCACGGCACCATTACTTGATCCGACGCCCGGACGGAACCACGGCTGCAGAACGCTTCTTCGGGCGCCCACCCGCCCCCCTGTTCGCACAACTCCTAGAGCGCATGCCGTGACCGCCAGCCCCGGCGCGTCGACGACCCCGGCCACCAAAGCTCCCCTATCTGTTACCCGTCTCCGCGTAGGGGGTGGCCGAAACGATGATCGACCCCGACTTGCCAAAGATCGTATTGCGTTTGCTGATTCAGCCAGCTTTCTGACGACGTGTTAAAGGCAATCGACAGACGCACCGCCATTTCGGGGCTGATCCCGGATTTCTCGTTGATCAGACTCGACAGCGTTTTACGACTGACACCCAGCGCCTTCGCCGCCTCGGTCACGGATAGGCGGCGGTGCTCAAATCGGCCCGCCAGTGATCATGGACCAGGATCCCG
>NZ_CAIPNF010000304.1 GCF_903866365.1 uncultured Thiocystis sp.
CTCACCCGTCCGCCACTCTACTCAGGCCAAGGCCCTTTCGCGTTCGACTTGCATGTGTTAGGCATGCCGCCAGCGTTCAATCTGAGCCAGGATCAAACTCTTCAGTTCAATACTGCAAACACTGCACAAGGCAGCGTAATCTCGTTCGACAAAACCGCTCCCAAAGGAAACGCTTCGTCGCTTGCTCTTCAGGGCCTGCGACAACGCGCCGAAGCCCCTTCACAAAACATCTGAACAAATTGCTAAAGAACTGGCGGCACCGCGAGAAAATCCAACACTTCCGCACTGCCAAGACCGACCATTCTACGCTCCCTCAGGGCCTTGTCAACCCCCCAACGCCCAGATTCCTTCCCGCTCCCGAACTCCGTTAAGCAAGCCGAATACTCTACCAATGCCGAGAAATCGCTGTCAATACCGATCACAGGCAAACAGATTGTTTACGACGAAGTCAAGCCAGCCGCCTTAGAGACAGCATCCGCCACCTGGATTTGCTCGTTCTCTGACAGGTAAGGATGCATGGGCAAACTGATGACGCGCTTCGCAACGGTGGCGCTGACGGGGGTTGCACCTGTCTCCAGACCGACACGAAACACGGGTTGCTCGTTCAGTGGAACAGGATAATGAATGGCGGTCGGAATCCCCTGCTGCTGAAGCCGCTCAGCAACCTCCTCTCGATTGGGCACCTGAATAGTATACTGCGCGTAGACGGACAAATTGCCCGGTCGGATGAAGGGCGTTAGCACCGATGAGTCTCCGGTGGCGGTCGATGCGGCTCCACGTTCGTTCAGTAACGCCGTATAGCGATCTCCCAACCGCGACCGCGCCGCGATCTCGTCGGGGAAAATATCCATTTTCGCGAGCAAGACAGCCGCCTGAATCGTATCGAGACGCCCATTCAGACCCAGGCTCGGGTGATGATAGCGCCGATCCTGACCGTGATTCCGGATCTCCCGGAGCTTCTTGGCGAGTGCGTCGTCGCCGGTAAAACAAGCGCCGCCGTCGCCATAGGCGCCCAATGGTTTGGCCGGGAAAAACGAGGTGCATCCGATCAGCGATAGCCCGCAGGAGCGCCGCCCCCGATCGGTCGCGCCGAAACTCTGCGCCGCATCCTCGATGACGGGTAACCGATGACGTTCGGCAACCGTGTTGATGGCGTCCATCTCCGCGCACTGCCCGTACAGAGACACCGGCAGGATGGCGCGGGTCCGTCCGGTGATGGCATCCTCCAGCAATTCGGGATCGAGGTTGTAGGTGACCGGATCGATGTCGACAAAAATCGGGCGCGCGCCGAGTAGTGCGATCATCTCGCCGGTCGCGATGAAGGTGAAAGGCGTCGTGATCACCTCGTCGCCGCGACCGATCTCCAGCGCCATCATGGCGGCCAGCAGCGCGTCCGTGCCGCTCGACATCCCGATGCAGTGACGCACCCCGACGAACTCGGCCAGCCGCTCCTCCAACTCCTGAATCTCTGGTCCCATGACGAATTGGCCGTGCCGCAGCACGGTCTCGATCCGGGCCTTGACGTTTTCTTCGATCAGGCTGTATTGGGTTTTTAAATCAATAAATTGCATTCATTTTGCCTATCAATGATGGTGCTACGCACAGCAAATCGTCTCAGGGCAGCAAGATCTGCACCGTCTCGGACGGACGGAGCAACTCATTGGTCCGCCGGTCGAAGACGATATCCAGATAATAAACGGCGCCCTCCAGCTCGACGCGCACCGACTGTACCCCCAGGCTGTAGACCTGACCCTCGCGGACCGTCCCATTCACCGTCACCTTTGCGGCTTGATCGGGCTTGACACCTCGCAGCACATTGGCGGTGACCAGGGCACGGGCGAGCATCCGATCGTCGGGCGCAATGACGATGAGCGGTTCCTGCTGGAGCGTTTTGTAAATGACGGCGCCATTCCAGACATGACGCGCCACCACGATCCCGTCGAAGGGCGCCCGCAGTTCGGTCTGCTCCAGGGCGACCGCCCTGGATGCCTCGATGGCCTTCGCCGCTTCCCCCTCGGCGGCTGCGGCGACCTGCTTGAGTTCGGCGTCTTTCAACTCCTCGATCGCAATCAATCCACGGTCGAAGAGTTCCTGGCTGCGGATCAGTTCGCGCTGGGCCTGCTCGCCTGTCACCCGCTCGCGGGCGACGCGCGCGCGCGCATCCAATAAATTCGCTCTGGCTTCACGTTGATCCATGCGCAACAGGAGATCGCCTTTCTTCACATGCTGACCGACACTGACCGCGACCTCGTCGACGACGCCGTTCTCCAGCACCCGCATCTCGACTTCCTGGACCCATTCGAGCCATCCCTTGAGTTCCACCACGGCCCGCGCGTGGGCAACCGACAGCAGGAGGAAAAGAGCGATCAACCCACGCGACATCATGGTTCTTCCCGAGATGTTGGCGCCCATAGGGGCTGGCCGGCAAGCGCGTTCAGCTCGGCCCAGGTCAACGCCTGACAATAGGCCACGCGCTTTTCCAGGAAACGGGTCTGGGTCTGCTGGCTCATGGAGTAACCAAGATCCGCGGTCACCTCCTGATCGTATAGGGTACGGCTCTCGTCCAGCTTCAGATCGCGCCAGGTCGCTTCGGCATGCACGCTGCGCTCCGCCGCGACCAATGCCTTTAACCGCAGCAGCAGTTCCAGGATCTGTTGACGCAATTCCCACTGAATCAGCGCGCGATCCGATTCCGGGCGATCCTGGCTCGGCACGCGCGCGACGTGGCCCTCGGTGGCCTTGGAAACCAGCTCATCGAGCGTTGGCAACCCATCAGGCAATGACGGCAGGGCTGGCTCGGTCAGATTCCTCGGGAGATCCTCGGGCTGCCCAAGCGCCTGAGCCAACAACGACCGGGTCCATTGCTGGCCGATCTCGCTGGCGGCCCGGCGATGGAGCAGATCCTGATAGACCGTTGCGAGTTCCAGCACCCGCAGCTCGGACAACTGACCGAGTTGACGGCGCACCGACGCCCGGTCGAACTGGATATAGGCAACCGCCATCGCCTCGCTCTCGCTGGCAAAACTCAAATCCGCCAGCAGCACGTCGAAGAACCGCGCCATGATCTCCATCTGTTGCGCCGCCAGCGGCGACAGCAGGGCCGCCAGGGGCTGATTTCGGTTGGGATCGTCGAACAGACTGTGGTTGAATGCCAGCCCATGACAATCCAGATACAGGGACGGGCGTCGCGGCAGGCGCGCCTCAAGGTCTGCGGATGCCGTCATGCGCGGATGCGCCGCGAGCGCCTTCAGCGACTGCTCCAGGCTCAGCGGGTCGGGAACCGCCCACGCCACGCCCGTCGCGGTCTCGACGGCCGCCAGGATGCACAACACGATCATCAGGGACGAAACGGAAATCGACAGGCGCATGGATCTTCACGCAGGAGTCTGTGGAGAGTGGATTGACGCATTGGCCACCGCGATCTTGATCGAGAGAGTAAACGGTGCGGGGGGCAAGGCTCAAGTGATTTGGCGCAGACTGACTGCTTCTTTCGACTGCAATCCTTCCGGAGATTTTTTTATGCAACAGATCCGTCATCCGCGCATCGCCATGCTCCTGATCGCCGCGCTCTCCAGCGCGGTCGGCGCGACCGAGTCCGCGTCTGCGGTCGAGCCTCTCCTCAGCCCGCTGGAGGGGCCGGCCTGGCAACTGACCGACTACCCGTCCGCCGACGGTCCCGTCGCGGCGATCGCTAAGGCCAAACCGGCGCTCTTTCGGTTTACCGCCGGACAGATCGCGGGCAACGCCGGCTGCAACCAGATCACCGGCGCCTACCGCCTCGACGGCACCGGCCTGACAATCGACAAGCATCTGGCGTCCACCATGATGGCCTGCCCCGAATCGCTGATGCAGCAGGAACAGGCGGTCACCGCCGCGCTCGCCCGCGTCGTCGCCTATCGACAGGTCGGCGACCGGCTCGAATTGCTCGACGCGGCAAACCAGATCCTGCTCAGGTTTCAGGCGTTCCAGGCATCGCCATTGGTAGGCGAAACCTGGATGCTGGAGGTGTACAACAACGGCAAACAGGCGCTCGTCTCGCCCCTCGCCGGCGCCGACATCCGTCTCGAATTCCGCGAGCAGGGCACGCTGGGCGGCTCCGATGGCTGCAATCGCTACATGAGCGGCTACCGACTCGAAGGCGACCGCCTGACCATCGGTCCGATCGCGACCACCCGCATGACCTGCCAGGGTCCGGACGCCGTCGCTGCACAGGCCGCCACCTACGCCGCGGCGCTCGGCACCGTCGCCGGCTATCGGATCGAAGGCCGCCAACTGACGCTCCTCGACGCGGACGGCAAGACCGCCGCACGGTTTCAGGCGCCCGCGATGCCCGCTCCGGTCGTTCCGGCCGAGTGATGCGGTCAAGCGCCCGCGAAACTTCCAGGGCGAGCGCGTTTAAACATTCCGTTTTTCGGGTAGTTGACGGATGCTAGCGAGAAACGACGATTGGAGTTTCTCATGTCAGCAAGCATTCTTGAGCATTTCACCTCCTTGGAAGATCCTCGGATCGAGCGTCGAAAG
>NZ_CAIPNF010000305.1 GCF_903866365.1 uncultured Thiocystis sp.
ACGCGCCGACCGCTTCAGACGCTGACCAAGATCGTGTTTCCGAACGACGAGAGACCGCCCGTCATCGGGTTCAATCGCGATCTGTCCTGGGGTGGCGCGTGCCTCATCGTTCCCGACGCTCTGCCGCCAGCGGCGACGACAGTCCAACTGATGATGTCGTGGAAACCGGACATGCCCATTCTGGCGAATGCCCGGCTGTTGCGCACCCAGTTACTGGCGGATGGGCGCACGCAACTCGCCGTGCGCTTCTCCCAATTGACGCTCCATCATCATGCCCGGCTGCTGGAATTTCTGAGCCAGACCTCGCCCGAGGAAGACCATGAAAAAGACAAGCAAGAACGCGCGCTCGCGCCGGCGTTAGAAATTGTCGTCAACGATCCCGCGCAGATGCAACGGCTGCTGGCGGGGATCGCGACGGGACGCCAAACGCTGACCGTGTTTCACGCCTACGCGGTCGATCAAAGCATCAGTTTTTCGTTGACCGGGATGCTGGATGGCGAGGGCGATCGCCTGCGGGCACGGATCGTCGAAGTGCAGCCCTTTCAGATCGCGGACTGCGATTGGACCACGTTGTACCGCAGGGCGAGCGCGTACCCCTATAAATCAATAAGTTACAGTTCATATGTATTGTGAAGCTCGCATCTTAACTGTTTGATTTTATTGATTTCAGAAAAAATTATACGCGCTCACCCTGCGTTGTACCGCGTGACCCTGACGTTCGAGCATCCGCTCGCGTCGCTTAAAAAGTATGTCGAACGGCAGCTTGACCAGCCAATCCGCCTGCCGTCCTTCTCCGCGACAGGCTTACCGCCGGTGTCTGCGCCCGGCTTCGACCACGAAGGTTCGCCAGTATGAGCGCCCCGCCGATCGACGACGACAGCTTCGAGTTGTCTCTCCCGGACAGTGCCCCGGCGCAACGATCGACGCCGCCGGCGCACAACCGCCGCGCGCAACGCCGGCTCGCGATCCAGACCCGCGCACGGATCTTTCTTCCCAACCGGGAAGACCCCCTGATCGCGTTCGGTCGCGACATTTCCTGGGGCGGGATCCGGCTATTTTTGCCAACCGCCCTGCCCGGCTCGACGGATCGCTTTCAACTGATGTTGCCGTGGTTGCCCGGTCGGGCGCTGACGGCGACGAGCCAATGTCTGCGGGTCCAGACGACGAACGCCTGGAGCCAAGAGGTGGCCGCCCGGTTCGTGAGTCTGTCGCTGCGCGATCAAGAACGCCTGGAGCGCCTGTTGACGTTGTTGGGACGCGGCGAGCAAGACGGGACGCCGCCGCTGGCGCGGCACCTCGACGTCGTCGTTTCCGACCTGGCGGCGCTGGATCAGGCGCTCCAGGAGATTGCCACGGGCTATTACACGCTCCATTCGGCAGAGGCCAGCGCACTTCAACAAGGGGTGCGTTTTTCGCTCGTCTCCCCCGATTTGCCAGACCTTCAACTCCGGGCGCGGGTCATCGATGTCGGCGTGCCGATTGGCCACGCGGCGCGGGACACCCCCGAGACGTTGCGCTACACCCTGCTCCTGCGCTTCGAGCATCCGAAGCCGCTGCTGCGCGCCTGCGTGGACGAGCGGCTGGAAAAGTTGCTGTGCGCGCAGTTGGCGGGCACTGCGGACCGGCATCGGAACGTCGCCCCGAGGTTTCCGCGCATCGCCAAACCGGTGGACAAACACCGCGCGGAAAAGGGCTGGCTGGAGCGCGAATTTCCCGATCTTCTCGACCGGATCGTGGCCTGTTGGGGCAATTCCGTGGCCTTTGGACGCTTGTTTCGGGAACTGATCCTGGGCGATGTCGGTCGACCGGGCGGCTGGTCGGACGCGGTGTGGGCGGAATTGACGTGGTTGCAGGAGGTTCATGCGCGTCTCGACGCCGATCAGGCGAGGCGGCGCTGATACGCCGTCGGTGACCGCGGCGCGGAATATTCTCAATGTCGGATTGGGATGCCAATCTCGTTAGACGACGTCCAATGGCTGAAGCCGGGGAATCCTCCGGTCTTCAGCCGGAGGAGGCATCAAGAAGTGCCCGCCCGCCCCAACTGGCTGGAGATCCAGCAGCAACTTGCCCTGCCCGTGCCCGCTCGCCAGGAGAATCCCCCATGCTGACCGATCCCGAACTGCGCGCCATCACCAAGCGCCTGATGATGTCCGAGACCATGCAATCCCTGGTCGCGATGGCCGCCGATTGCCCGATGGACCTGCGCGACCCGGCGAGCGTCAAGGTCGTGCTGGCCACCTCCAGCGACACCCTCATCCAAGCCCTGGACGCCAAGCGGATCCATTTCGACCCGGCCGAGGATCGGGCGATGCTCTACGGCTTGCTGATGACCGCCCTGGAAGTGGTGATGGATGGACGACTGAAGGAAAACACGCGCCGCGCCACGATGCAGTAGCGCGACGCGGGGTCAGGGATGGCGCCGTCGTGGCGCCATCCGCGTCAAGGTGCCCGGCCCGGGATGGCGCTCGCCGACAACACCAACTGCTTCCCCATGGCAGCCATCGCCTGCGCCAGGGTGTCGATTTTGGTGGGATGGCGCAGATCGACCAGCCGCTGCACCTCCTGCTTGCGCGTCCCCATCCGCCGCGCCAACTCGGCTTGCGGCAGACGCTGTTCGAGCATCGCGTTCAACAGCAACACCTTCCCCCAGACGCTCAACGGCACCGCCACCAGCTCCGCGCCCTCGATCACGGAGGGCAGCGGCACCGGGCGCGCGTCCTCGAAGTAGAACTCGAACGCCGTCACCAGCGCGTCACGCGCATTGATCAGCGCCTCCTCGCGGGTATCGCCCCCCGTCAAGGCTTCCGGGATGTCCGGGAAGCTGGCCATCCAGCCGTCGCCATCCGATTCGATGATCACTGGGTACATGGTTTGCCTCGATGTCGCCTGTCGTGAGTTCCCAGCCCCGCGCGGGACTGGGATCCGCCTATAAGCCAAGTTGCTTGATGATGGCCTTGCGGAGCTGCTCGTGGATTTCCTTTCCGGGATGGCGCGGCATCGTCGATTGCCTTCCTTGCCGGTAGAGCTTCAGATGGTTTGCGCCATCTTTCGTCACGACCCCTTGAGACTCCAGCCAGCGTCGGAACTCACGCTGCTTCACCGTACCTCCGTTGGTTGTTTGATGTGCGTTTATAGTAAACAAAAATGTTTACTATGTCAATCGAATGGCGTGCCGTCAAGCTAAAAAACCCCCATATATGGCGATTTTCAAACCGCGTGAACACTGATATCCTTAAAACCACTCGGCATTGGACGTGTCCAGAATGCCACACCAAGTTGGACAGAGACGTGAATGCGGCTCTGAACATCAAAGCGGCGGGGCTCGCCGTGTTAGCTTGTGGAGAGAACGTAAATCCAGTGTTGGCGAAAGCTGGCATTGGTTGATCTCGTTGAAGCAAGAATCTCCGGGGCTTCAGCCCGGAGAGTCGTCAAGCCGAGGTGATCCGTCTTGCGCGAGAAGCCCCGGCGTTCAGGCCGGGTGAGGAATAGCGCTGCCGCCCTCTCGGGCGGCTGATTCGGCGCTGCTTCAGCGCCGTCAGTTGTTTCCATTTTGGAAAAAACTGAATAATTTAGGCGGAAAACACATTGTAGCTTTTGTCGATTCTACCGAGACCAGAAGACCCGACAGCGCAAGCGTTGACCCAGATTTGCCTATCGTCTTGCAGTCTTCTGACGTGTCCGCGCCTCAAATGTTGTCTCGGGCTGTTTCTATCGCCCTGTTGAGACGCTGTTCGCTGCGCCGTTGCTGGCACCACAATAGAGAGCGTCTTGGTTGCATAAATCGGGATCTTGCCATTCTTGGCGCGTTTCGCGTTTGCCTTTTTGTTCTCATGCTGGATGGTGTCTATCTTGACGTTCGAGCACGCCAAAGCCTCGCATAGCTCAAGCACGGCGCGCACTTCGCCGCCGATGTCGTGAAGCGACTCGCGAAAAGCTTGATCGAATCCCCGCATTTCGCACATTAAATTGAATAATCCAGGAAGAACGGGGATCGGAGTTCCGGAAAAATATTGTTTCGACTCGAATTTAACAAGCGGCTCGGTCACTAATTGAACGGTACCGCCAGGCGAATAATCCCAGGTGATAGGCATTATCCAAGACATCGGGCACGGAACCCACACGCCGTCAATTTCGTTTAACACAATGAATTGGGTAAATCGATCATCTGGAAAGTTGGCGAAAATATCGACAGTTCCAGCACACCCCATCTGATTCTGGATGTCGCGAACCTCGTTTTTTTCGGTCTCGAAAGCCAGGACTAAACGCCTTGGCGAATATGTTGGAGCCGCTTCGCAATGCTGCGATTTTTGATCGTCGACGAAATATTCAACCGTGATCGCTTGAAATGGGAGTCTAACTTGCCGTCCTACTAGCCCCTTCAAGTCATCGTCAAATATTTCACCGTTATCCGGGATCGCAAAATGCACAGCATTTTTAATGATCCCGGCAGCGAGTTCGGCAAAAAACACATCGAAATCCCTATTTTTATAATTCGCTGGCGCACGCGCCCATTTTCTCAATCCGGCCTCCGCCTGTGCGGCATAATTACGCGCCGAAATCAACTTCGGCTCCGTTCGCATCGCACTGTCCCGCTTTTGCCGCGCAGGCGCGTCCTTGGGTACTTTCCAAGTACCGCGCCAGATCGAGTTGCCAGACGTTGGCGGCACACCTCGCTGCGGCGAGCGCGGAAAAGCACGCCCGCGCGTCGAAGTGCTCGGGGAATGCGAGCGCCACCAAGGCCCAGTCCTGATCCTCTTCGTACCAGCCGGGCAAGCGGACCCAAGTGATCGCGTTTTGGATCGCCTCTGGCATGTCCGCCCGGCGCGCGGGGTCGACATAAAACCCGCCATGGACAGCGGTACTGAAAAAGACGATGCCGTTTGCAAAGCGTTTTTCGCGTTGGGAGTCGCCCCAAGGGGTCGGCGTGCTGGCCATCAAAAAGTCCTCGTTGAAACCCGCCATCAATGGCGGGTCTTTGGCTAAAGGTAACCGGCGGCATCGTCGACGTTCTCGGGCGCGTAGTGCCGCATCTCAATCTCAATGCCGCGTCCCGCTCCACTTCCAATCCGACGCTTCGACGATCGTCTCGGCGAGCAGGCGACCGTCCGCCATCTGGCAAAAAATCCGCAGTCTGCCGTCCGGCAGAAACTCGGCACTCTCGTCGGGAATTGCTTCAGCCGCAATGCCGTCTGCGACGGGCGCGACGAGCGCGAGCCATTGATAGGCCGCGCGCGCGCTGAGAAGGATGTCGTCGATGAAATTTTCCATCAGGCGCACACCCAGGCGCGCGGGACTGGCGCATCGATTCGTCGCGCCTGTCGCGCTGGCGGCGGCATGATGGGCGCGCC
>NZ_CAIPNF010000306.1 GCF_903866365.1 uncultured Thiocystis sp.
GCGGAGCAACCGTTCGCGGCCTACGTGGCCCAGGGCATCGCGCTGTGGCTCGGTTTGCAGGCTTTCGTCAATCTCGGCGTCAACGTGGGGTTCCTGCCCACCAAGGGGCTGACCCTGCCCTTCCTGAGTTACGGCAGTAACAGCCTGATCGTGGGCTGCATGGCGGTCGCCATCCTCCTGCGCATCGATCTCACCGTTCGTCAACTGGAATCCGACGCCGGCCCCAGGCGGCCCACCACGTCGGCTTCGCGGGGCGCGAGGGGCGGCGTCGAAGGAGGATCCCCATGGGCGCGTGCATAGGCGTCATGGCCGGCGGCACCGGCGGTCACGTATTTCCGGCACTCGCGGTCGCCGAGCGTCTGCGGGCGAGTGGGGCGGAGGTCTTCTGGATCGGCACGCGCCAGGGGATGGAGTCGCGACTGGTTCCTGAGCATGGCTTTGAGATTGAATGGATCCGCATCGAGGGCTTGCGCGGCAAGGGGCTCGGTCAACGGCTGCGCGCGCCATTCAAACTGGCGGGCGCGCTCTGGCAGGCACGCGCCATCCTGCGGCGGCGACGGCCTTCGCTGGTGCTCGGCATGGGCGGATTCGCCTCGGGTCCGGGCGGTCTGACGGCACGCGCGATGGGGTTGCCGCTGGTGATCCATGAACAGAATTTTGTCCCCGGCATGACCAATCAGTGGTTGGCGCGGGTCGCCACGGCGGTCTTCGAGGCCTTTCCGGGGAGTTTCCCGGACGATCGCTGCGCGGTAGCGACGGGGAATCCGGTGCGTCAGAGCATCCTCGACCTGCCGCCGCCGCGCGAGCGATTGAGCGGGCGCTCCGGCGCGGCGCGACTGCTGGTGCTGGGCGGTTCGTTGGGGGCGCAAGTACTGAACGAGATGCTGCCCGCCGCGCTGGCGGCGATGCCAGCAGGCGCGCGTCCCGAGGTGCGCCATCAGGCGGGCGAGCGCACCCTGGAGACCGCCCGCGACGCCTATCGTCTGGCCGGTGTCGAGGCCGAGATCATGCCGTTCATCAGCGACATGGCGGATGCCTACGCCTGGGCCGATCTGGTCGTGTGCCGGGCCGGTGCCTTGACGGTGTCCGAACTGGCCGCCGCCGGGGTGGCGTCGGTGCTGGTACCTTATCCCTTCGCGGTCGACGATCATCAGGTCGGCAACGCCCGCTATCTGTCTGATGCGGGTGCCGCACGTTTGGTCATCCAGCGCGATCTGAGCCAGGCCGGTTTGACGGCGCTGCTGACCGAACTGCTTGGCGATCGCGCAAGCCTGCTGGCCATGGCCGAGCGCGCGCGCGGTCTGGCGCAACCCGATGCCGCGGCGCGGATCGCGGCATCCTGCCTGGAGCTTGCGCTGGGCGAAACCCTGGGAGTCGTGACGCAATGAACGCCCATCTTCAGCATACGGCGGCCCGCATGGGGCGGGTGCGTCGACTCCATTTCATCGGCATCGGCGGTTCCGGCATGAGCGGAATCGCGGAACTCATGGCGAATCTGGGCTATGAGGTGGCCGGATCGGACCTGCGCGAGAGCGATGTAACGCGCCGGCTGCGTGGACTCGGCGTCGAGGTCTTCATTGGCCACCGGGCGGAACAGGTCACGGACGCCGACGCCGTGGTGGTCTCCACCGCCATCGACGAAGCCAATCCCGAGATTCAGGCTGCCCGCGCCGCGCGCATTCCGATCGTGCGTCGCGCCGAAATGCTGGCCGAACTCATGCGCTTCTATTATGGCGTCGCGGTGGCTGGCACCCACGGCAAAACCACCACCACCAGCCTGGTGGCGAGCATCCTCGCCGAGGGCGGTCTCGATCCCACCTTTGTCATCGGCGGGCGGCTCAACAGCGCCGGCGCCAACGCCAAGCTGGGAACAACCAAATATCTGGTGGCCGAGGCCGACGAGAGCGACGCATCCTTTCTCTATCTTCAGCCCATGATCTCGATCGTCACCAATATCGATGCCGATCACATGCGCACTTACGGCAATGATTTCAATCGCTTACGCAGCACCTTCATGGAGTTCCTGCACCACCTGCCGTTCTATGGATTGGCGGTGCTCTGTCTCGATGACGACGAGGTCCGCTCGTTGATTCCCATGGTGCCGCGCTCGGTGCGGACCTATGGCACCCGGCCCGAGGCCGACGTGCGGGCGACCGATCTGCATCAGGAGGGGATGTATACCTCCTTTCTGGTCCATGGCGCAGACCTGCGCCGTCCCTTGCGGGTCACGCTCAATCTGCCCGGACGGCACAATGTGCTGAACGCGCTGGCCGCGATCTGCGTGGCGCTGGAACTTGGGGTCGACGAAGAGGCGATCGGCCGCGCATTGGCCAAATTCGAAGGAGTCGGGCGGCGCTTCGTGGTCAGCGAAGTGACCGACGCGCAGGGCCGCAACTTGCTGCTGGTGGACGATTACGGCCATCATCCGCGCGAGCTGTCGGCGACCCTGGAAGCGGCGCGGGCCGGTTGGCCGGGCCGGCGTCTGGTGCTGGTCTTCCAGCCCCATCGGTACAGCCGGACCCAGGAACAGTTCGAGGATTTCGTGGCGGTGCTCTCCAGCGCCGATGCGCTGGTGTTGTGCGAGGTCTATCCGGCGGGCGAGGCCCCCATCCCCGGCGCCGACGGACGCGCCCTGAGTCGCGCGATCCGGGTGCGCGGCGATCTCGATCCGGTCTTCGCGCAGACGGTCGACGAGGTGCCCGATCTCCTGCCGAACCTGCTCCTGGATGGCGATATCGTGCTGGTCTCGGGCGCCGGTGACATCGGCGCCCTGGCGGCGCGCTTGCCGCAACTGCTCGCGCGGGGGCTCTGAATGTCCAGCATGGTCATGCAACCACTGCGCGGCGAGATACGGCTGAACGAGCCGCTCGCACGCCACACGAGCTGGCGGGTGGGCGGACCGGCGCGACGCTTCTATCGACCGGCGGACGCCGAGGATCTGTCAACCTTTCTGAGTCTGCTGGATCCGGACGAGCCGCTCCTGTGGCTCGGGCTTGGCAGCAATCTGCTGATCGCCGACCAGGGCTTCGCCGGTACCGTGATCCAGACCCAGGGTTGCCTGACGGGTCTTGAACGACATGGTAAGACCGGTATCTGGGCCGAGTCGGGGACCGCGTGCGCCAAACTCGCGCGTTTTGCCGCCCGACTCGATCTGATCGGCGTCGAATTCCTGGCCGGCATTCCCGGCACCATGGGCGGCGCGCTGGCCATGAATGCGGGCGCCTGGGGCGGCGAGACCTGGACCCAGGTGCGCCGCGTTCGGACCATCGACCGGACCGGGGCGATCCGGGGGCGGGGGCGCGAGGACTTCACGCCGGGCTACCGCGAGGTCACGGGGCCGGAGGGCGAGTGGTTTCTGGATGTCGCGCTGGAACTCGTACCGGGAGACGGCGCGGCCGGCCAGGCGCGCATCCGCGAACTGCTCGACCGGCGCGCCGCGACCCAGCCGATCGGTCTGCCGAGCTGCGGTTCGGTCTTCCGCAATCCGCCAGGCGATCACGCGGCGCGTCTGATCGAATCGCTGGGGCTCAAGGGATATCGGATGGGGGGCGCTCAGGTGTCCGAAAAACACGCCAATTTCATTATCAATACCGGCACGGCGACGGCGACGGAGATTGCCGGGCTGATCGATTACGTGCGGGACGCCGTCGAGCAGCGCGCGGGGATCCGGTTGATTCCCGAGGTGAGACGTGTCAACGGAGAGGGTTCATGACAAACGACATGGTGCAAACTCCAACCGCGACACCCGAGTCGCCGGGGCGGGGCGGAGTCGAGGGACGCCGACGGTTCGGCAAGGTCGCTGTGTTGCTTGGCGGGCGCGCGGCGGAGCGCGAGATTTCGCTCAAGAGCGGCCGCGCGGTCCTCGCTGCGCTGCAGCGTCAAGGGGTTGACGCCCATCCGCTGGATCCGGACGCAACCGTTCTGGCGCAATTGCGCGCGGGCGGCTACGACCGCGCTTTCATCATTCTGCACGGGCGCGGCGGCGAGGACGGTCAGATCCAGGGCGCGCTGGAAACCATCGGCTTGCCTTACACGGGTTCCGCTGTGCTCGGGTCGGCGCTCGGTATGGATAAATACCGCTGCAAGCTCGCCTGGGCGGGTTGCGGCCTGCCCACGGCGGAGTCCGTCCTGCTGCGCGGCGAGGCCGACCTGCCCGCGGCGGCGGCACTCGGGTTTCCGCTCATGATCAAGCCGGTTCACGAAGGGTCGAGCATCGGCATGGCGCGCGTGGAGACGCTCGACGCGCTCGAGCGGGCCTGGCGAACGGCTTCCGAATACGATGACCTGGTGCTCGCCGAGCGCTGGATCCAGGGCGCCGAATACACCTGCGCCATCCTGGGTCGGGAGGCATTGCCTCTGATCCGGCTGGAGACGCCCAACGCCTTTTACGATTTCGCGGCGAAATATCAGGCCAACAGCACTCTCTACCATTGTCCGTGCGGTCTCGACGCGACGGCGGAGTCCCGACTGCGGCAGTTGTCCCTGGACGCCTTCGAGGCGGTCGGAGCCAGTGGCTGGGGCCGAGTCGATCTGATGTTGGACGGTGCTGGCCGGCCCTTTTTGCTGGAGATCAATACCGTGCCTGGCATGACCGACCATAGCCTGGTGCCCATGGCCGCGCGCGCCGCCGGGATCGATTTCGACGCCCTGGTCTTGCGCATTCTGGACACGAGTCTGAGTCGTGGCTGAGTCAACGCCCGACATCGCCCCGGCGCCGAGCGATTCGTCGCGGCCGCGTTCGCGTCTGCGCGCTTTCCTCGGGTTAGCGTTATTGTGCGCCATGGCTGCGGCGGTCTGGCTGTTCGGTTACTGGGAGCCGCGTCTGTTGCCGATCCGCGTGATCGAGGTGGAGGGCGAACTCCATCATCACTCCTCGCGGTTGCTGGAGAAAACCATCGGCGAGCGGCTGCGCGGCGGGATCCTGACCGCCGATCTCGTCGATCTCAAGAACGCGGCCGAGGAGCTTTCCTGGGTCGGGAGCGCGAGTCTGCGCCGGGTCTGGCCGGATCGGCTGCAGGTGCGGGTCGAGGAGCATCGCCCGATCGCTCGCTGGAACGCCGATCGTCTGGTGACCGCGGAGGGCGTCGTGTTCGATCCGGGGACCGGGACGATCCCCGCTGGTTTGCCCGTCCTCGAAGGCGACGACAAAAGGGCACCCGAGTTGGTCAGGCAGTATCTGAAGTGGCGCGAAGATCTGATGCTGGTGGGGCATTTGATTCAGGTCCTCTCGGTTGATCCCCGTGGAGATTGGCGCCTGGAGTTGGTCATGGGTACCGATCTGCGATTGGGTACCGGTGCCATCGAGGAACGTCTCACACGCTTCATCGCCAGTGCGCCGCAACTTGAGGCGGCGGGTCAGCCGTTGGAGGTGGACCTGCGTTACAGCAACGGTTTCGCCGTGAAATGGGCGCCGAGCGCGGAGTCGCCGGTCCCCGCGAACACGGGTCGCTCTAAGCGATCCGGCAATCGAGGATAACTGGATGTCGCGACGTAACGACAAAAATCTGTTGGTTGGACTGGATATCGGCACCTCGAAGATCGCCTGCCTGGTGGGCGAACTCAAGGACGACGATCAGATCGAGATCATCGGCATCGGGATCCATCCGTCGCGGGGTCTGAAAAAAGGCGTGGTGGTGGATATCGAATCCACCGTCCAGTCGATCCAGCGCGCGGTCGAGGAAGCGGAGTTGATGGCCGGCTGCGAGATCAATTCGGTCCATGCCGGCATCGCCGGCAGCCATGTGCGCAGCCTCAATTCGCACGGGATTACCGCGATCAAAGAGGTCGAGGTCTCGCAGGCCGATGTCGATCGCGTCATCGACGCGGCGCGTGCGGTGGCGATCCCGGCGGATCAAAAAATCCTGCACATCCTGCCGCAGGAATTCATCATCGACAATCAGGAGGGCATCCGCGAACCCATCGGGATGTGCGGCGTGCGTCTGGAGGCGCGGGTGCACATGGTGACCGGCGCGGTGAGCGCGGCCCAGAACATCATCAAATGCATCCGGCGCTGCGGGCTGGAGGTGGACGATCTGGTGCTCGCCCAGTTGAGTTCCAGTTACGCGGTGCTCAGCGAGGACGAGAAGGAACTTGGTGTCTGCGTCGTGGATATCGGCGGCGGCACGACCGATCTGGCGGTGTTTACCGATGGCGCCATCCGGCATACGGCGGTCATCCCGATCGCGGGCGACCAGGTCACCAACGACATTGCGGTGGCGTTGCGCACGCCGACGCAACATGCCGAATTAATCAAGATCCAGCACGCCTGCGCACTGACACAGCTCGCCGGAAATAGCGAGACCATCGAGGTACCGAGTATTGGCGATCGCCCGCCACGGCGGCTGTCGCGGCAGACTCTGGCCGAGGTGGTCGAGCCACGCTACGAGGAGCTGCTGACACTGCTGCACAACGAATTGCGCCGCAGCGGCTTTGAGGATCTGGTCGCGGGCGGTGTGGTGCTGACCGGTGGGAGCGCGAAGATGCAGGGTCTGATTGACCTGGCCGAGGAGGTTTTTCATATGCCCGTGCGCTTGGGTCTGCCGCAGCATGTGATCGGGATGGACGAGGTCGTGAACAATCCGATCCACTCCACCGGCGTTGGGTTATTGATGTACGCGCGCCAGCATCGCTTCTCGCGCAGTACCGAGCTATCCGAAAATCTCGGTTTTAAAGGTGCTTGGTCGCGCATGCGTAGTTGGTTCCAAGGTAATTTTTAACATGATGGGGTTAGAATTCTGCCCCTAATGGTAGATGGACCGCGGCCTGCGGTCTCGGACAGGCGCCGGTCGTGCGCGCCGGTCGTTTCGGGGGGTGGTCGTGCGCCTGGCGCGCGGCTGAACGAGGTTTCAGGTATTGCAAAGCCTTCAATTGGGAGACAGATCAATGTTCGAGCTCATGGATACCCATAGTCAGAATGCCGTCATTAAAGTCATCGGTGTCGGCGGCGGTGGGAACAACGCAGTCAACCACATGGTGGCGTCGACCATCGAGGGCGTGGATTTCATCTGTGCCAACACCGATGCTCAAGCACTGAAAAACACGAATGCCAAGACCATCCTGCAACTGGGTGCCAACATTACCAAAGGCCTCGGGGCCGGCGCTGATCCGGAGGTGGGCCGGCATTCGGCGATCGAGGATCGCGATCGTATCCAGGAAGCGCTGGAAGGCGCCGATATGGTTTTCATCACTGCGGGCATGGGCGGCGGGACCGGAACGGGCGCTGCGCCGGTGGTGGCCCAAGTGGCGAAAGAACTCGGGATCCTGACCGTGGCGGTAGTGACCAAGCCGTTTCCGTTCGAGGGCGCCAAGCGGCGGCGGATTGCCGAGGAAGGGATTGCCGAGCTCGCCAAATCGGTCGATTCGCTGATCACCATCCCCAACGAAAAACTGCTGGCCGTGCTCGGCAAGGACATGAGTCTGCTCGACGCCTTCAAGGCGGCGAACGATGTCCTGCTCAACGCGACTCAGGGCATCGCCGAACTCATCACCTGCCGCGGACTGATCAACGTCGACTTTGCCGACGTCAAAACGGTCATGTCAAACATGGGTGTCGCCATGATGGGAACCGGCTCCGCGCGGGGCGCCAATCGCGCTCGCGAGGCCGCCGAGGCCGCCATCAAGAGTCCGCTGCTGGAAGATATCGATCTCGCCGGGGCGAAGGGCATTCTGGTCAATATCACGGCGGGTCCGAGCCTGACCATCGGCGAGTTCGACGAGGTCGGTAACACGGTCCGCGACTTTGCCGACGACGAGGCGACGGTCGTGGTGGGCACGGTGGTCGATATGGAACTGGAGGACGAACTGCGCGTCACCGTCGTGGCGACAGGACTGGGCGAACGCCGCCATGTCATGAATAAGCGCGCGGGTGGCGAGTCTTCCATTCGGTTGGTCACGGGAGGCGAGTTGAACGACGGTCAGCCGGACTATCGGGAGATGGAGCGTCGGCCGGCGATCTATCGGAAAGCGGGTGGGGTGGCCGTGGCTGAAGCGGTCGACGAAAAGGATATGGACTATCTGGATATCCCAGCGTTTCTGCGGCGTCAGGCTGACTGACTAGGGGTTTCCCTTCCATAAAAAATCGATAAAAAACAAAGGTATTTTGTTGCATCCAATATTAAGCTTGAAATAAGTTCGGGAAAACCCTAAGCTAACGGCAAAGTGCTCCAGTGTGGAGCGCGTAACGCGATGGCGAGCAGGCAAGAGCGGTTGAACTGACAGGAATGGTTGGTTCAAGTGCTTCTGTGCATGAGCAAGAAGCCGTCAGCCGCCGTGGACCGCGATGGGAGACCCGACCGATGCTCAGGCAACGTACCTTGAAGAATGTGATCCGCGCGACAGGGATCGGTTTGCACACGGGCGAAAAAATCGAGTTGACGCTACGGCCCGCGGCACCCGACTCAGGGATCGTGTTTCGGCGGATGGATCTCGATCCGTCAGTGGAGATCAAGGCGACGCCGTTCAACGTGACCGATACACGTCTGTCTACGACGCTGGCGAGCGGCGACGTCAAAGTCTCCACAGTCGAGCATCTGCTTTCCGCTTTTGCGGGGTTGGGGATCGATAATGCCTGTGTGGACGTTGGCGCCGCTGAAGTACCCATCATGGATGGCAGCGCCGCGCCGTTCGTTTTCCTGCTTCAGTCGGCTGGCGTTCTGGAACAGAATCGTCCCAAGCGATTCATCCGGATCAAGCGTCCGGTCGAGGTTCGCGATGGCGATAAGGTCGCACGTTTCACGCCCTATAATGGATTCAAAGTCGATTTTTCGATCGACTTCGATCATCCGGCGTTCAATGCACGCGCGAATCGTGCCACGGTGGATTTTTCCACCACGTCCTTTGTGCGAGAGGTGAGTCGGGCGCGGACATTTGGTTTTTTGCGAGAGATCGAAGCCTTGCGCCAGCATAACCTGGCCTTGGGCGGCAGTCTGGATAACGCGGTCGTCGTCGACGAGTATCGCGTCCTGAACGAGGAGGGTTTGCGTTTCGAGGACGAATTCGTCAAACACAAGATCCTCGACGCTATCGGCGATCTCTATCTGCTTGGACACACCCTGATCGGCGCCTTCACCGCGCATAAATCAGGGCATGCGTTGAACAATGCCTTGTTGCGCGCGCTGGTCGCCAATGAGGCGGCCTGGGAAGAGGTGGTCTTCGAGGATTCGGCGGAAGCGCCGATCTGCTATGCGCAGCCGGTTACCGCTGTCTAATCTTTTTCCACCGGGGTGGGAAGATGGCGGCTCGCGAAGCGATTGAGTACATCCCTTAATTCTGGATCACGCATGTTGTCCGCTGCTTCGAGCAGGTGTTTCACCGTGTCGACCGTCAATCTTCGCCTGGAAACCTGTGTTTGGGATGGGCAGGCGATGTCGTCGCAATTCACTCTGACTTGAATGCGGATGTCGGTGATTTGCTGCTTGCCCAGCGATGTGACGATGTCTTCAGTCAAAAAGCGCGCCCGGGTCGTCCATGCTGGAGAATCGAAATAGAGCGTGAGCTGATGACCGGCGACGGCGGCATCCAGGCAGTGCGCTCGCATCGATTCAGGCAGTAGGGAGTGCGTATGCCGAAGCAGTGCGAGTTCCCGCTGACGCTGTTCGAGGAGATCCCGGGCGGATTTGTTGACCCGCAGCAGATCGCGGATGTGCGAAAGCCTGGCGTTCATCTGAGTTCGTTCCTGTAAGCTGCTTTCATTTCGTCATTCGTCATTCGTTGGCTGGTCAGTGCTTCCGTCATTGACGAACGCTTTTCATACAGACCTCAAGCAGAGATAAACGATGTACCACCACGATCGAATCAAACACGTTCGCGGACAGGCCGTTGTAGTGCTTTTGGCCGTGCTGTCCTTTACCCTCGCGGGCGCGGGGCTGGGATTCTGGATTGCGCAATACGCAACTCCCGATGCCGTGGCCGATGCCTCCTATCCAGTGCTGGATTTCGCCCAAACAAGGCCGCGAACAACCGCGGAAGACGTTTCGCCGCCGGTTGATCAAGAGGACGTGAATGTCATCGCTGCGCGTCTGGGCGAGATGCAGGCGGAACTCCTGAGGCTCAATGCATTGGGAGAAAGACTGGTCCGGATGTCCGGTCTCGATCCTGAAGAATTCGATTTTGACAACCCTCCCCCCCAAGGCGGTCCGGAACTGGGACCAGTCAACGATTATACGATTAAGGAGATCGCCAGCGAGCTTGGCGGGGTGGCGGAGATGATTCAGGATCGTCAACGCAAACTCGACGTGATCGGAGAGGTCATCGTCAACAAGGATCTGACCGCGCGGGAAACCCCTTCGAGTTGGCCAGTGCGCTCGGGTTATATTACCTCACGCTTCGGTTTCCGGATTCATCCAACCAAAAATGTGCGTATCTTCCATGAAGGTGTCGATATCGCGAGTCCACGAGGTACCCCGATCCTTGCGGCGGCGGATGGTGTCGTGACCTTTAGCGGGCGTCGGAATGGCTACGGACAGGTGATCGATATCCGTCACAGGGATGGTCTCGTGACCCGTTACGCCCACAATCACAAAAATCTGGTCCAGGAAGGTCAGATGGTCGGACAGGGTCAGAAGATCGCAACCGTTGGATCAACCGGTGTCGCAACAGGGCCGCATCTTCATTTCGAGGTTCGAAAAGGTGGCAAGGCGGTCAACCCAATGCCTTATCTCGGCGATACGCCAGCACGCACGCTGGCAGACAAGACCGATCGGTCGGCAGGCTGATTTCTATCCGTCTAGGCAAGTCATCCCAGGGCGAGCGCGTTTAAATTCTCAGCCGAACACGACCTTGGCGCGATAGTCGTCATTCCACGCGGCCTTGCGGCGCTTCTTGGCCAAGCTGATCGCCGACCCCTCCTGATCGAACAGGTTCATGCTCAGGTGGCGCAC
>NZ_CAIPNF010000307.1 GCF_903866365.1 uncultured Thiocystis sp.
AATCATCAATGGGTTACAGCCTGTTTCTGACCCTATCGTACGGTGATTTCACACCATCTTCGACCAAGGGTCCAGATCATAACAGATTGTTTTTATAAGACGAAACAGGTTATCGTTCAGGCACAAGTTAAGGAATTGACCGCCATGTCAAGCAGAGGCCACTGGGGCCTGAGTCTTTTGTTTAGGCGGCTTGCGGGGACGTTTGATGATCCCCAAATCCTTGGCTTCCTCGGCCAGATAGCGCACGGGTCGAGGGTGGGATCCTGCTGCAGGGCGTCGACCACAAAGTACAAGCTGCGGTCGACCATTTCCATGGAGATCTCGGCGAACGGGCGCCCCAACGCCTCGGCCAGGCACTGGTTCAGTTCAGTTGTGCAATATAAATTATATATATCAATAACTTGATATATATACCCGCACATTGGAAAATCTGACTTCCTTACAGGGAAACCCTGTATTGACTGCGCTTGGAGAGCGACTATTGGTTTCACCTCTTTGCTGCAGATCCCCTCAACTACCTGATTTTTTGGTTTTTCTTTCCAAATTGAACTGAACCAGTGCCCTCGGCCACGGCGTCGGTCAAATCCACCAGGACGGCATCGAGGATGAGCTATTGTCCAATCTGGTGTATGCCAGGTGAATGGCCGTTTGGCTCAGGCGGCGTCCCGTTGCTCCTCCGGTGGGTCATCGGTCACCAGGAGTCCATCTTCATAGCGTGTCCCCGCCAGCAGTTCCTGGAGCTTCTCGGGGGCACGAATCCGTCGCCAGGACTTGGCGGCTTCCTCGGCCAGCTTGAAGGCCAGCCCGAGGAAGGTCTTGCGGGTGACGCCGTTCTTGGTCCGCGTGGTGCGATGGCGCACCGTCGCAAAACTCGACTCGATCGGGTTGGTGGTGCGCAGATGAATCCAATGCTCCGCAGGGAAGGCGTAGAAGGCCAGCAACGGGTCGCGGTCCTTGATCAGTTTCGCGGTGGCCTTCGGGTATTTGGCGTCATCACGCTTCACAAACCGCTCGAACGCCCGCCGGGCTTCGCGCTGGGTCGGGGCCATCCAGATCGCTTGGAGGTCGGCTTTGGCCTTGCTCTGCAAGGACTTGGGCAAGTCCGCCAGCACGTTGCCGCTCTTGTGAAACCAGCAACGCTGAGGCGTGGTCTCCGGAGACACCTGCTCCAAGGCGCTCCAACACCCGAGCGCCCCGTCGCCGACCGCCAAGCGCGGCCCCAGGGTGAGCCCTTGTGCCTGGAGATCGCGTAGCACCTCGAGCCAGGATTCCGTGGATTCACGAAACCCGTCGCCGATCGCCACCCATTCCTTCTTGCCCTCGGGGGTGACACCGAGAATGACCAACAGACACATTCGCTCGTCGTCGTCCTCGCGCAGCGACGTATCGATGCCATCGGCCCACCAGTCGACGGACTGCTGATCCGCCAGGGAACGCGGCGTCCAGTCCTGATGCTCCTGTGCCCACTGGGCCTTCAGGCGCCCGAGGAGGTTCGGCGACAGTCCCTTGGCGTCCTCTCCCAGCAAGACCTGCAACGCCTCGCTGAGATCCCCGCTGGAGACCCCTTTGAGGGACAGCCACGGCAACGCCGCCGAGACGCGGGGTGTGCGCCGCACGTCGGGTGGGGCAAGGGACGAGTTGAACTTGATTCCCGAGCCCGAACGGTCGCGCACCTTCGGGACCTACACGGGGACGGGGCCGATTCCAGTGAGAATTTCGCGTTCGGGAAGGTAGCCGTTGCGCACCACCGCGCGCCGCCCATCGAGGAGCGTCACCGTCTCGTACTGCCCCAACAGCGCCTCGACCTCCACCTCAATGGCGCGTTGAATGAGCTGACGGGCGCCACGGCGCACCAACTCCTCCAACGGCAGGCCCAGTTCGTCCAGGACCGGTGTGGACAGCGGGCTTGCACCGCCGGTCTGCTTGCTCGTATCGTCGCTCATGGCGCACCTCTTCGTTGCTGGCGTGTGTTGTGACAACCACATTGTCCGCAACGGTGCGCCGCCTTCCAAGCCCCGATCAGCCTTCGCTCATACACCAGATCCGAGCATAGCTCGGCCAACAGCTTTGCCTCCCTGATCTGGCTGCTGGACCCGACCGCCATCTCCGATCCGGACGACTACACCCGCGCGGACCTGGACCGCAAGGATCTGTTCGTGCGTCGGTTCAAGAAGGACATCAAAGGCCAGGCCGAGGGCCAGTTCCCGGATTCAGCAAGTACCAGCGGCTGCTGACCGCGCTGCGCGACCCGGAGGCCGAGTGGACCGGCAAGGACAGCAAAGACCGGCTGGTCATCTTCTCGGAGCGCATCGAGACCTTGAAGTGGCTGATGGCCAGGCTTCCTGGTGATCTGCGCCTCAAAGAGGATGCCTTCACCATCCTCGACGGCGGCCTTTCCGACATCGAACAGCAGGAGATCGTCGAGCGGTTCGGCCAGGAGCACGACAGCCTCCGGGTACTGCTGTGCTCCGATGTGGCCTCGGAAGGGCTGAACCTGCACTACTTCTCTCACCGGTTGATGCACTTCGATCTGCCCTGGTCGCCGATGGTGTTCCAGCAGCGTAACGGCCGGGTGGACCGCTTCGGTCAGGAGCGCACCCCGCGCATCGACTATCTGCTCACAGAATCCGAGATCGAGACGGTCAAGGGCGACCTGCGCGTCATCGAAGTCCTGGTGCGCAAGGACGAGCAGATCAGTCGCAATATCGGCGATCCAGCCTCCATCCTGCGCAAGCACAGCATCGAGGATGAAGAGCGGGTGGTGGCCGAGGCGCTCGCCAGCGGCATGAGCGCCGAGCAGTTCGAGCGGGACTGTATCGACGCGCCCGCCACGCAGGACGACGATGACTGGGAAACGGCCCTCTTCGGCCCGACACCGGCGCCGCCCCCGGCCCCTGTCGCTCCCGAGCCACACCGGTTTTTTCCGGATGTCTACGCCTTCGCCAAGCAGGCCATCAGCCGGATTCCCGAGGCGGAGGGCTACCGCCTCGACGACCAGGCCCGCCTGCTGCGCCTCACTCCGCCCGCGGATCTGCGCCGTCGCTTGCGCCGCCAGTTGCCCGCCGAGGTGCTGCGCGAGACCGACGAGTATCTGCTGTCCGCGCATCCCGGCCTGGTCGAGGAATCCATCCAGCGCGCCCGTGAAGAGGACCGGCAAGGCGCGGCCTGGCCTGACATCCAGTTTCTCTGGCCTCAGCACCCCATCTGCCAATGGCTGATCGACCGGGTCATCGGCGACGTGGGCCGTCGGCGCGCCCCGGTCATCACCAGTCCGCATCTCGCGGCGGACGAATGTGCCTTTCTGATGTTGGGCCTGATCCCCAACCGCAAGGGCCAGCCACTGATCGCCGAGTGGAAAGCGGTGGTCCGCCACGGTGACGGCGACCATGCGATCGAAGACTTCGACGCCTTCTGTGCCCGTGCCGGTATCGCCGAGCGAGGGTTGCCCAACGCCAGGCGCGCTCTGGACCTGACGGCGCTGCAACAGGCCCTGGGCGATGCGGTCGCCACCATGCAGTTGTACGTCGAGGATCAGGTCAAGCGCTTCAGCACCGCGCGTGCCGAGGAGGTGAAACGTAAGCTGGCGGAATTGGACGAGCTGCGCGGCGCCCAGGAGCGGCAATTGGAGCTGCGCCTGGCCACGGTGCTCGACTCCGTCAGAATCGGGCGCCGGGCGCGCCGCATGAAAGACATCGAAGATGTCTTCACCGAGTACAGCCCATGGGTCAAGGACAGCCTTGAGGTCGAGCCCGCGCCCTTCGTGCAGGTGCTCGTGGGCGTCACGGCGCCGGGATCGAGCGACGGATGACAAGCTTCGGAAGGATGCCTAATATGGCCATCAACATGACCAGGAGATTGAATCATGGCTGAAGCCTCGATCGCCGACGCCAAAACCCAACTCACGCGCCTCATCCACCGGGCGGAGCGAGGTGAGGCGGTTCACATCACGCGTCGCGGCAAACCGGTTGCCGTCTTGCTGTCGGAAGATGAGTATGCGCGTCTGCGCAAGGGGCAGGCACAACCAGATTTTTGGAACCTCATCAACGAGATGCGATCCGACCCAGCCTTTGAGCCAATCGAGTGGCCGAAGGATGACGTCGACGCTTGGCGTGATCGCCGCCCGACGCGGGACTTCGAATGGCCGGAGTGACGTATCTGCTGGATACCAACATCCTCTCCGAGCCCGTCGTTGCTCGGCCGCACCCCGGGGTGATGCACAGGATCGAAGCCAACCGCGGAGCCCTGGCTCTCTCCTCCGTGACTTGGCAGGAGATGCTCTATGGCATGCTCCTCTTGCCCCCTGGTCGGCGCCGGGAGCAGGTTGAGGACTATCTCCTGCGGCGCGTTCGCCCCTCCCTGCCCATCCTCGGCTTCGAAGAGCCTGCCGCGCGCTGGCGGCGGAACAGCGCGCTCGCTTGCGCCAGGCGGGTAGACCGCCGTCCTACCCTGACTCCCAGATCGCGGCGATCGCCGCCGTGAATGACCTGGTGCTGGTGACGCGCAATGTCGATGATTTCGAGGGATTCACCGGACTGCGACTCGAGAATTGGTTCGACGAGCCCAAGCCTGACCGGCACGATCCGTAAGCCAGGAGCGCCCGACCGAACCATGGACACCACCGAAAAATTCGATGTCTTCCCCGGCATCGTCAACGAGAACGAGTTTTACAGCCATCACTTCTTCGCCCATGTCTTTCAGTCCCGGGTCAAGGATTGGCTACAACAGCGCCCTGGGAACGAACCGGACGACGAGCCTCCGGCCAAGCGCCTCGCGCGCCTCGCCACACCCTTCTTTCAGCAGCATGCCCGCTATCCCTGGGACGAGGATTTTGCCAGCCAACGCCAGTGGCACCAGGATCTGCACCGGGATCTGTTGCGGGAGCTGGGCTTCCGCCTGGAGCCCCAGGAACAGGAATGGGTCGGCGGTCAGCCGCTTCCAATCTGGTCCCAGATCGGCAAGACCGTCGGTCTGCCGGACCTGATCGTCATCCCCGCCTTCAATCCGGACGAGAAGTCCCGGCAGCCAGGCGAGACCAGCGACCCGCTCGACACCACCCTTTGCCCACGGCACTTCGCCATCGAGGAGATCCCGGCGGCCTATTTCGCCAAGGACCGGAAGACCCCGCGCCCCCTGGCCGAGCTGCTTTCGGACGCCCTGTTCGCCGCCGACCATCCGCCGCGCTTCGTGCTCGTCGTGGGCGAGATCGAGTGGATCCTGATCGACCGCTTCAAGTGGCCCGCCAACCGTTTTCTGCGCTTCGACCTGACGGAGATCCTGGGTAAGAAGCCTGCCGCCACGCTCAACGCCTGCGTCGCCCTGCTGCACCGCGAGGCACTGTGCCCCGACGCGGGCCCCGGGGGCAGCGAAGGGTCACTGCTCGACACCCTGGATGCCGAGTCACACAAGCACGACGCGGGCGTGAGCGAAGACCTCAAGTACGCCCTGCGCGAGGCCATCGAGTGGCTCGGCAATGAGGCGGCCCGCCAGCTCCGTGAGCAGGCCACCGAAGCGAAGAAAGGTTTCTTCAGCGGCAAGGACCAGCTTGACGCCAATGATCTCAGCCTCGAATGCGTGCGCCTGGTCTACCGCCTGATTTTCCTCTTCTACATCGAGGCCCGTCCCGAGCTGGGCTACGTGCCCATCAATAAAAGTGACATCTACACTCGTGGCTACAGCCTGGAGCACCTGCGCGACCTGACCCTGACCGATCTGCAGACCACCGAGGCGCAGAACGGTCAGTATTTCGACCAGACCCTCCGCAAGCTCTTCATGCTGATCGCCCAGGGCAACACCCTCGCGCAGCGAAACCTGACCGGCGCCGGCTCAGGGTTTGGCACCGTCAACGCCTTCGAGCTGGCGCCGCTCGACAGCAAGCTGTTCGACCCCGCGAGCACGCCGCTGCTCAACAAGGTGCGCTTCCCCAATCACCTCTGGCAGGCGGTGCTGCGCGGACTCTCCTTCGCCAAGGATCCCAAGACCCGGCGCACCCGCCGGGTGAGTTACCAGGCGCTCTCCATCAACCAGTTGGGCGCGGTCTATGAGTCGCTGTTGTCCGATCGCGGATTCTTCGCCGCCGAGGATCTGTACGAGGTGATGCCGGAGGCCAAGACGAAGCCGGCCGCGGGCGCGGATGACAATGACAATGAAGAAGACGACGAGTCCGGCGCTGACGACGCCTATGGCGGCGCCACCGACCTGCTCGCCAACGGCTGGTTCGTCACCAAGGACCAGATCGGCGACTACAAGAACAGCGAGAAGGTCACCTTCACCAACGCCGAGGGTCGCAAGGAGTTGCGGGGCTATCCCAAGGGCGCCTTCATCTACCGCCTGGCCGGGCGCGACCGCCAGAAGAGCGCGAGCTACTACACGCCCCAGTCGTTGACCCAGTGCCTGGTGAAATACGCCCTGAAGAAACTGCTCGCGGACAAGCGCGCCGACGACATCCTGACCCTGCGCGTGCTGGAGCCGGCCATGGGCAGCGCGGCCTTCTTGAACGAGGTGGTCAATCAGTTAGCCGAGGCGTACCTCACGCGTAAGCAGCAGGAGCTGAAGCGCCGCATCCCGCACGATGAGTACGCCCAGGAGTTGCAGAAGGTGCGCATGCGCCTGGCCGACGCCAACGTCTTCGGTGTCGACCTCAACCCCATCGCCACCGAGCTGGCCGAGGTCAGCCTCTGGCTCAATGCCATCTATGGCGAGACCGATGAGACCGGCCGCCCCAAGCCGGCCCGGGTGCCCTGGTTCGGCTACCAGCTCTTCAACGGTAACTCGCTGGTCGGTGCCCGACCGCAGGTGTTTCGCGTCAGTCAGCTCTACGCACCCAAGAATCTCAAGCGCGGCGGCAAATCCGTTCCCAATCCCGAGTGCTGGCTCAACGCCACGCCGCGCCGCCTGACCCTGGACGAGCCGCGCCAGGACGACGAGATCTATCACTTCCTGTTGCCCGACGAAGGCATGTGCGACTACGCCAACAAGGCGGTCAAGGAGTACTTCGACGAGGAGCTGGATCGGGTCAAGACCTGGAAGAAGCCCTTTCTCGGGGGCTTCTCGGACATCGAGATCAAACACCTCAAGCAGCTCAGCGCCCGGATCGATGCCCTCTGGCGGGAGCACGCCCGGCAGTTGGCCCAGGACCGCGCACGCACCGAAGACAGCCTCCCGGTCTGGCCCGACACGGCCGAGGGCACCGTCACCAGCCGGGCCAGCAAGGAGGCGACCCGCAAGGCCTGCATGCTGAGCGAGGACAGCGACACGGCCACCCCCTACCGGCGTCTCAAGCTGGTGATGGACTACTGGTGTGCACTCTGGTTCTGGCCTCTGGACCAGGCGCAGACCCTGCCGGGCCGGACCCAATGGATCACCGAGATTGGCGCCATTCTCGACGGCAATCTGATGGACATCGACGAGCAGACGGAGCTGGATTTATCGCCCAAGCCGGTAGGTGCCGTAGGTGCGGCTTCAGCCGCATCCACCGCACCAACCGATGGCGAAGTGCGGCTAAAGCCGCACCTACACGACCGCTACGGCGAGCTGCGGATCAAACGGCTGCGTGAGCACTTTCCCCGCGTCGCTCAGGTGGAGACGCTGGCGAACCGCTATCGCTTCTTCCATTGGGAGCTGAGCTTCGCCGATATCTTCCGCGAGGCCGGCGGCTTCGACCTGATTCTGGGGAATCCGCCCTGGCTCAAGGTGGAGTGGGAGGAACAGGGCATCCTGGGCGAGGCGGACCCCAAGATCGCGATTCGCAAGCTGAGTGCCTCGGATCTGGCCAAACGCCGGGCGGCGCTGTTCGAGGAACGGCCGGACATGCGTGGGCCTTGGCTGGGAGAGTTCTGCGAACAGGCGGGGATGCAGGCTTTTTTGAACGCGGCGCAGAATTATCCGCTGCTCAAGGGCGTGCAGACCAATCTTTTCAAATGTTTTCTTCCGCAGGCGTGGATGGTGATTCATGCGCGGGGTGTGGCTGGATTTCTGCATCCTGAAGGAATTTATGATGATCCGAAGGGCGGACTGTTCCGGGCAGAGGTGTATCCGAGGTTGCGGGGGCATTATCAGTATGCCAACGAACTGATGTTTTTCCCTGATGTCGATCATCATGCGAAGTTCAGCATCAATATCTATGGCCAGGCCCGTGAAACGCCGGCATTCACGCATTTGGCCAATCTCTTCCTGCCGCAAACGGTCGATGCCTGTCATGAGCATGATGGCGCCGGCACAGTGCCGGGCATCAAGGAAGAAGGCGACAACGGACGGTCGATTTGGAACACCAAAGGCCACCGTGATCGCTTGATTCCAGTGGGCTTGCACGAGTTGTCGCTATTCTCGCGACTCTACGACGAAGCGGGGACTCATCCGCTGCAAGCGCGCCTGCCCGCGCTTCACACCCGCCAGTTGATTTCGGTGTTGGAGAAGTTCGCGGCGCAGCCTCGGCGATTGGGTGATCTAAAGGGCGACTATCTTTCGCTGGAGATGTGGCACGAGACCAATCAGCAGCGGGACGGCACCATCCGCCGCGAGACCGGTTTTCCCGCCGACGCTGATCAATGGGTGCTCTCCGGCCCGCATTTCTTCGTCGGCACGCCCTTCTACAAGACACCGCGCGCCGTCTGTACCGCCAACAGTCATTACGACTGCCTCGACCTCACCGCGCTACCGGACGATTATCTGCCGCGCACCAACTATGTGCCCGACTGCTCACCGGCGGAGTATGCCGAGCGGACGCCGAGGGTACCGTGGGTGGATGCCCGCGATGCCAGGACGCCCAACCCCGAGGATGCAACTGATGCATCTAGCGCATCTGGCTCCCACGCTCCAGCGTGGGAGCAAGCGACGACGCTCCAGCGTCACGAGCCGGAGACGGGCCGCTGGAGCGGCCAGGACGGCATTCCCACGCGGAGCGTGGGAACGAGAAGGGAACGGGTGACGGATTACTATCGTTTTGCGAATCGTGAAATGATTGGTCCGTCCTCTGAACGCACGATGATTTCAACGCTTATTCCGTCCTGCGTCGGGCATGTGAACACCACCCTAGGTACAGCATTCAAGCGCACTGAGACCCTCCTTGATTATTTCAGCATGTGCCTTTCCATCCCCGTGGATTATCGGGTCAAGAGCACCGGAATGGGTCATGCCAATACAACGCTCATCAATCAACTGCCTGTTCTGGGCGATGATCACTATCGCTCTGCCTTGCACGCGCGCGCCTTGGCGCTGTGCAGCCTCACCACCCACTACGCCGACCTCTGGCAAACCAGCTACCAACCCGACTTCCGCCAGCAACACTGGTCCAGCGATTCGCCTTTGCTCAGTGCGGCTGGCAGTCTGCCTGTAGGTGCGGCTTCAGCCGCACAGACTCCATTGGACGACGGTCACGATGCGGCTAAAGCCGCACCTACGGCCGCACCGACATCCAATTTCTTCGCCAACCTCACCCCCACCTGGCAACGCCACTGCGCCCTGCGCACCGACTACGCCCGCCGTCAGGCCCTGCTGGAGATCGACGTCCTGGTCTCCCAAGCCCTCGGCCTGACCCTGGACGAACTGCTGACCATCTACCGCGTCCAGTTCCCGGTGATGCGCCAGTACGAGGCCGACACCGGGTACGACCAGACCGGGCGCATCGTCTTCACCCCGAGCAAGGGCCTGGTCGGCGTCGGCCTGCCGCGCAAGGCCCAGAAGAAGGATCTCAAGGCCGGTATCTCCTTTGGGCGGCGCACCCCCGAGCGTCAGGAGCAGGGTATCGCCCTGGGCTGGGAGGACGTGCGCGACCTGCCGGCCGGCTGCACCGTCAGCAAGACCTTCCCCGACGATACGCTGCCCGGCGGCCCGGTGCCGCGCACCATCACCTATCAGGCTCCCTTCGTCCGTCCCGACCGCGAGGAGGACTACCGGGTCGCCTGGGCGTTCTTCAAGCAGGGGAAACCTCAGGATCTTCCGGCATGAAGTCGCGCGTCTACATCGAGACCTCGGTGATCAGCTATCTGACCGCTCGCCCGAGCCGGGATTTGATCGGTATGGCGCGTCAGCAAGTGACTCAAGCCTGGTGGGACAATCGCGCGAAGCACGACCTATGCGTTTCGGAGGTGGTCGCTCGCGAATGCGCATCCGGAGACCCTGGGGCCGCGGCAAGACGGATGGCCGTCATCGAGGATTTGCCTCTATTGCGGGTGACCACGCATGCCGTCGAAATCGCCAAGGCGTTGGTCTCACGCGAGATCATCCCCCAGAAAGCCGCCGAGGATGCGCTGCATATCGCGATTGCCACCGTCCATGCCGTGGATTTTCTCCTCACATGGAACTGCAAGCACATTGCGAACCCTGAGATTCAAAGGCAGATCGCGCTCTATCTGGAAGAGATCGACCTGTTCTTGCCCTTCATCTGTACACCTGACGAGCTACTCGGAGCCGATGATGAATGACGAGATCCTCGACGAAGTCCGCGCGATTCGCGAAGCGCATGCCGCCGCATTCCAGTTCGATCTCGATGCCATCTACGCGGACATCAAGCAGCGCGAGATGGAGCACCAGGCGCGCGGAGCACGGTTCGTCGATCCACCTGCAACGCCCCGCCAGGTGAGATCGCCGTACCAAGGAATCCGGTTCGGCCATCGACCACATGAGGAGCCGCGCGCTGATCAGAAGCGTTCGGGATGAGCCGCCGTGTGGACCGACCCCATCGTTGAAGCACTACCTCGCCTGCGCGCGGCGCAGGCCGCGCGCTTCCATGACGACCTTCAGGCGATCGCCGCTGGCCTACTGAGAACGGAGCGGGAGTGGCCAGGGTCCAAGATCGATCCTGGACCGCAGCCGCTGCGCATCCGGCCGAGAACCTTACCTGTCAACGCACAGCATTCCGATCAGCGATCCTTGAACGATGGGCAATGAATGGGCGGTGCTCGGAATCCACTCCCTGAGTGGCGAGCGATGCGTCAGGCATGAACGGCGGCCCCGATCATGATGACGACGCTGCGCCTCTTTGCACTCAACCGCCTGAGCCTCGAGGCGAGCACGGCCTGGTATCTGAACGACCTGGGTGAGCTGCGCGGCAAGCAGGAGCTGTATACCCAGCAGTCGCCGCAACGCCTGAAGGCGCTGCGTGAGTCGGCGATCATCGAGAGCGCCCTGTCCTCGAATCGAATCGAAGGGGTGACCATCGACCCGCAGCGCATCCGGGACATCCTGGTGGCGCCGCGCCCGCTCTTTCGCGACCGGGATGAAGAGGAGGTGCGGGGCTACCGCGATGCCCTGGCCCTGATTCACCGGGATCCCGCCGAGCGACCCATCGACCACGAGACGATCCGCCGGTTGCACGCCCTGACGCGCGGCCAGATCTGGGATGCCGGTCAGTACAAGTCGAAGGACGGAGACATCATCGAGCGCTATCCGGACGGCACGGAGCGGGTGCGATTCCGCACCGTGCCGGCGGCGGTAACTCAGGGCGCGATGGAGACCCTGATCCGGGACTGGAGCCTATGCCTGGAGGAGCGGTGGGTGCCGCCGCTGCTCGCCCTGGCGGCCTTCAATCTCGATTTCCTGTGCATTCACCCCTTCCGCGACGGCAACGGGCGTGTGTCGCGTCTGCTGTGGCTATTGCAGAGCGCTCAACTTGGCTACGAGGTCGGGCGCTACATCAGCCTGGAGCGTCTGGTCGAGCAGAACAAGGAGCGCTATTACGAGACCCTGGAGCGCAGCTCGCAGAGCTGGCACGAGGGCGAACACAACCCCTGGCCCTACATCCACTACGTCCTCTCGATCATGAAGGAGGCGTATCGCGACTTCGTCGACCGGGTCGGCGAGATCAAGGCCCCGCGCGGCGAAAAGCGCGAGTCGGTCATTAAAGGCATCGATCAGCTCCTGTCCAGGCCCAGAGGCAGCTTCAAGATCAGCGAGCTGGAGCAGGTCTGTCCAGGCGTCAGCCGAGACATGATCCGTCACGTCCTGCGGGAGCAGCAGGCGCAAGGCGCGATCAGTTGCTCGGGTCGCGGCGCCGGAGCGGCTTGGTCGAAGGGCGGCGGAGGCAATCAGGGTAACGAATGACCCTCAAGTGAGGGTAATGAACAGGGTAATAACACCGATGAGCGCGCGAATTATCGGGCACATGATCGAGGCGGCGGAACAGGCGCTGGCGTTCGTGCAGGGACACGAACGCGCCGATCTGGACTTGTAGGTGCGGCTTTAGCCGCACTGAAGCCGCACGATGTGTCGGGTCGGCACTTGGTCGGTGCGGCTGAAGCCGCACCTACGGTCGCACGAACAAACGTGCCGGAGCATGATGAACGGGGGGAGACATTGCCTTGGGATGATTTGCGCAAAGGGCGCTTTTCGGAGGCGGGACGTGCCTACCATGTCACGACCGTGGTGGCGGATCGTCGGCCCGTGTTTCGGGATCTGTGGCTCGGACGGATCCTGGTGGGGCAGATGATGCGCTTGCAGGATGAGGGGGCAGTCGACAGTCTGGCCTTCGTTATCATGCCGGATCACCTGCATTGGCTGATGATCTTACAGGCTGGCTCGGAACTGTCGGAGGCGATAAGGCGGCTCAAGGGGCGCTCGGCGCGGATTCTGGCGGAGCGGACTGGGCATCGGCCCTTCTGGCAACGAGCCTTTTATGATCATGCGGTACGAGGCGAGGAGGATTTGCGCGCCATTGCACGCTATATCGTCGCCAATCCCCTTCGCGGCGGTTTGGTGGAAAGGATTGGAGAATATTCCCTATGGGACGCAATTTGGATGTAGGTATGGCTTCAGCCGCACACACGATTGCGGAAATGGTTTCGCGGAGTCGTGCGGCTGAAGCCGCACCTACGGCCGCACCTACTTGTACATTCATGGAGGATTGGACAGATGCTGCCATCGCTGGTCGTTGATGAGGTTCGCCACGGCGTCGCCGAGACCCTGCGCGTCCAGTTCGAGCCATCCACCGAGCTGTTCAAGGACGCGGTCCGCCGTCTGATCGAGGATCCGAGCTGGATCAAGGGGCCTTATGTGCAGCTCGGATTGCCCTTCGTTGCCGGCGACAAGGGCAAGCGCTTCTTCACGGATTTCGAGACCGAGCACCCGGCCTTTCTCCATCAGGAGCAGGCCTGGCGGCGGTGCGGTGTTGACCTCCGCTCCATGTTGGTGGCCTCCGGCACCGGCTCCGGTAAGACCGAGTGCTTCCTCTATCCAGTGCTGGAGCATGCCGCTCAGGCACGTCGGCAGGGCGCGCCGGGCATCAAGGCCATCATCATTTATCCGATGAACGCCCTGGCCGACGACCAGGCCAAGCGCATCGCCGAGCCTGGTGCATCATGCTACGCCGGCCTTCGCGCCGGGCTGTTCGTGGGCTCGGGCAAGACCAAATACAAGCCCGGCAAGGCGGGCAAGAACCCCGAGCAGGACAGCTTGGAGATGGGGGTCGGGCACGTCATCACCGACAAGGACGTGCTGCGGGACAACCCGCCGGACATCCTGCTCACCAACTACAAGATGCTGGATTTTCTGCTGATCCGGCCCCGGGATCAGGTGCTGTGGCGTTTCAACGAGCCGGATACGCTGCGCCACCTGGTGGTGGACGAGTTGCACACCTTCGACGGCGCTCAGGGCACGGACCTGGCGATGCTGATCCGCCGTCTGCGTCATCGCCTGAAATGCGAGGGGCCGCGCCTGATCTGTATCGGCACCTCGGCGACCCTCGGCGATGCCAGCGATACCCGCTCGCTGCGGGACTATGCCGGGCAGGTCTTCGCCACGGAGTTCGATGAGGCGTCGGTGATCATCGAGCGCCGGCAGGGCTTCGATGCCTTCATCGGCAACCGGGTGGTCAAGCATCTGATCGCCGACGACGAAACCGTGTTACGGGCGATTCGACCGCAGACGTTCGACCGCCCTCAGGAGGCGGTCGCGCAAGTTCTGCCGGGCTTCTTCACCGACCCCACAACGCTGGTGGAGCTTCAGGCCGGTATCGATACGCCCCTGCGCCGGGTGCGGCTCGGCGAGGAACTCAAGAAGCACCTGCTGTTTCAGTCCCTGCTGCGCACGGCCACCCAAGCCCCGGTCACGGTCGATGAGATCGCCGACAAGCTCCAGCGCACCTTGAGCGCCCGGCTGATATCGGAGGCACGGTCCCTGATCGCGGCCCTGCTGACCCTGGTGGCCTGGGCGCGCGCGCCCCATGCCGGGCAGGCGGTCGATGCGCGCACGCCGGTCGAACGGCTGAGCGCCTTGGTGAGCCTGCGCATTCAACTCTGGCTGCAGGAGCTGCGCCGCGTTCTGGCCACCGTCAGCCGCGACCCCGCCGACATCGATCTCCGGTCCGAGGCGGCGGTGCTGAGCCAGCGCGAGCGGCTGCGCCTGCCGGTGATCCAGTGCCGCCATTGCCATGCCACTGGCTGGCTGACCCTGAAGCCGCCCCAAGACAGCCGGGTGGTGAACAGCCCGGACAAGATCTATGCGAGTTTCTTCGCCCGCTATCCGGATACCTTCATCGTTCGCGTCTATCCCAGGCAGGCGTCGGACGGCCTGAGCCCGCGCGCGATGACCCTCTTGTTGAGCCGCACGCTCTGCGGCCAATGCGGTCACCTTGGGAATGATCTGGGCACTCAGTGCCCGCATTGCCAAAGCGACGACGTGCTGCCGGTGCACCTGGCCTGCGCGACCCGCAAGGTGCGGTTGCGGGTCGAGGCCGAGTCCGGCCGAGCGGCCAAGGAGGTCACGGTCCATGACGATCGTTGCCCGGTGTGCGGGGAACGCGGCGGACAGCTCATCATCGGCGCTCAGACCACCAGCCTCGCGGCCCACGCCGTGGAGCGGCTGTGGTCGGCACGGCTCAACGATCACAAGAAGCTGATCCTGTTCTTGGACTCGGTGCAGGACGCGGCCCACCGGGCCGGGTACATCGAGTCCAAGACCGAGGGCTATCTGATGCGCGCGGGTCTCGCCAAGGCCCTGGCGATGCTGCCGCCAACACCAGAGTCGGCGCTCCCCTGGGATCAGGCGCTCGACGCTCTTGGACGCGCTTATCTGGACCCGGCCAGCCCCATGGCTCTGTCCCCCCGGGACTTCGTCGCGCGCTTCATCCCGCCGAGCCTGGAGTGGTTGCGCGACTGGCGGGATCTGCTGGCCAGCGGCACTCTGGCGCCTGGCTCGCGGCTGCCGGAGATGCTCAGCCAGCGCATGCAGTGGCGCGCTATCGAGGAACTGGCCCACCGCTCCGACCGGGGGCGCACCCTGAGCCGGGTCGGCATCGCCGTGCTGTTCCCGGACCTGGCCGCGATTCAGGCGCTGACCCGGATCCTGACCCCCGAGCTGCGCCAGGCCGGGGTCGGATTGGAAGCGCTGACCGAGGAACAGGTGCGGCACTGGGCCACGGGCACGGTGCTGGCGCTGATCCGCGCCGGGGCCATCTTTCACCTGGGGCTGGAACAGTTAGCGGAGACCGGGGATTTCGGCCGTTTCGAATACGCCCCTCAAAGAAAACACTGGTTCCCCCATCGCGGCAAGTCCGGCACGCCACGCTTCATCACTCGGGAGTCCGGCCGGCACGGCTTTCTGCACCTGGAGGGTAACTATTTCTACTTTGTTAACTTTGACTGTCGCATAAGCAAATGAATTTTAAGTTATTTTTTATGGGGTACGATAAATCTTCATCTACTATGTCCCCATTGGAGCTAGATGGTGGTGGTTTATGGGTGATTACAGGCACTCAACGAGCTACTAGAACCCCATCGTTAGTGTGTATTTTTGTTTATTATCATAAAAATTAGATACTTAAAGATTTTATGAAGGTAACAAAGTAGAATTAATGGCCTAGAATTAAACAAATCGCATCCTGATTTAAAGGTTAACTATCTTGAGTACGTGGAGGTCGAGAATGATCGAATTTGCTGTCGCTTTACCTGGGTGACCGATATAACGATCACTGAAAATAATTGCATCGAATTGGTGCGAGGAGGTCGCTCACGCTGGAAAATCGAAAATGAAACATTCAACAC
>NZ_CAIPNF010000308.1 GCF_903866365.1 uncultured Thiocystis sp.
TCATCGCGCGCGTTTCTCCACCGCCAGCACCGCGCCGACGTCGACCGCGCCCAGTCCGGCCACCTTATTTGACGCCCGTGGCGGCATGAGGGAACTGGCCGAAGTTATGATCAAGGCCCCGAGGGGCCGTGCGAGGCGGCGCTGGAGCGCGCGCGCTGGCCCGAGGGGTTTCGTTGTCCGCGCTGTGGCGAGGCTCGGCACTCGGTGTTCCACGTCGGCAGGCGCCAGACGTTCCAGTGTCGGGCCTGCCGCACACAAACGTCCCTGATCGCGGGCACCCTGTTCCAGAGTACGCATCTCCCCCTGACGATTTGGTTTTTAGCCATCTATTTTTCATCGTTCGCTTAATTTTCCCCTCGGTTCATAAAAGTGAGTCAAGCTACAGGCACTTACCATCCTGAGTCAGGAAAACCATGAGAACCGCGCCCACAGTGACGCGTATCGAACGGGTCGATGACATCCCGCTGCTCTTGGCGCAACTGGCTAAGATGGAGGTGGCGTCGCTGCTGGATCAGCACTTCCCGACGCACGGGAACTGGCAAGGACTGACCCTTGGTGAGGTCGCCGTGGTGTGGCTGGCCTCTATTCTGAGCGAGGGTGACCACCGTCTGAACGCCGTACAGGGCTGGGTGGCGGGGTTGTTGATGACCTTGCGGGTGTGCTTGGGAATTCCTGGATTGCGCGAACTCGATGTCAGCGACGACCGTCTGTGCGTCGTGCTTGACCGTCTGGGTGGCGACGACGCGGCGTGGGAGGCCTAATGAGCGCGCGCAGAATGCGACGCTGCTGCGGGTCTATGACTTGACGGCCCGACGCGTACGCATCGACAGCACCACGGCGAAGAGTTATGTCGGCGTCAGTGAGGACGGCTTGTTCCAATTCGGTCACCGCAAGGAACACCGTCCCGACCTGCCACCGTTGAAGATCAACCAGTCGACGCTCGATCCGCTGGGGTTGCCGCTGAGCACCACGGTGGTCAGCGGCGAGCGGGCCGATGATCCGTTGTACGTGCCGGAGATCCGCAAGGTGCAGGCGATGCTCCAACAGTCGGGCGTGCTGTATGTGGGCGACTGCAAGATGGCGGCGCTCGCCACCCGCGCCTACCTGGCGGCGAGCCAGGACCATTATTTGTGCCCGCTGCCGGCGGTCCAGATGCCGGCCGCTACCCTGCACGCCTTGTTGGAGCCGGTGTGGGCGGGGGAGCAGGCGCTCATGCCCGTGTATCGCGCGCCCGTGACGGCCTCTGACAAGCCCCAGCACATCGCCAACGGATTTTCCGATCAGGTCACGCTCACGAGCGCCGAAGGTCTCGCGTGGCAGGAACAACGTCTGGTGGTGCAATCCCTGAAACACGCCGCCGCGCAGCACAAGCGCCTGGACCAGCGCCTGCAACAGGCCGAGCAAGACATCGCGAGGCTCAACCAGCGCGGGCGGGGCCACAAGCGCCTGGATGAAGCGCAGGCGCACGCCGCGGTGGACGCCATTCTGGCGCAGCATCAGGTGTCGACCCTCCTGGTCGCTGCGTATCCGGTGGACACCCACACCACCCGCACGCGGGCCTACCTCGGGCGCCCGGCCCGCGAGGTCACCACGGTCAGCGTCACCGTGCGCACGCGCCTCGATCCGGCGGCCGATGCGCAGACCGTGCGGGGCTTGGGCTGGCGGGTGTTCGTGAGCAATGACCTCGTCCTGGAGGTGGGCGAGGCGGTGCTCGCCGACCGCGAGGAATCCCTCATTGAGCGCGGCTTCAACCGCTTGCGCGGCAAGCTCCTGGGCTTGACGCCGTTGTACCTTTGTTCGACCACCCGCATCCAGGGCCTCATCCGTCTCCTCGCTATCGGCCTGCGCGTCTTGTGCCTGGTTGAGTTCACGGTGCGCGAGGCTTTGCAGGCAAAGGCCGAAAAGCGCGATCACCTCGATGCGGGAAACCCCAAACGAGCGACCGCCAGGCCCACCACCGAGATGATGCTCAGAACCTTTACCGGTATCCGCCTGATCGTGGTCAGCCTCGGTGGCATGGACTGGCATCGCATGACCCCACTGAACGCGGTGCAGTCGCGCATGGTCGGCTTGCTCGGATTTCCGGAAATCATTGATCAAGGGCTGGGTACGCAATCCGAGAACGCGGCTTTCAAAATGGGCGAACCATGAGTGGATGATAAATACGAGATCTATATTCAAGACCAGTTGCCAAACAGCCTCCTCAGCCTGTCAATTTTCATCATGTCTGACGCCCCACCCGCACCCGCTTGCCCCGACAGCCGAGATGACGAGTTGGCGCGTTTGCGTGCGGAGAATGCCGAGCAAGCCGCGCAGATTGCCAAACTCCAGGCGCGCATCCAGGAACTGGAAGCCCGTCTGGCCAAGGACAGCCACCACTCCAGCAAACCGCCGTCGTCCGATCCGCCTTTTAAGAAACCCCCGCCCAAGTCGCGACGCCAGCGCAGCGACAAGCCGCCGGGCGGCCAGATCGGGCATCCCGGCGCCACCCGCGCACGGGTCGACACCCCGGAACAGACGGTCATCGTGCCGTTGGAAGGGGCCTGCGCCTGTGGACGCGATCGGGCGGAGTTGGACGTGGAGGTTCTGCCTGAGCGCCGTCAGGCGATCGATCTGGTCGTGCGCCGGGAGGTGACCGAGTATCGGACAGTGTCCGGCGTTTGCGCCTGCGGTCAAGCGCATCGCCGCCGGTTCCCGGAGGGGGTGAGCGCACCGGTTCAGGACGGCGCGGGGCTCATGGCGTTCGCGGTCTCTCTGACCCATGATCAGCACCTTCCGTATCAACGGGCCACGGAGTTGTTGAACGCCTTGGCGGGCCTTCTGCTGTCGCCGGCGACCCTCGTCGCCTGGGGCCGGGAGGCGGCGGCGCGGTTGACCGCACCGGTGGCGGCGATCGGCCAAGCCGTGGTGCAGAGCGCCGTTGCCCATGCCGACGAAACCGGCCTGCGCGTGTCCGGTGCCCTGCACTGGCTGCCTGTGCCCTGCACTGGCTGCCTGTGCTCTGCACCACCACCTTGATCTTCTACACCATCCACGCCAGCGCGGCGCCGAAGCGCTGTCGGCCATCGGCCTGCTGGCCAACTTTCGCGGGATCCTGGTCCATGACCACTGGCGGGCCTCTCTGAGCGCCGCTGCCGAGCAGGCCTTCTGCAACGCGCACCCTCTGCGCGAGTTGATCGCCCTCGCCGAAGCCGACCACCCGTGGCCCAAGCGCCTCATCGCGCGGCTGTGCGAGGCCAACGACACCGCCAGCGCGGCCCTTGCCCAGCCTCATGATCGAGGATGTCTTCCGGCGGTCTGACGCCATTCTCGCCGACGCCGATGGCTTCCATCCCCGTCGCCGACCGCCGCCGGGCAGCCGACGGCGGGTCAAGCAGAGCCCCGCCGTCAACCTCATCGCGCGACTGCGCACGCAGCGCGAGGGCGTCCTGCGCTTCGTCACCGACCTGCGCGTCCCCTTCGATCACAACCTCGCCGAGCGCGATCTGCGCATGCTCAAGCTCAAACAAAAGGTCTCGGGTTGTTTCCGCTCCACCGAGGGTGCCGAGGCGTTCGCCACGGTTCGTTCCTATCATTCGACGCTGCGCAAGCAGTCGCTCGATCTCTATCAGGCCCTGGTGATGACTTTCCAAGGGCAGCCACCGATGCCACGGTTGGCATATAGATCTCGTATTTATCATCCAGACATTTCATGGGAACAAAACTCATAAACATCTGTCTACAGCAATATAAGTTGAATAGATTTAGAAGGCGTCGATCATCGCTCCGGCCAA
>NZ_CAIPNF010000309.1 GCF_903866365.1 uncultured Thiocystis sp.
CCAAACGCCCCCCTCCCCCTCATCCCCGACCCTTCTCCCCCAACGGGAGATGGGAGAAAAGCCCCTCTCCCCTGCGGGGAGTGGGGTTGGGGTGAGGGGAGATTACTGGCTGACTTTCGCGGCGTTGAAGGGCTGATTCACCGCCTTGAGCCAGTCAAGCAACGCCTGTCCGCTCGGAAACGCGAGCGAACCGACCGTCAGGCGCAGACTGCCGCTTCCGACCAACTCCTGAAGCCGTTCGGCAATGGATTTGACGGCGGCGCCAGCGTAGCCGCCGTTGAGTGCGCCGGAATAATCGACGTTCTGCTGGCCGTCGCCGCTTTCGGCGGTCAGGCTGATGTCATGCGCGCGGACCCCGCTGGTTTGTTCCAGTCGCTGGATGAAGTCCCACACCGCGCCGGCGTCATCGAATTTCGCTGGCTGATTCCAGCGCGCCGGCAGCGCGGGGTCGATCACGAGCCGCACCGTCTCGCCCTGCTGTGGAATCGGGATGCGCAGCGTCTCTGAAGTCAGCTCATAGGCATCGGCCACGGCGATCGCGCTGACAACGCGGCAATTCGCTGGGACGCGAAAAACCCCGTCGTAGGTGGCGGCAGCGGTGCCCGTCGGCGCGGAACCGTCGGTGGTGAAGCGGATGACGATGCCGCCCGCCTTGGGCAGGGCGAGCAATTCGACTTCGTGGTGATCGCCCCGGTGGTGCAGTTGATATTTGAGCCTGAGCTTGGCCTTCCATTCGCGCACCGCGCTCATCCGGGCGGGGGCGTCGGGATCGACAGCGAGAAACCGGTAGCGCAACCCCACGGCCTCAAAGCGGGTGGGCGTCGGCACGGGACTGGAGGCGTCGGTCGGCTCGGCATCGCCGGTTTCATAGACCACGGCGGGGGCGTGGAGCGGTTCGATTTTCAGATAGGTGTGGCCATCGCCCTCGTCCTGCACGGAGAGTTCGCGGATCGACACCTCGGGCACGGGTGGAGGAAAGGGGCCGCGACGGATGTGATTGCCTTCCTCGCGCCAGAGATCGCGACGCAGACACTCGGCCTTGAGATCGTCGAGTGCGGATAACTTGTGCAGCGGCCAGTTGGTGTTGACGGCGGCAGCGCGTTTGAAGTCGGACCAGAGAACAACCTTGGTGTCGGAGGAACCGAACAGGCGGGCCTCGGCACGGGTGCGGAAACTGTCATCGTCGATCTTGGTGGTGAATTTCTGCGCGCCTTCGAGGGTCTTGCGGAGGGTTGCTTCGCCGTTCTGGTTGCCAGCAAAGGCGAGATCGATGCCGGTGGCGCGCAGTGCGGTGTTGATCGAGGGATAGACAATCTGATCGAAGGCTTCCTTGAGGGCGGCGGTGAATTGCAGGCCCACGCGATCGCGCAGCACACCGAGCGCGCGCCACTGCGGATCATTGGCTGGGGTTTTCTCAGTCTGAAGTTCGTCGTTGATGCTTTTCAGGGCGTGCGTCTGCCGGGCGGCATCGAGCACCCTCTGAAAGGTGTCCCGCGAGCCGGTGAGGAAGAGGACACGGTTTTTGTATGGCTGCTGATTCCACCATGCTTGCCAATCTGCCGAGATGGGTAGCTGGTTCGCTTGGCCGCCGGGACGCACGATCACGAGGATCGTCTTCTCCTGCTCGACCTGAACCTCGTCGGGTGGCGGTAGCACCTTGATGACCTGATAGCAGTCGCGCAGCAAGGCCGAAAAGTAGGCTTCAAGATGCTCGCGGAGCATTCGCTCGACGGTTTCGGTGTGGAGCGACAGCGCCGTTGACCGCAGCTTGGCGGCGAGGTTTTGCTGGTTCTTGAAGAACAACCGGCCATCGGCGGAGTCGTGGAGATACCAGGCGCGGGTCGCCAGTTTGTCGAGGACGTCGGCCTTGAAGGTGGAAAGGTCGCGACCGGGGCGCTGAAGACAATCGACGAGCTGGTACTCGCGCAGGCCATGAATGGCGCCCGGCGTGGTGGACAGCGAGGCGACGAGGATGAGGCGGGCGGCCTCCGAGGCATCGGCATTGCCATTGGTGGCATCGATCTGCTCGACCTCCGCATCGCCACCGCGGGCGATGTCGTGGGCGATGGCCTCGCTGAGGGAAGGATTGATGGTGCGGATCTCGGACGCGATCTCGTCCAGATTCAGATCCAGTTCGTAAGGGTGAATCAAGTCGATGCTGGCCGCGCGCCGAGAGTCCCACAGGCTGGACACCACCATCTGCATCAGCCGAATCACGCCACGGGTTTGCTGAAAACCTTCGTTTTCCTTGAACTTGCCCACCAGTTCGCGCAGATCGGGATGGAAGGGGTAGGCATCGATGACGCGGGTATAGAGCGTCTCGGGCGAGGTGGTGGTCAGGCCCATCTTGGCCGCCTCGCGCAGCGCCTCGCGATAGGCGGCGGCGACCACGGCGATCCGAGGCTCAGACGCGACCCGCTCGAATAGCCGTTTGCGCAGAATGTGATACAGCTCGTCGCCGTTCGGGTTGACCGGCGTGATCGGCACGGCGATCCGCCTGGATTCCGAGGAGATACCTTGCACCGCGCGGTTGAATGCCGACTCCAGCGAGGATTGGCCAATGCTGAAATTCGACCCGGCCAGATCGGATAGGACCAGGCACACGTTGTCCATGTCCGCGACGGCCACGAAGAGGTTCGCCAGTGCGGTCGTCACTACCCCCAGGTCGGCATTCCCGACCGGGACCGCGACGGCGTACTCCAGATAGGGCGGCAGCTCGTCGAGAAACAGCATCAGCGGCTCGCCACCCAACAACTGCTTCCAGGCTTCCGGCCCCGGCGCGCTGAGCAGGGGCGAGACATAGCGGGCGAACTGAGCGGCTTTGCCGAGTTGCTCCGCGAGCGATCCCCAAATACCCCCGGCGGCATCGGTGCTGCGGCCATTGAAGCCCACGACGCGACAGCGCCCGAGTGTCGGCGCGGGGTTGTGTTCGCCGAGAACCTGGTTGCGCAACGCGGGATCGTCCGCCAACAGGCCCAGCGCGATCATGCTGTGCGTCTTACCGCCCCCCATCGCCTGCGACAGCAGAAACACCGAGGAGCCCGCCCCCTGTCCGCCGAGATGGCGAAAGGCCCGATCCACCAGCGTGAGCATCCCGATGGTGAAGTAGTTTTCCTCGAAGAACTCCGCGCCCTTGACCTGTCCCTTGAGGAAGGTATCGAGGTTAAGAACCGTGGCGCGCCGGTCCGCCGCATGGACAGACTGGCGGGGTGTGCAGAGGTCAAGAATGCTCATGGGGGGCTCGAGGTCCGAGGGAAGGATCGCGGGGGTTGCCGGGTTTTTCGTCTTGTCAAGTCTTTCCACATTGGTTCTTCCGTGGTCTCGTTGTGGTTCCAGCGGCTATCGTCGATGAGATCGGCACGTATGCGCAAGCCGCCCTTCGCTCAGGTTTCGCCCCGACCGACGAAGCCGGGAATTGCCCCGAAGCGATCGCAACTGGCTGGACCGGGTTGGCGAAGGTACAATCGCGCGTTCGGAAACGATCGAGCATCGAACACCTAAAATCACCGCGCCAGCGACGACATCGGCCAGCTCGGGCCGGGCCGATGCTCAAACGACGCCGGTCATGCCGGACGCGGTTTCACAGGGCATCGGGGAGAACATATGCGTACCCTACTGGTCACTGGCGGCGCGGGTTTCATCGGCGGTAACTTCGTCCATTTCATCCTGGACGAGACCGATGCCCGCGTGGTCAATCTGGACCTGCTGACCTATGCCGGTAACCTGGACACCCTGGCGGCCCTGCAAGTTAATCCACGCCATATCTTCGTTCAGGGCGATATCGGCGATGCGGCGTTGGTCGGGCGACTGCTTCAAGAATATGAAGTCGATGCCGTGGTGAACTTCGCCGCCGAGAGTCATGTGGATCGCTCGATCGACGGCCCGGCGGAATTCGTCAACACCAACGTGCTCGGCACCTTCCATCTGCTCGACCGCGCTCGTGCCCATTGGTCCAATCTAACCGGCCCAGCCAGGGACGGATTTCGCTTCCTGCATGTCTCCACCGATGAGGTCTACGGCTCGCTGGGCGCGACCGGGCTCTTCACCGAGACCACCGCCTATGCGCCAAACTCGCCCTATTCGGCAAGCAAGGCGGCGTCGGATCATCTGGTGCGCGCCTGGTTCCATACCTACGGCCTGCCGGTGCTCACCACCAACTGCTCGAACAACTATGGTCCCTATCAGTTCCCCGAGAAGCTGATCCCGCTGATGATCCTCAAGGCGCAACGCGGCGAGCCGCTGCCGATCTATGGGGACGGCGGCAACATCCGCGACTGGCTGTTCGTCCTGGATCACTGCCGCGCCATCTGGCGGGTGCTGGAGGCGGGCACGCCGGGCGAGGTCTATAACGTCGGCGGCAACAGCGAGCGGACCAATCTTGAGGTCGTCGATACCCTTTGCGCGCTGCTCGACGAACTGCTGCCCGATGCGCCGTCTCGCCCGCATCTGCAACTCAAGAGTTTCGTCGCCGACCGCCCCGGACATGATCGCCGCTATGCGATCGACGCCAGCAAGCTCAAGCGCGAACTGGGCTGGCAGCCGGTCGAGACCTTCGAGTCCGGGATGCGACGCACCGTCGCCTGGTATCTGGATAACCCGGATTGGTGCGGGCGGGTGATGGATGGGAGTTATCGCGGCGAACGGTTGGGCTCGGGGAATGATTAATCGAACGCCGCTGGTCGCAACCGATGATCAACGCTGACAGCTCGAAAGGATTGTTGACATGAATCGCAAAGGCATCATCCTGGCCGGTGGCTCGGGTACCCGGCTTTACCCATTGACACGCACGATCAGCAAGCAACTGCTGCCGATCTACGACAAACCGATGATCTATTATCCGCTTTCCACGCTGATGCTGGCGGGGATACGCGAGATTCTGATCATCTCCACCCCGCACGATCTGCCGATGTTTAGATCACTGCTCGGCGATGGCGCGCAATGGGGGCTGTCGTTGAGTTATGCCGAGCAACCCGATCCGGGCGGTCTGGCGCAGGCGTTTCTCATCGGCAGGGAGTTCGTCGGCGATGCGCCATCCTGTCTGATCCTGGGCGACAACATCTTTTACGGTCACGGTCTGGTCGAGCAACTCAAGGCCGCGAGCGCGCGCGAACGGGGCGCGACCGTCTTCGGTTATTACGTCTCCGACCCGCAGCGTTACGGCGTGGCCGAATTCGACGCCGATGGCAAGGTGGTCCATCTGGAAGAAAAACCGCGCGAGCCCAAATCCAACTGGGCGGTAACCGGTCTCTATTTCTACGACGGCAAGGCGTGCGCGCTGGCCGCGACGCTCGCGCCCTCGCCGCGAGGCGAGTTGGAGATCACGGACCTGAACAACTGCTATCTCCGTCAGGGCGAACTCGCGCTGACCCGCATCGGACGCGGCACCGCCTGGCTCGATACCGGAACCCATGAGTCGCTGATGCAGGCCGGTCAATTCATCGAGACCATCGAAAAACGTCAGGGACTCAAGATCTGCTGTCCGGAAGAGATCGCCTATTTCAACGGCTGGATCGACGACGGCCAGTTGCGCGCCATGGGCGAGGCGCTGAGAAAGAGCGGTTACGGCGAGTATCTGCTGGGCCTGCTGCAACGGGGTCGGATATGAGAGTCATCGAAACCGCGATTCCGGGCGCGTTCATCATCGAACCCAAGGTTTGGGGCGATGAGCGCGGCTATTTCCTGGAGACCTATCAAGCCAGTCGCTATGCCGAATACGGCATCCCGTCGCCCATGGTCCAGGACAATCAATCCTTCTCGCGCAAAGGGGTGCTGCGCGGGCTGCATGTCCAGCATCCGCGGGCGCAGGGCAAGCTGGTGCAGGTCTACGCGGGCGAGGTCTTCGATGTCGCGGTGGATATTCGCCGCGGCTCCCCCACCTTCGGACAATGGGTCGGCGTCATCCTGTCGGGCGAGAACAAACGCCAGTTCTGGGTGCCGCCCGGATTTGCCCACGGTTTTCTGGTGACGGGCGACAGCGCGCTCTTCGTCTACAAAAACACCGACTATTACAGCCCGGCCACCGAATTCAGCGTCCGCTGGGATGACCCGGACATCGGCATCGAGTGGCCGCTGGATGGCACCCCGGAACTCTCGCGCAAAGACATTGAGGCAGCACTCCTGAAGGACATCCCGGCGGAGCGCCTGCCCGGCTACGAGGATTACGTATGACCAAGCAAACCGCCGCCGGCAACCGGCCCCGTCTTCTGCTGATCGGCGCCAACGGTCAGGTTGGCTGGGAGTTGTGCCGGACGCTCGCCGGGCTCGGCGAGGTGATCGCCGCCTCCATCGAGGGCGATCATGGCCCCGTCATCGACCTGATGGACGCGGCCTCCCTCGCGCGGCTGGTTCACGACACCAAGCCCGACGCCGTGGTCAATGCAGCCGCCTACACCGCCGTCGACAGGGCGGAGGTCGACCGAGAGATGGCGCAGCGCATCAACGCCGACGCGGTTGGCGAACTCGGTGCCCTGCTGGCCGCGCGCGGCGTTCCGATCATTCATTACTCCACCGATTTCGTGTTTTCGGGCACCCTGGACCGCCCTTATACCGAGGACGATCTGCCCGATCCGCTCAATGTCTATGGCGAAACCAAACTCGGCGGCGAGCGCGCCCTGTTGGAATCGGGCGCGAAATCGCTGATCTTCCGCACCAGTTGGGTCTATGGCGCGCGCGGGGCCAACTTCCTGCTGACCATGCTGCGTCTGTTCCGCGAGAAGGACGAATTGCGTGTGGTCGACGACCAGATCGGCTCGCCCACCTGGAGCCGGATGCTGGCCGAGATGACGGCGCTGGTGCTCTATCGGGTGCTGCGTGGCGAGTTGGATCTGAACCAGGTTGGCGGGCTCTACCATCTCACCGGCTCCGGACAGGTGAGCTGGTACGGTTTCGCCAACGCCATCCTGGAGTCGAGCGGGCTGGATTCGAACCTGATCCCCATCCCGTCCTCGGAATATCCGGCCCCGGCCAAACGGCCCATGTATTCGGTCCTGGACAACAGCCGCTTCCGGAAGACCTTCGGGCTGATCATGCCGGATTGGCGGCTCTCGCTCGATCAGTGCCTGGAACAGTTGAAATAACGCTCGATTCCGGTGTCGCATCCATCGGATGACACGCAGATTTGGGCGCTCCTCTTGGTCTTGGCCGGGCTGAGACGACAGGGCAGTCTGCCCGACGCTTCCGTTGGTGTATGGCTGTCAGCGGAAGGCACGCTGGAAACCGGCCTTGTGGTGGTAAGGGGCGACCCCCAACCTCTCTCACCACGACCTTGAGCACGACAGGAACCAATCGATGACACGACCAATGCTCGCTGCCCCGCTGCTGACCCTGCTTGCCGCGTCCTCGCCCGTCCTGGCGCTGGAGGCCGCGTGCGACCCCATCTTCAAGGCCAGCGCGATGAAGATCGCCCAGGCGCGATGGCACAGCGTGATCGACATCAAGGGCGCCAAGATGGAAGCCATGAAGGTCGATGGTCAATTTTTCATGCGCATCGATGACGGACAATGGCAACGCGGTCCCGACCTCGATCACGCCGAAACCGTCATGCTGGAGATGATGCAAAGCGGCAAGGCCAAGGTGACCAACTGCCAGGACGACGGCGAGGAAACCCTGGAGGGTCTGGCGACGCGGATCACGCGCTACACCATCGAGATCGCGGGGCTTCCCGAGCCGGCCTCGAATGTGACCTTGCAGACGAGTCAGGACGCTGGCTTGCCGGTCAGGCAATCCAGCGACACCACCACCATCCGTTACCGCTACCACGACATCGTGGCGCCCGAGTTGTAAGACCGGGAAATGTCACATCGCGCCGTGCGGCGCCACGGTAGCGCGGCTCCAGGTCGGGATTGGCCGGTTGGAGGAGGGTAGAGAACAAGCAATGACGGCGTTTTGAGATCAGACCATGCCCCGCCGTTATCCACCACGCCGCGAACCCCAGATTCGCGCATTGCCCCTATAATGGGTGGACACGCTCATCGCAGCATGCCGCTCCCACAAACTCTATGCTGACATTCAACCGATCCTGGACGATGCGACTCACCTGGATCACGCTCGGTATCGGGTGCCTGGCGAGCGTCATCGCCGCCCTGCAGGTCCGGCAGGGCATCGAACAGGCCGAGGTGAGGCAGTTCGCCTTCAACTGCGATCAGGTCGCCCTCAAGATCCAGGAGCGCCTGGGCGCCTATGCGCTGATCCTGCGCGGCGGTGCCGCCCTGTTTGCCGCGTCGACTACGGTCGAGCGCAACGAGTGGCGGGCCTACGTCGAGACCCTGCGCGCGAGCGGAAGCGTGTCCGGCGTCCAAGGGATCGGGTTTGCGGAAGTCATTCCCCCGGAGGAACTCGCCTCCCACCTCGCCCGCATCCGGGGCGAAGGTTTTCCCGACTACCGCGTCCGCCCGCCCGGCGCGCGCACCCTCTACACCTCCATCATCTACCTCGAACCTTTCCGCGACCGCAACCTGCGCGCCTTCGGTTTCGATATGTACGCCGAGCCGGTCCGCCGGGCCGCCATGAACCGGGCGCGCGACAGTGGCGACGCGGCCCTGTCCGGCAAGGTCGAACTGGTGCAGGAGACCGGCACCCAGATCCAGGCCGGCACTCTCCTGTATGTCCCCGTCTATCGCAACGGGGCACCGACCGACACGCTTGAACAACGGCGCGCGGCGCTGCTCGGCTGGGCCTACAGCCCCTACCGCATGCATGACCTCATGATCGGCATCCTCGGCGACGGGGAGAGTCACGCAGGCAAGACCCTCGACCTGACCATTTACGACGGTCTTGACGTGTCGCCCGCCGGACTCCTGTTCGACAGCCAACCTGACCGCGCATCCGCAATGCATTCGCCGTTCTACCAACAGCGGACGCTCGATCTCCACGGCCGGACGTGGCTGCTGGCGTTCGATCGCACCGCCAGCGCCCCCGGCATCGGCAACGCGCCCGCCTGGACCACCCTGGCCGGTGGCCTGGCGCTCAGCGGCCTGCTGTTCGGGTTGATCCTCGCCGTGATCAATACACGAAAAAACGCCGCGCGGATCGCCGGCGAACTTGCCGACAAGATCAGACGGACCGCCGCGGCGATGGCGGAAACGCGGACGCTGCTCCTGACGGTCATCGATACCGTCCCGATTCGGGTGTTCTGGAAGGATCGCAACCTGTGTTATCTCGGGTGCAATACGGCCTTTGCCAGGGACGCCGGGATGACGCATCCCCGGGATGTCATCGGCAAGGACGACCATCAGATGTCCTGGGCGGCGCAGGCGGAACTGTTTCGGGCCGATGACCGGTCCGTCATGGCGTCTGGACTCCCCAAGCTGTCCTATGATGAACAGCAGACGACCGGACAGACGACCTGGTTTCGTACGTCAAAGGTCGCGCTCAGGGATCGGGACAACGCCGTGTTCGGATTGCTGGGGATCTATGAGGACATCACCGATCGCAAGCAGGCCGAAGAGAAAGTCCAGTTGGCCGCAAACGTATTCACCCATGCGTGGGAAGGCATCATGATCACCGCCGCCGATGGCACCATCATCGATGTCAATGAGGCCTTCACGCGGATCACCAGCTACCGTCGCGAGGACGTCCTGGGCCGCAACCCGCGCCTGCTCGGCTCCGGACG
>NZ_CAIPNF010000310.1 GCF_903866365.1 uncultured Thiocystis sp.
CAGCGGGTGGTCTTTTTTCCAACTGCAATCCTTCGTCGAATACAAGGCGAAGCTGCACGGCGTCGTTGTGCAATACATCGACCCGCGCAATACCTCGCGCACTTGCTGTGCGTGCGGGCATATTGCGAAGGCCAACCGCAAGACCCAATCCAGTTTTCTGTGTGTCTCGTGTGGTCATACAGCGAACGCGGATGACAACGCCGCGATGAACATCGCGACAAAGGCTGCCGTCAAACAGCCTATCGTAGCGTGCGATGATCGGAACGGATGCCGGGAGCATAGTTACAAGCTCCGCCCTTCAGGGCGGGGTCGTTGACCCATCTCAAAGTGATGCGCCGATCCGCCGTGATGCCCTATCTTGACGAATTGGCGAAATGGCCGACCTGGGAGGAATACGTCATTTGCGGCTTGATGAGCGAGCGCGGATATTGGCACCACCTGCCCCTCGTCGGTGCCGTCAAGCGCGTAAAACCGACAAGCGAATCGTCGATGCGACTGGCGACCAAGCCGCTGTGGCTGGCCGCCCTGCGCAAGGTGACAAGGCCGTTGATGCAGGCGAAGGCGCGGTGGGAGACGACGCCAGCGTTGGCCGAGTTAGGGGATGCGTTTGAGGTTAGCGGCGGCTGAATTCGCGTCTCAAATCAAGTTGCGCGGTGTCTCAAATCAAGTTGCGCACTACACCCTGTCCGGCGCCAGGAACCCGGACCCGGCTCGATGTTCCGGCCAACATGGTCATCCTTTTGCCCGCCAGAGCGACGGTTCCACCCGTCGTTCTTCCGCTCGACGCCGCCCACCCGCGCGAGGATGCGCCAATAGATCCACCCGATCCTTGCGTCTACAGCAGCGAATCCCGCACATAAAAATGACGCCACCCAGTTCCGCTCGCCGCTCGCAGCAGATCGAGCAGCGCATCGGTTGGCATCGCCTCTCCCGGAAAGACCTCTTCGACGAGAATCGCCCGCCGTCCGAATCCGCCCTGTTCCTTCCAGTCCCACTGCCAGGGCAGCCGGGTTGCGCCGCAGCTCGGGCAGGTGACGTACAGCTCCGGCTGGCTCGCCCACCGCGCCGCGCGTTCGCGCCAGTCTTCCAGTCGTCCACGGCAATCCCGACAGCGCGGAGGTCGCGTGTTGCGTCCGGCGTACAGTTGCGGATGGGGCGCGAGCGGGGGGAAACGAAGATGGCAAAAGGGCGCGCGTGGATCGGGAGCGGTCGCGATCTTGACCGCGCAGCCCGTAAAGGACACCAGACTCAGAAAAGCGGCGCCGACGCGGTAGGCCGCTCCAGAAGGGCCGGCCCCGAGCCTGTCCGACCATCCCTCCAACTGCTCGCCGATCAATTCCGCGCGGGCCAGGGCCGCGATCAGTGCCGCGCCGTCCGGGCTGGCGTTAGGATCCTCGGGCGTCAGAATCAGGCGACCGGTATGGTTAGCGATTACGGTGCCCGGTCGAACGGACGCCATGTCATCATTTAGTGGGCCGCCGTCTTGGACGGAATCAATGGTCATCGGGCGGATACTGGAAATCGAAGTTCAACTCGGGGCTCGGGATTTGCAGATAATTCCCCTGAAGGTAATCCGGGTGGCAATTCCAGACGCGGGCGATGGTGTCCTGGTCCTCGATGCCGGCGGCGATCACGGCGATACCCTGCTCGCGCAGGCGCTCGATCAGATCGATCAACTGTCCCTGCTCGGTGTTGTGTATGGTCTGGAAAGACAGCTTCGCGAACCTCGCCCCCAGTCTGCCGAGCAAGGCCACTTCTTCCGGAGTGCCGGAGACATTCGCCACGCAGACCTGGATGCCGTAGGTGCGCAGACGCTCCAGCACGGGGATCGCGGCGAGGATGTTTCGGTGCAGGTCGCTCATCTGGAATTCAAACAGCGGACTCAACTGGATCAGGTTGCGCTGGACGACCTGATCGCGGAACCAGGGAATCCACTCCGGTTCCGCCAGGGTACCGATGGTTTGATGCACCAGGAGCCGCAGCCGCGGTTTGCCTTGCGCGCCGTCGAAGAGCGGGGTCTGGGTCTGGCGCTGGCGGTCCATGGCCTCCAAGGCCCGTTCCAGCACCCAGCGGTCGACGCGCGGCATCAGCTTGCCGCGCGTCGCGACGGACAGAAAGTCGGCTGGAGGGATCTCTTCGCCGTCCAGCGTGCGGAGTCTGATCTGGGCCTCGTAAATTTCACCATCACTTGGGATGAACGGCAAGATCGGCTGAAACAGCAGGGTCAGGCCGTTCTGGGCAAGTGCGGTGACGATCAGCCGTTGAATCATCGCGTCGGATTCGGGGGCCCCGTCACGCGCCACCACCGGCGTCCAGACGCGGAACTGATTGCCGCCGGCCCGCCGGGCGCTGACCGCCGCCTTTTCTCCCCTGGAGATCATGGTCATGGCGTCGCCCGCGCTCGGCAGGAAGAGACCGATCCCGAGACTGGCCGTGATGCCGACATCCCGCGCCGGTTTCTCCGGTTGAATCTGCGCCAATAGCGCGCAGAGCTTTCTGGCCAGATCCTGCAATTGCACCCTCGTTTCCCGCTGTGCGATCAGCCCATAGCGGCAGTCATCCAGGCGCGTCGCGCTTTCGCGGGTGGTCAGGTGATGACTGATCTGAATTTCCATCTGGCGCAGCAGCTTCTCGACGCCGCCGAGACCCAGGGCCGCCAGGATGTGCGGATAGTCGTCGATGTCGATGACCAGCAGTCCGCACCCATCGCTTTCGATGGCTCCGGAACGCGCGATCCGGTCCAGGTGCCGCATGAAGACATCGCGGGGCAGAAAGCCGTTGGCGCTCTCGCGGCGATTGTCCAGGGTGTACCGATCCATCAGCCAGCGCGACATCCGAATGCGATGTTCGACGGCGCCGATCAACTGTTTGCGACGGATCGGTTTGGCGATAAAGCCATCGCCGCCTGCCTTGAGCGCCTCCAGTTGCTTGTCGAGATCGGTCTCCGCCGAGAGAAAGAGGATGGGGATTCCAAAGAGATCGTCATGATCGCGGATGACGGCGGCCATTTCGGCACCGGTCGCGCCTGGCATGTAAAGATCCATGAGGATCAGGTTGGGCCGGAACGCCTGCATCCGGCCGAGGAGCTTCATCGGATCCTCGACCACCAGCGTCTCCATGCCGGCATTCGCGAGCAGGACCGCAATATATTTGGCCTGGGCCGGATCGTCCTCGACGACGAGGATGCGGTAACGGCTCGTCTCGACCGCGCCACACATCCGGATGATCCGGCTGGCCAGGCGGCGGGGCGGGACCGGTGCCAGCACATAGCTGTTGGCGCCGGCGCGCATGGCCGCCAGGCGATGCTCCAGGGTCTCGTCGTCGGTCTTCCGGCTGGCGAGACAGATAACGCCGGGGCGCTGCCGAACGGAGAGGGAGAGTCCATCGAGAAAGCGTTCCAACCCGCTGGCACCGGCGATGTGGGTCATGTCGAGCAGCAGGGCGGCCGGCGGCGCGCGCCCGAATGACTGTGACAGATCGGCGAGACTGGCGAAGGCCGTCAGATGCAAGCCTCTTGGTTCGAGCAGAGGCGCCAGGTCGGTCAGCAAACGCTGATCGGCTCCGAGATAATCGACGCGGCGGCCAGTGCCCGCGAGGTTGAGAGGTGTCATGGTCGTGAAGAACCTGTCGTCGTGGAGCGAATGATCACCAGCGCTTGACCGGTTGACGGAGGCGCCTGTCGGCATGATGAAACGCTGGCGTGCGCGACGCAATCCAGACGGGCGGGAATTGCGGTTGAAATCACGGCGGCCTTTCGCTAGTTTCAACCACTGGAGACTGCTGGGGGTGCCCGCGCTGACCCTCTGTCGCTGAATCGTCGGTGTCTGGAGCCTGGGAGTCCAGCCGCGGTTCGATCGACAGTCGGCGTCGCGGGCTGAGAAAAGACCCTTTGAACCTGATCCGGGTCATGCTGGCGCAGGAAAGCAGGCGCAGGAAATGGCGACCGAAGATGGCGCCGCCGCACGGCAAACCATGCCCGCTCCCGAGATCGTCGGGAGCGCATGGCCCGCACGGCGACGACGCCTCCGGCATTCCCGTTTCCCGTCAGACTTTCCCCGCTGATCCGGTCGAGTTCCGTCCTGCCCGAGCGCCCTCCAGCCGCCACGCACCGATCGACCTGCGGCGCTCACGCGCCCCGTTTCAGCCTTGAGGACATCCGATGAGCGCCATCCCGCATGAATTCGTCCGCACCACCGCCCGGCTCTCCGAGGAGGTGACTGCACCCTTTCCGAACTCCCGCAAGGTCTATGCGACAGGTTCGCGCCCCGACCTGCGCGTGCCCATGCGCGAGGTCACCCTGACCCCGACCCAGACCAATCAGGGCGAGGAGGACAACCCGCCGGTCATGCTTTATGACACCTCCGGCCCCTACACCGACCCGAACGCGCGGATCGATCTCATGGCCGGTCTCTCTGACGTGCGGACAGGCTGGATCGAGGAGCGCGGCGACACCGAATTCCTGACCGGTCCGACCTCCGCCTTCGGACGCGCGCGCCAGAGCGACCCGCTGCTGGCCCATCTGCGCTTCGAGCATCTGCGTACCCCGCGCCGCGCCAAGGCCGGCTGCAATGTCACCCAGATGCACTATGCCCGTCAGGGGATCGTTACGCCCGAGATGGAATATGTCGCCATCCGCGAAACCCTGCGGCTCGACGAGCTGCGCGCCGATCCGCGCTATGCGAAGGTGCTGCGTCAACATCCCGGCCACTCTTTCGGCGCCAATCTGCCCGATCTGATCACCCCCGAGTTCGTGCGCGACGAGATTGCCCGCGGCCGCGCCATCCTCCCGGCCAACATCAACCACCCCGAAGTCGAGCCGATGATCATCGGGCGCAATTTCCGGGTGAAAATCAACACCAACATCGGCAACTCGGCCCTGAGTTCGTCGATCGAGGAAGAGGTCGAAAAGATGGTCTGGTCGGCGCGCTGGGGCGGCGACACCCTGATGGATCTGTCCACCGGCAAGAACATCCACGAGACCCGCGAGTGGATCCTGCGCAATGCGCCCATGCCGATCGGCACCGTGCCCATCTATCAGGCGCTCGAAAAAGTAGACGGCAAGCCCGAGGAACTCACCTGGGAACTGATGCGCGACACCCTGATCGAGCAGGCCGAGCAGGGCGTGGACTATTTCACCATCCATGCCGGCGTGCTGCTGCGTTACGTGCCGCTGACCGCCGACCGGCTCACCGGCATCGTCTCGCGCGGCGGCTCCATCCTCGCCAAGTGGTGTCTTGCGCACCACCGGGTAAATTTCCTCTACACTCATTTCGGCGAAATCTGCGAGATCATGAAGGCGTATGACGTGACCTTCAGTCTGGGCGACGGACTGCGCCCCGGCTCCATCGCCGACGCCAACGACCGCGCCCAGTTCGCCGAACTCGAAACCCTCGGCGAGCTGACCAAATTCGCCTGGGAGCAGGATGTGCAGGTCATGATCGAAGGCCCCGGCCATGTGCCGCTGCAGATGATCCAGGAGAACATGACCAAGGAACTGGCCGACTGCCATGAAGCGCCTTTTTACACTCTCGGCCCGCTGATCACCGACATCGCGCCCGCCTATGATCACATCACCTCCGGCATCGGCGCGGCCAACATCGGCTGGTACGGCACCGCCATGCTCTGCTATGTCACGCCCAAGGAGCATCTGGGTCTGCCCAACAAGCAGGACGTGCGCGACGGCATCGTCACCTACAAGATCGCCGCCCATGCCGCCGATCTGGCCAAGGGTCTGCCCGGCGCGCAGATCCGCGATAACGCACTCTCCAAGGCGCGCTTCGAGTTCCGCTGGGAGGACCAGTTCAACCTCTCGCTCGATCCCGACCGCGCCCGCGAATATCACGATCAGACCATGCCCCACGCCACGCACAAGGTCGCCCATTTCTGCTCCATGTGCGGACCGCATTTCTGTTCGATGAAGATTACCCAGGATGTGCGCGATTATGCGCAGGCGCATCGGATCGAGAATATCGAGGTCGCGGTGGAAACGGGTATGCAAGAAAAGGCGTGGGAGTTTCGGGAGGAAGGGGCTACTCTCTACAAGGCGGTTTAAACCGCCGGCACGGCTCCATGGCAAGGCGCGCTGGTTGCGCGCCTTGCTAGAATCTGAAATGCCGTTCCTCTCGCTCCACCGGTTGCCGGACTCCAGGACTCAAGGACGCAATGTACATCGATCCTTCCACGCTGCCTTTCGTCGGTCTGGAGAAGGTGCCGCCGATCCCGCCTCGGGCCGCCCGTCTCTATGCCGATCACGCCAACCGTCTGGCCGGCCAGGTCTCGCGCTTGCTGGCGCTTCACCCGCGCATCGATGAATTTCTCAACGGCAATCCCTTCCGTCTGTTTGAGGTCAACCATCGCAATCATGGCGCCTTCGTCGCCGAGGTGCTGCGGACGAATAATTTTGATTTACTGGCCAGGGCCTTGCCCTGGGCCTATCACGCCTACCATCATCAGGGCGTGCCCTACGATTATTTTGCCGTCCAGCTCGATGCCTGGAAGCAGGCGATCCGCGACCAGCTCCCAAGCGCCGAGGCATTAAGTCTGCTGCCGGTCTATGACTGGATGCTGTCCGTCCACGCCGACACCATCCTGGCCGCCGAACGCTATCAGTCAAAACACCCGGTGGTTCCGGCGGACCTGAGCGAGGTGTACGCGCACATCGTCGAGTCGCTGCTTGCGGGTGACCACCTGACGGTGCTCGATCACAGCCGCGCCCTGCTGGACGATGGGATGCCCTTTTCGCACCTGCTTCAGGCGATCTTCTATCCGGCCATGGTCGAGGTGGGCGTGCGCTGGGAGCAGGGCCGCATCACGGTGTCGATGGAGCATCAGGCCACCACCATGGTGTACCTCGTCCTTTCCACGCTCTATTACAAACAACCCTTCCCCGCCGCGCGGCGCGGGCGGGCGCTCGTTGCCTCGGTGAGCAACGAGTTTCATGAACTCGGCGCCTGGATGGTCGCCTCCTGTCTCGAACTCGATGGCTGGGAGGTGACCTTTCTCGCTAGCGATTGCGCCCTGGAGACGCTGGTGCAGACGCTGCGGGAGGAAGCGCCACGCTTCGTTGCCCTGTCGGTCAGTTTGCTCAGCAACCTGGAAGCGGCGCGGGAGACGATCGCCGCCCTACGCGCCGCGCTCGGGCCAGGGTCGGACACCCGCATCCTGGTCGGCGGGCGCGCGCTCTTGACGGCCCCGTCGCTGCTCGATTCGCTCGGCGCGGATCTGTTTCTCACCGACTGCGAGACCGCCGTCAGTTGGGCCCGCACGCTGGGAGAGTCGGATGAAAGATGAACACGTACCCAACCCCAATCTGACCTGGGCGCTGCAAAGCTATGTGATGGATTCGGGGCGTCTGCTGCTGGTCGAGCTTGACGATCAGGGGCGGATCGGCACTGCCAATCTGGCGTTTCGCTCCCGCTTCGCCGGCTTCTCCCGGGTCCATGGCAAACCGCTCGCGTGTTTTCTGCGCCACGAGAGCGGCGATCATCTGGGGATCGAACCCGGGCTCGCGTACCGCACGCCGGTCGCGCATGTCCTGAAGGGGGTGCTCGGCGGCGAGGCGTATCTGTTTCACGCCTATCCCATCGACCAGGGCACGCTGCTCATTGGCGAACTGGCCAATGTCGTCGAGAGCGACATCGTCGAACGCATGGGACACCTGGCGATGGAGATGTCGCGCCTGGTGCGGGATCTGCGCAAGACCAACCATAAACTGGCGCTGGCGAACGAGTTGAATCAGTCGCTGGCGCGCACCGATCCGCTCACCGAACTTGCCAATCGGCGTTATTTCATGGAACGGCTGAACACCAGCATCGCGCATGCCCTGGCGCGCGATCATCGGTTGTCGCTCCTGATGATCGATCTGGATCATTTCAAGCGGGTCAACGACCGGTTCGGTCATGCGGGCGGCGATGCCATGCTGGTGGCCTTCGCGCGTCTGCTGAAGTCCCAGGTGCGCGCCGCCGATCTGCCTGGGCGCTTTGGCGGGGAGGAGTTTGTCCTCTATATGCTCGACGCGGATCTGCGGGCCGCCACCGAGGCAGCCGAGCGCCTGCGGACCCAGCTTGCCGGATTGCGACTGCTCGATGCGGATTTCTGCGTCACCGCCAGCGTTGGCGTGACCGAGCTGAGTGCCGGGGAAACGGCGGAGACGCTCCTGATCCGGGCCGACGATCTGCTCTATCGGGCCAAGACGGAGGGACGTAACCGGGTGATCGCGGAGGCGTGCGGAACCTGAAACGGCACTTGGAACCGCAACGGCGCAAAGGACGCGAAGCACAGCTTGCGCTCCAGACGACCGTTACCCTCTGGGTGACGGTCGTCATCGAGGCACAACATTGCAATCCTTTGTGCTCTTTGCGTTCTTTGCGGTTCAACTGCCGTTTTTAGGGTCAAGCCTTATGCCTTGGGCGGAACGGCGTCGAGATGCCAGATGTCCTGGTTATATTCGGCGATGGTGCGGTCGGACGAGAAATGACCGCTGCGGGCGCTGTTCAGGATGCTCATGCGCAACCAGCGGTCACGGTCTAGATAGGCCGCGGCGGCTTGTTCCTGCACGTCGATATAGCTGCGGAAATCCGCGGCGGTCATCCAGGGATCGTGCGGGTTGCGGATCGCGAGGATGATCTGGTCGAAAATCCCGCCCTCGAACTGATTGAAATGCCCGGCTTCCAGCAGACTCATGACCTCCAGCAGGGCCGGATCGCCGGCGATGATGCCATTGGGGTCATAGTGATGACGGCGTGACTCGACGCCGGCGGCGGTCATGCCGAAGAGGAAGAAATTCTCCTCGCCCACCTGATCGCGGATCTCGATGTTGGCCCCATCCAGGGTGCCGATGGTGACCGCACCGTTCATCATGAACTTCATGTTGCCCGTCCCCGAGGCCTCTTTGCCGGCGGTGGAGATCTGTTCGGACAGGTCGGTGCCGGGCGCGATCACTTCCATGAGCGAGACGCGGTAATCCGGCACGAACGCGACCCGCAACAGGCCCGCGGTTTCCGGATCGTTGTTGACAGCGCGGGCGACGTTATTGATCAGTTTGATGATCTGCTTGGCCATCACGTAACCGGGGGCCGCCTTGCCGCCGATCAGGACGCAGCGCGCGGTCCAGTCGCGGGTGTCGCCGCGCTTGATGCGGTTATAGAGATGGATGACATGCAGGATATTGAGCAACTGGCGCTTGTATTCGTGGATGCGCTTGACCTGCACGTCGAAGATGGCATCCAGCGGAAACTCCACCCGGCAAATTTGCGCGACATGCTCGGCCAGACGACGCTTGTTGTCCTGCTTGATGGCATGCCAGCGAGCGCGAAAGTCCGCGTCCTCGGCAGAGGGCGCAAGCTGCTGGAGTTGGCTGAGGTCGCGCACCCACTCGGTGCCGATGGTCGCGTCGAGCAGTTCGCGCAGACCGGGATTGCACATGGCCAGCCAGCGCCGCTGGGTCACGCCGTTGGTCTTGTTGTTGAATTTCTTCGGCCAGAGGTCATGAAAATCGCGGAACAGACCTTCGATCAGCAGCTCCGAGTGCAGCGCGGCGACGCCGTTAACCGAGAAGCTGCCGATGATCGCCAGATAGGCCATCCGCACCTGCGGGTCGTGGCCTTCCTCGATCAGCGACATGCGCCGCTGGCGGTCGGTGTCGCCCGGCCAGCGGGTGGCGACCTCCGCCAGAAAGCGGGCGTTGATCTCGAAGATGATCTCCAGGATGCGCGGCAGCAGTTGGCGGAACAACCGCACCGACCAGCGTTCCAGCGCCTCGGGCAGCAGCGTGTGATTGGTGTAGGCCATGGTCTGGCGGACGATCGGCCAGGCGGTGTCCCACTCCAGATCGTGATCGTCCATCAGTTGGCGCATCAGCTCGGCGACCGACACGGCGGGATGGGTGTCGTTGAGCTGGAAGCAGTTATGCTCGGCGAAGCGGCTGAAGTCATTGCCGTTGAGCCGGATCCAGTCGCGCAGCACGTCCTTGATGCTGGCGCTGGCGAGGAAGAATTGCTGACGCAGCCGCAATTCCTTGCCGCATTCGTTGGCGTCGTTGGGGTAGAGCACCATGGTGATGTGCTCGGCCTCGTTCTTCTGGGCGACCGACTCCGGGTAGCTGCCGGCATTGAATTCGCCAAGGTCGAATTCGTCGGTGGCGGCGGACTTCCAGAGACGCAACGTGTTGACGGTCTCGTTGCGGTAACCGGGAACCGGGATATCATAGGGGACGGCGAGTACATCATGGGTATCCACCCAGCGGACCGTCTTGCGACCGCGTCGATCCACGCTGGTCTCGGTCCGACCGCCGAAGGGGATGCGCTGGGTGAATTCGGGACGTTCGAGTTCCCAGGGGTTGCCGTCGCGCAACCAGTGATCCGGCTCTTCGAGCTGTTCGCCGCCCTCGATCAACTGGCGGAACATGCCGTATTCGTAGCGCAGTCCATAGCCTCGCACCGGGAGTTGCAGGGTGGCGCAGGAGTCCAGAAAGCAGGCCGCCAGACGGCCCAGACCGCCATTGCCCAGACCGGCATCGGGTTCGTTGCCGGCAATCTCTTCCAGCGCCAGACCCATGCCGTAGAGTCCCTGCTCCACGGCGCTGTTGATCCCGAGGTTGAGCATGGCGTTCGACAGCGCGCGGCCCATCAGGAATTCCAGCGACAGATAGTAGGTGCGCTTGCAGCCCGCCTCGTCATACGACTTGCGGGTCAGCTTCCAGCGCTCCATCAGGCGGTCGCGCAAGGTGATGGATAGCGCCTTGTAGGAATAGTAGATCGCCTGCGCGTCATGGTCCCGCCCAAAGGTGTGGGCGTAATAGCGCCGAAAATCCTGCGCAAGCCCTTCGGAGTCCATGGGCAGCGGCGGAAGATCGAAGAACTGCGCGTTCGGATGCGATTTAGCGAGGTCGTTCAAGGGAGGCATAGGTGGTTGAATCCTGTTGGGTCGGGTTGAATATTGCGCGATATAGTAGCCGCTGGTACGGCGATGCGCGAACCTGTCGTGTCATCCGCGACAGTTCGTGGTAAATCGGCAACATTGAGTCAATCCCGAGTTCGGGATGTCCCGCGTTTAATGTCGCATCGCGATCAGGGTCGGCAGCGGCGAAAGTCCGTGTTTGAAATCGCCCCGCAGCCGGCTGAGCAAATGGGCCCGCTGCTCGGCGTTGGCGACCATCAGGGCCGCGAACGCCGCGCGCCATTGGGCCAGGTATTCCCGGTCGGCCTGAAGCTCGGTGTACAGCATCACCGCCGTGCAGTAATCGGTGGCCCGGAGGTAATCCTTGAACGGACTGTCGGTGGGAACGAGCAGCGGTGCGATCAGTTGGCGCGCCCGCTCCGATGCCGTGAGCTTCGCGGTCGTCATGTGGGCGTTGACATCAGTAGTAGAGTGTCGAGACACGCCAGCCTCGCCGGTCAAGATGCAGCCGCAGGATGACCGGCTCCGCGTTGCGCGGCCCGATCCGCGCGCGGAAATCCCGTGGACTCTCGAAAAAGCCGTCGGCGAGGAGGGACGCAAAACCTTCGCCGGGGAGTGTGCTCGCGGTCAGCTGCGCCCGCACCCAGTCGAGCGTGACGCCGCGCTCCAGCGCCTGGACGCCATGCTGCCGGACCCCCGACTCCAGCCACCCGATAAAGTCGTCGGAGAGTCCGTCGATGGCGCTGGCACGCTCCTTGTTGAGACGGCGCGCCAGTTCGTCGCGAATCGCATCCAGATCCACCAGCCGCTCCAGTGTCGCCGCGTCGCCCTGGACGAGCGCGCGGTGCAGGCTCCAGAGTGTCGTATAGGGCCAGAGTCCGTAGAGGATGACCAGCGCCAGGCCCAGGAGCAGCAGGCGTCTGGCGGGCCGGCGCGCGCGCCGCCACCAGCGGTGGAAGGCCACCAAGACCTGATGACGCGCGCGCGCGATCGCCGGCACTAAAAAAACCGCCTTCTCATGCGCGCGCATCCGGGCACTCGTCGCGGGCATGATATTGTTCGATAGACTCGCTGACCTCAAGCCAAGCGTCCTCGGTCGCTTCCAGATCCGCGCTGACCTGACGCTGCTCGGCCAGCAGGGTCAGCAATCGCGCCTTGCTCTCGGGCGCGTAGAGCTCGGATGCCGCCAGCGCCTGATCCAGGGCCGCGCGGCGCGCGTTGAGCGTCGCGAGCCGCTGTTCCAATTGCTTTTCGCGGTTGCGCAGCGGCTGCAATGCCTTGCGCGTCTCTGCCGACTGTCGACGCTGCTGCTTGCGGTCGCCGCCGTCGCGGGCGCTGTCCTCGTCCCCGACCGGACGCGCGCCGGGATCGCGTCCCGCCAGCCAGGCCGGGTAATCGTCCAGATCGCCGTCGAACAGGCGTACCCCGCCGCCGTCCACCAGCATCAACGTGTCGCTGGTCACCCGCAGCAGATGGCGGTCGTGCGAGACCAGCACCAGCGCCCCCTCGAAGCCCTGCAACGCCCCGCTGAGCGCGTGGCGCATCTCCAGATCCAGATGGTTGGTCGGTTCGTCGAGCAGCAGCAGATTGGGCTTCTGACGGATGATCATGGCCAGCACCAGACGCGCCTTCTCGCCGCCCGAGAGCGGCGCGATGGGGTCGAGCGCGCGGTCGCCGGCGAAACCGAAACCGCCCAGATAGTTGCGCAGGGTCTGTTCGGTGGCGTTCGGATCGAGCCGGCGCAGATGGCCGAGCGGGGTGCCGTGGCGGTCGAGTTGATCCAGTTGATGCTGGGCGAAATAGCCCACGCGCAGATCCTGCGCGCGTTCGCACTGACCCGACAGTAGCGGCAGTTCGCCGGCCAGCACCTTGATGAGGGTGGATTTGCCCGCGCCGTTGCGTCCCAGCAGGCCGATGCGGTCGCCCGGCTCCAGACTGAACCCGACGCTCTGGAGGACGGGCTTCGCGCCATAGCCGGCGGTTGCCTTGTCCATCCGCAGCAGCGGACGGGGCAGATTCCCGGCTGGCTCGAAACCGAAGCGGAAGGGCGAGTCGATATGCGCCGGGGCGATCAGTTCCATGCGCTCCAGCGCCTTCACCCGGCTCTGCGCTTGACGCGCCTTGGTCGCCTTGGCGCGGAAGCGCTCCACGAAGCTGTGCATGTGAGCGATTTCGCGTTGCTGACGCACATAGGCTGACTGCTGCTGGGCGAGCCGCTCGGCGCGCTGGCGCTCGAAGGCGGAATAATTGCCCGCGTAGAGCGTCAGTCGCCGATGTTCCAGGTGCAGGATGTGGCTGCCGACCGCGTCGAGAAAATCGCGGTCATGCGAGATCAGCAACAGGGTGCCCGGATAGCTTTTGAGCCAGCCTTCGAGCCAGATCACGGCGTCCAGATCGAGATGGTTGGTCGGCTCGTCGAGCAGCAGCAGGTCCGAGCGGCACATGAGCGTGCGCGCCAGCGCCAGCCGCATGCGCCAGCCGCCCGAGTAGCTGTTGACCGGACGGCGTTCGTCGCCCGGCGCGAAGCCCAGGCCATGCAACAGACGCGCGGCGCGGCTCGCGGCGTCGTAGCCGCCGATGGATTCCAGGCGGCCCAGCAGTTCGCCGTGACGCAGACCGTCGCCGGCGGCATCGGCGGCGGTCAGCTCGATCTCGATCTGGCGCAACTCGCGGTCGCCATCCAGCACGAACTCGATGGCCGCGCGCTCGGTGTCCGGGGTGTGCTGGGCGACATGCGCGACCTCCCAGCCGGCCGGGATCGAAAACCCGCCCGCGTCCGCGTGCAGATCGCCCAGCAGCAGGGCGAAAAGGCTCGATTTCCCGCTGCCATTGGCGCCCACCAGACCCACCTTCTGGCCGGGATAGATGGCGAGCGACGCCTCTTCCAGCAGGAGGTTGGGGCCACGGCGGAAACTCAGGTCTTTTAGTTGAAGCATGATCGTCGCGGCAAGGAGAGTGAGTGAGAGGTCAACGCGATGCCCTGCGCGATGACGGAAACGGGCACACGGTGAAGCTCAATCCAGGAATCGACGCGGGGTAAATTGTTGCATGGATGCCACCAAAATAGGGATTTGCGACGGCCATTCTAGCAGATGGAAGGGATTTTCCTCATCAAATTGTTGCGCGTTTTGCCTCAAAGTGTCGCTAAAAAGAGAATGCGAAGGGGCCTGATGGCGTCCTGTCGCGGATGGCCTGTCGGTCGGCGCCATGACGCTCAGGCGTGCGGCTGTCCCCGGTCGAGACGGCGATAGCCGATGGCTTCGCTCAGGTGCGTGGAATCGATGGCGTTCGCCTGCTGAAGATCGGCGATGGTCCGGGCGACCTTCAGGATCCGATGATAGGCCCGCGCCGAGAGCGCGAGGCGGGTCAACGCCTGTTCCATCAGGCGCCGTCCGGCGTCGTCGAGCGCGCAGTCGCGATCGATCTCGCTCGGTCCCAGCGCGTTATTCGGCTTGCCGGCGCGGGTCTGCTGGATCGCGCGGGCGGCGGCCACCCGCGCGCGCACCAGCGCCGTGGTTTCGGCGTTCTCGGGACGTGGTCCACCCAGCCGCGAGACATCGAGCCGGGGCACTTCGACGTGCATGTCGATGCGGTCGAGCAGGGGGCCGGAGATACGCCCGCGATAGCGTCCGATCTGCTCGATGGTACAGCGGCAGCGCCCGCTGCTGTCGCCCAGATAGCCGCAGGGACAGGGGTTCATGGCCGCCAGCAACTGGAAGCGCGCCGGAAAGCGTGCCTGGCGCGCCGCCCTGGAGATATCGATATAACCCGACTCCAGGGGTTCGCGCAGCACCTCCAGCACCTTGCGGTCGTATTCCGGCAGTTCGTCCAGAAAGAGCACGCCCTGATGGGCCAGCGAAATCTCGCCCGGCCGGGGATTGCTGCCGCCGCCGACCAGCGCGACCCCTGACGCGGTATGGTGCGGCGAACGGAATGGCCGCTCGCGCCAGCGGGTCGGATCGAACAGATCGCGGTCGCTCACCGAGCGGATCGCCGCCGCTTCCAGCGCTTCGGCCTCGGTCATTGGCGGCAGGAGTCCCGGCAGCCGGTTGGCCAGCATCGATTTGCCCGTGCCTGGCGGGCCGATCAGCAGCAGGCTGTGCGCCCCGGCGGCGGCAATTTCAAGCGCCCGCTTGGCATGCTCCTGACCGCGCACCTCGGCCAGCTCGGGATAATCGGGGTCATCGAGGATGGGATCATTGCCCGACACGAAGGCGGACAGCAGGCTGGTGCCATTCAGATGTTCGCAGACCTCCATCAGATGACCCGCCGGACGCAGCGAAAGACCGCTCACCAAACCCGCCTCGGCGGCATTCTCGCGCGGCAGGATGAGTTCGCGGCCCGCGTCGCGCGCGGCCACCGCGACCGGAAGCACCCCATTGACCGGCCTTAGCGCCCCGGACAGGGCCAGCTCGCCGATGAATTCATACCGATCGAGCGCCTTGGCGGCAACCTGACCCGAGGCGCCCAGGATCCCGAGCGCGATGGGCAGATCGAACCGACCGCCTTCCTTGGGCAGATCCGCGGGCGCCAGGTTGATGGTGACATGCCCGTCGGGAAAGCGGAACCGGCCGTTGAGCAGGGCGCCGCGCACCCGGTCCTTGCTCTCTTTCACCGCCAGTTCCGGCAGGCCGACCATCGAGAGCGAGGGCAGCCCGCCGGACAGATGGACCTCGACCGTCACCGCCGGGGCATGGATGCCGACGCGGGCGCGGCTGTACAGGATGCAGAGCGCCAATTCCCTGGCCGCGCGCTCAGTCCGCGTGCGGTCGGGTGACCGCGAGCGCTTGCTCCAGCGCCTTCACCTGTGTCTCCAGCGCGACCAGTTTTTCGCGTGTCCGGGCCAGCACGGCCGACTGCACATCGAACTCCTCGCGCGTCACCAGATCGAGGCGGGCCAGCCCCGATTCCAGGGAGGCGCGGAGGTTGCGATTGAGGTCTTCCTGCAACACCTGGAGACCCTTCGGCATGGCCGAGGACAGACGCTGGAACAGGTCGTCGAATTGTTTCGGATCCAACATTGGGAGTTACCTCTGCGCGGGGGGTCGGTGGCGACCCGTGAGCAAATCAAGCGTGGCCCGCCCGTTGGAAGACAGGCGGCCGGGGGAGCATGCTGGCAAACATTATAAGGGTGGTGCGTTGGCGCGTCTGCGTCGAAAGCCGCTCTATTTTGGTGCGCTTCAGGATTTTATCGAACAGTGCCGATTTTTCTTGGTGCAATGTCTGTTGCGAATTTGGCACGCAAGAACAAAAACGTCTTGTTTTTGCCGCAACAACGGAATGGCATGTAACATGCCTTACGAGACACTACGTCATTTGCGGCATTCCGGCCTTTTTCCAGGCGCCGGTCCGTTCCGCCCTCTCTTCTAAACGGATGCCTGGATCCTATTGAGGTACAACCCAATGAAACCAACACACATCGGCAGCGCACTGGCGGTTGGAGCCCTCGCCATAAGCGCGGGCGCTTTCCAGGCCGCCATGGCCGAGGATCCCCACTCGATCAGCGCCAACATCGGCGTCGTCAGCAATTATATCTGGCGCGGACAGACCCAGACCGATAATCAGCCGGCGGTTCAGGGCGGACTCGATTATGCTCATGCGAGCGGTTTCCACGCCGGAACCTGGCTGTCGAATGTCGATTTCCTCGACAGCGAGGGTAACGACACTAATTACGAACTCGACGTCGCCGCCGGTTTCGGTCAGTCAATCAATGACGATTTCAGTTACGACCTCAACGCGATCTACATCGCGTATCCGGATGGCCGCGACCTCGACTTTGCCGAGATCGGCGGCAGTGCGACCTACAAATGGCTCACCACGGGCATTGCTTACACCGTTTACGGGCAGGCCGACAATGCTCCCGGCGTTGCCGACTCCGAGGCGCTGTACATCCAGGGCGACCTCTACTATCACGCCGCGCTGGACTTCGCGCTGCCCTATAACCTTGGCCTGAATCTCCACGGCGGGTACTACGACTTCCGTTACAACGAGGGCGGTAACGACTACGGTCACTGGGGCGCCTCCATCAGCCGCGAGGCCGGCGATTTCGGCACCTTCAGCTTCAACTACGACCAGATCGGCCGCGACACCTACGACGAGGATCCGAAGCTGTGGATCGGCTGGAACAAGGAATTCTAATCTCGACAAACTTTGCGACTTCAACCCCCCTGCTCGGGGCGTCATCGCCCCGGTCTTCAACAGGAGCTAAAACGCCATGAAAATGGTTGCAGCCGTTATTAAACCCTTCAAGCTCGACGATGTCCGCGAGGCGCTCGGAGACATCGGCGTCTCCGGCATCACCGTCATCGAGGTCAAGGGCTTCGGTCGACAGAAAGGCCATACCGAACTCTATCGCGGCGCCGAATACGTCGTCGATTTCCTGCCGAAGATCAAGGTCGAGATCGCGGTCGACGACGAGATGGTCGAGAAGGTGATCGAGGCGATCAGCAACGCCGCCCGCACCGGCAAAATCGGCGACGGCAAGATCTTCGTGTTCGAACTCAACCAAGTCATCCGCATCCGCACCGGCGAAACCGGGTCGGACGCATTGTGATCGCCGCCAAGGAGACCCTATCGATGTCAAAACTGGATCCCAAACGGCTTGCCACGCCGGCCCTGGCCAGCATCCTGACCCTGGCCCCCATGCTCGCGCTGGCTCAGGAGGAGGTTCCCGTCCTGAACAGCGGCGATACCGCCTGGATGCTGACCGCCACCGCGCTGGTGCTGTTCATGACCATCCCCGGTCTGGCCCTTTTCTATGGCGGTCTGGTGCGTTCCAAGAACGTGCTCTCGGTGCTGATGCAGTGTTTTGCCATCACCGCGCTGATGACCGTGCTCTGGGTCATCTACGGCTACAGCCTGGCCTTCTCGACCACCGGGATGGAAAAGGCGTCCTGAATCTAAATTCCTTCATCGGCAGCTTCGACAAAGCGCTGTTCGGCGGGGTGACCCGCGAGAGCCTGACCCTCGCCATCCCCGAGACGGTCTTCGCAACCTTCCAGATGACCTTCGCCATCATCACCCCGGCACTCATCGTCGGCGCCTTCGCCGAGCGCATGAAGTTCTCCGCCCTGCTGTGGTTCATGGGGATTTGGTTCACGGTCGTTTATCTGCCGATCGCGCACATGGTGTGGAGCGGCGACGGCGCCCTGATGTGGGACTGGGGCGTGCTCGACTTCGCCGGCGGGACCGTGGTGCACATCAACGCCGGTGTCGCCGGTCTGGTCGCGGCGCTCGTGCTGGGCAAGCGCAAGGGCTATCCGACCACCGCCATGCCGCCGCATAACCTGGGCTATACCGTGATCGGCGCCTCCATGCTGTGGGTCGGCTGGTTCGGCTTCAACGCCGGCAGCGCGGTCGCGGCCAACGAGAGCGCCGGCATGGCCATGCTGGTCACTCAGATCGCCACCGCCACCGCGGCGTTGGCCTGGATGTTCTCGGAATGGGTCAACCACGGCAAGGCCAGCGTGCTCGGCATCGCCACCGGCGCCGTCGCCGGTCTGGTCGCCATCACCCCGGCCTCCGGGACCGCGGGACCGCTTGGCGCGCTGGCGATCGGCGCGGCCTCCGGCATCGTCTGCTTCCTGGCCTCGACCAAGCTCAAGCGGGCGTTGGGCTACGACGACTCGCTCGATGTCTTCGGCGTGCATGCCGTCGGCGGCATCGTCGGCGCGCTCCTGACCGGCATCTTTGCCGCCGCGAGCCTGGGCGGCGCCGGTCTGGCCGAGGGCGTGACCATCGCCGGTCAGCTCTGGATCCAGACCAAGGGCGTGGTGGTGACCCTGGTCTATACGGCGGTTTTGAGCTATATCATCCTCAAGCTGGTCGATCTGACGATCGGTCTGCGGGTGAACGAGGAGCAGGAAACCGAGGGTCTCGACCTCTCGCAGCACGACGAACGCGGTTACATTCTCTGAACCGCGCGCGGCGGTCGCCGGGAGGCGGCCGCGACCTGGATCTTTTCTCGATTCGCCACGGATCAGGCTCCCGCTGACACGACGCTCCAATTCCCGCCGGCAAGCTTCTTGCCGGCATCTCGATTGGGTTGGAGATCGTCGCTATTCTCTGCTGTCGTGACTTGACTTCGGGGCCTGACGGCCCCTTTTTTCGCCGAATCAGTCTCTCGGCCCGGCAATTGCCGCAAGCCCTCGCCGCACGAACTCCGGCTGAGCCAGGGCCGCGCGGTGAATCCCGGCGTTGTAATACTGGGTCTTGAATGGCTTGCGTTCCGCGTCCGCGACCCGGAAATCGGCCAGCGCCACCGCCTTGCCGGCCAGGGTCGCGCTCCACCAGCCCGAGGGGTAGATCGGCTGGGGGAACGACAGAGTTTGGGTGTCGGCAAAGCCGGCGGCGCGCATCGCGCCATGCATCTCTTGCAGGAGGCGCAGGTGATACAGGGGCGATTCGCTCTGCTGCACCAGGATCCCATGGGTATCGAGCGCGCGCAGGCACTCGGCGTAGAAGTCCTGGCTGAAGAGTCCCAGGGCCGGGCCGACCGGGTCGGTGCTGTCGACGATGATGAGATCCAGACTGCCGGTGGGGGCTTCCCGGATCCAGCGAATCCCGTCCTCGAACCGCAGTTGGGCGCGCGGGTCATGGTTCGCGGCGGTGAGTTCGGGGAAATAGCGCTCGGCGAGCCGGGTGACCCCTTCGTCGATATCGATCTGCACCGCCGACGCGACCCCCGGATGCTTGAGTACCTCGCGCAGGGTGCCGCAGTCGCCGCCACCGATGATACAGACCCGTCGCGGTGCCGGATGGGTGAAGAGCGCCGGGTGGGACATCATCTCGTGATAAAGAAAATTCTCGCGACTCGACAGCATGGTGCAACCGTCGATCACCATCAGGTTGCCGAAACCCTCGGTGGCGTAAATCTCGATGAGTTGGAAGGGCGTCTGCTCCTCGTGGAGCTTTTCGCGGATCTTCAGCGAGAAGGCGCTGCCGTCGTCTGCGGCAACTTCCGAGAACCATTGGTTGGGGTCGTCGAGCATGGCGGGTTTCCCTTGCGAAATGGAAATGGTTGAATCAAGACTTGCGTCACCATGACCGCCAGGCATCAGCCTGAAGCTGGTTCAGCGGCGGTCTTCGAGGTGAAAGCCAAACAGTTCGAGCAGCAGACCGGTCAAGGCGCCGCCGAGCAAACCGCCCAGCAAGCCCGGCGGGATGTCATGGAGAACCCGTCCGATCGCATCCTGGGTGCTCACATCCAGCATGGCCGAGGTGGTTCCGTCCAGGATCCAGATACTCGCGCCAACGACCGCGGCAATCAGTCCCGCGACCACGGGTGCGGACAGGATGCCGGGTAGCCAGCCAGAGGTGCGCGCAAGCAGCCAGCGCTCCGAGATCTGGAAAAAGGTGCCGACCAGGGCCACCACGCCAGCCGCCAGGACGAACATCCCGACCTCTTCGCCGCTCATCGCCAGCACCACCGCGAGCACACCGCCCGCCAGCAATCCGGCGAGGAGTCCCGTGAGGGTCTCGGCGAGCGGTTGGCTGCCACCCGTCACCATCCAGGCGTAGAAGCTTCCCGCCACGAGTCCGGCGGTTCCGGCAATACCGACGATCATAAATAATTCGATTTCTTGACCGGTCGCAATCAAATAGCCGATCGAGGACAGCACACCGGCCATCGCGCCTACCAGCGCGACGGGCATCGCGCTATAAAAGGCGGATGTCGTCATGGCGGCCGCCGCGGCCGCCATGATTAACGGTTGCCAGCCCGTGAGCCCCAGCACCTGCAAGACCTGATAAAGACCGGCAAACAGTGCGCCGAATAACGCCCCGGCAAAACCCCACATGAAAAGTATCATGACGATCGCGGCAAACTGGTCCTTGGTGAGCATTCTTAATTTTCCTGACGTTTCTAAATTTTAGTGGCCATAGTCTAGCCTTTCTCCGGATGCCAGCGAGTATGTATGAAACTCCAGTCAATGGCAGCAGGCGCTTGATCGATGGCGTCGAGCGTATCTATTACGATGGCTACTGGGTCAAATATTACGAACCGCCACAGGACAGCTTCGAGGTCAGGCGGCATCTGGTACAGGCGTTGACGCGGCGCTTGTTCAATCATGTCGAACACGGCATCAACATCCCCGGGGTGCGGCTCAAGGAAGCCCGCGCCGCCTATGAAGCCGAAAGCGAGATTGAACGCAAGCGGGTCAACGGCGCCATGCTGGCCGGCGCGCTGTTCAATCGCGCGGCGGATATTTTCCACTGCCTGGTGGATCTCCAAACCGCCGGGGTCGAGATTTTCCCCGAGCATGCACTGATGCGAGAGTGTGGACAATGCCTGCTGGAAGCGCTGGAGCTTGGCAAGATGGTACGTCACCGCGGTGGCGACGAGGGGATCGACGAGCTGTGGGGCGAGCCTTTCAAGGCGTTTTCCATGCCGATCGAGGATTTCTATGCGAGCCGCTATCTGAAGATCGCAATGACCATGCACGCCGTCGACCGGATTGCGGCGGCGCTGAAAGACACCTTCGCGGGCAGCCGGAAAATCGCCGACAGCGATACCAGGCTCGATGAGCTTGCCGAGGCGGCCAAGCGAAAATGCGAAACCCTCCGCACCGATCCAGCGGTGTTCGATGTCTGGCCAGCCTATGTCGTGGCCAGTGAGCGGCTGCGCAAATCCGATCCCATCCTGCCGAACACACCCACCGCCATGGACATACGGGAGGCGCTGGAGAGCATCGGTCTGTTGCGCGAAGGAGCCGATCTCATCTGTTTCATCGTCCGCGCCCGCGTACCGATGCCGAAAAGCACCCACGAGTTCATTGATCGCTGCCAGCAGTTTCGGCGCGCTTTTATCGAATCGGAAGCGATCTTGCCAGGTTGCGACCTGGAGGTCGTCTCTGCGTAACAACGCGCGTTCAAAGCGTCAGTCGTTCTTTCAAGAATGACCGCGTTCAGGAGCCTGACTGGACGATCCGCTCAACCATCTGGAAACCCGCGACGTAGGTGCCAATGGCCGCGCCCAGATTGCTCAACGCAAAGACCACTAGAATCCGCGCGACCCGATTACGCCACCAGCCAGTCCAGGAGGTGACATCCGCGCGCAGCCGACCAAAATCCCCGACGTTCGGTTTGCGCAGATAAAGCTCCACCGCCCCCGTGACCATCCCAGCGCCAATGGCTGGATTCAAGGTCGTCAGCGGCGCGGCCAGGAAGGCCGACAGGATCGTGAGCGGGTGCCCGGCCGCCATCAGCGTACCGAGTGCCGACAAACCGCCGGTGATCAACATCCAGTTGAGCACCAGATCCCAGCCCAGATCGGGGTTCATTGCAAAACCCCAGGCAAAGCCTCCCAGAATCAACGCGAGTACCGTCCATGCCAGGATCCTGGGCCAGCGGCCAGGCGCTGGGATGCGCTCCAATTCGGCAATGATGTCCACCGCATCCTCGCGGTTTTGACCGAGCTTGTCGGCGATGCCTTTGAGATGACCGACCCCGACCACGGCAAGCACACGCTTGACGCCGAGCCGCGCGACCTCGCGCCGCAGTTTGGCGGCCATGTAGCGATCGCGCTCTTCGATCAGTGGCACATAGAGGTCCTTGCGATCGGTCGCGAATTCGGCAAAGGTGGTCTCAAGCACGTCCCCTTCCTTGAGTCGCTCAACTTCATCCTCGGATACTTCATTCGAGGTCACCATGGCAGCCAGCAGACCCGAAAAAAGCGTAGCGCGCTGCCACCAGCCAAGATTGGCCGAGATTCGCTTCAGGGTGATGCCGATTTCGCGATCGATCAGCAGAACCGGCAGATCGCGCTCCCTGGCCAACCGAAGCGCCATGCGCTGTTCCGCGCCCGGCTCGATCCCGAACTGATCGGCGAGCCGTTGCTGATAGGCCGACAAGGCCAGGCTGGCGGCGACCATATAGACGCGGTTCTGACGGATGACGGAGAAGAGGTCCGTCTGGGCGAGCGAGCGCGGATCCATCAGGGCGTTGAAGCGACTCCGGCACAACTCGACCGCCACGGCGTCATAGTCGCCGCTCTGGATCAGCCTCTCGACCTGCTCGACACTGATGCGCGAAACATGAGCGGTGCCGAGTAGGGTCACCTGGACGTCATCCAGGACGATTTCGCAGCGGGGTTCGAGTGACTCGGTCATGGGATATTGCCATTAGGGAATACGAAGCAAGGGGCGAAATGATACTCCAGTCGGCGAGGGACGCATTCAGCGCGACCGGCGTTGCCGCGAGTGTCCCCGCGCATCGCCTTCAGTCGACGCGATCGGCGGAATGCGGTTCAGGCATGGGGTCGTGCGTTGGGCGCTGTCTCCGCCGTCTGGATGCCGTATCATCAACGCAACGATCAAGATTGCCGCCCAGCATCGCTTCGATGGGAATTCCGATGTCCAGTCCAACGCATACGTGGTCGATGTGCTCGTTCGGCCTGCTTTACGCGCTCCTCGCGTCGCTCCTGCTCAGTGGTTGCGGCGCCGTGGAGAAAGATAAGCGATCCGTCGGTCTGCAGGCTGCAACCAACGGCTATCAATCCGCGCTGCGCTGGGGATACTACGAAACCGCCTATGGTTTCGTGCATCCGGATCTGCGCAAGGATAAGCCTTTGCCACCCCTGCTTAACGGGCTGCGCCTCACCGGCTACGACGTCGTCCAGCCACCCACGCTGCAGGACAAGGACAGCGCGACTCAGATCGTCGCGATCGAGTACCTCTACGAAGACCGGCAAGTCGTCAAGCGACTCTCCGACCGTCAGCTCTGGCGTTGGGACGAGAAGCTGGATTCCTGGTGGCTGCAATCCGGCCTGCCCAACTTCGATTAGACCGCGTCCGGGATCGGGAGAACCCGTGTCGCATCGGCTTGGGCGCTCAAGTTGCTACCGCCCCGTTGGCGTAGCACCCGCCGCTTGCCAACGGGAAACCCCGACGGACTGTTAGACTAGCCGGACTTTCCTCTGTACGACTGCGCCAGTTGCAAGACAGCATGCCCACGCTCGACACCCCATTTGTACTGACCGCCCGCCACGGCGGCGGCACCGCCCGGCCGACCGAAAGGCGCGCCAACCGCTCCTGCATCGGGCAGACCGAGCGTGAATTGTCGCGTGGAGAGCATGGTCAATGAAAGCCTTCCCCGGCCATCCCGCCAACGCACCCAACCCATCGATCGAGCATGCCGATCTCGCCCAGCACACACCCGTGATGCAGCACTATCTGCGTCTCAAGGCGGACTACCCGGACCTGCTGCTGTTCTACCGCATGGGGGATTTCTACGAACTCTTTTTCGAGGACGCCGAGCGGGCGGCGCGGCTGCTCGACATTACCCTAACCAAGCGCGGCCAGTCCGCCGGACGCTCGATCCCGATGGCGGGAGTGCCCTATCACACCCTGGAGGGCTACCTCGCCAAGCTGGTGCGCAAGGGCGTCTCGGCGGCAATTTGCGAGCAGATCGGCGATCCGGCCAAGAGTAAGGGTCTGGTGGAGCGTCGGGTGACCCGCGTGGTGACGCCCGGCACCCTGACCGACGAGGCGTTGCTGGAAGAACGGCGGGAGAATCTTCTGGCCGCCATCGCAGAGGGCAAGGACGGCTTTGGTCTGGCGGTGCTGGAACTCTCCAGCGGACGTTTTTCGGTGCTGGAGGTCGCCACCCGCGAGGCGCTGGCCAGCGAACTGGAGCGGCTCAAGCCGGCCGAGATCCTGGTCGCGGAAGACAGCCGGATCCCAAGCGATCTGCGCATCGAACATGGCATCGCCCGCCGCCCGGTCTGGCATCTGGATCCGGACAGCGGCGAGCGACTGCTCTGCCAGCAGTTCGGCACCCGCGACCTGAGCGGTTTCGGTTGCGCCACGCTGCGTCTCGCGGTCGGGGCGGCCGGCTGTCTGCTCCAGTATATTCGCGACACCCAGTTCGCCGCCCTGCCCCATCTGCGCGGCCTGATCACCGAACAGCGCGACGAGGCGCTCATCCTCGACGCCGCGACCCGGCGCAATCTGGAACTCACCGAGAGTCTGAGCGGTCGCGCCGAACACACCCTGGCCGGGGTGCTGGACCGCACGGCCACCGCCATGGGCAGCCGTCTGCTGCGCCGCTGGCTGCATCGTCCGCTACGCGACCGGAGCGCGGTGCGCGAGCGCCATTCCGCGATCCGGACGCTGCTCGCCGAGGGCAATCTGTCCGATCTGCACCCGACGCTGGCGGGCATCGGCGATCTGGAACGCATCCTCGCGCGCATTGCCCTGGGCACGGCGCGCCCGCGCGATCTGGCCGTGTTACGCGATTCGCTCGCGGTCTTTCCGGCGTTGCACGACCTGTTGGCCGGCATTGAGGATCCCTTGCTCGCGCGTCTGAACGCCGACATCGGCGACCATCCTGACACCCGCGATCTGCTCACGCGCGCCATCCTCGCCCAACCGCCGATGCTGATCCGCGACGGCGGCGTGATCGCCTCTGGTTTCGATGAAGAACTGGATCAACTGCGCGACCTGTCGAACAATGCCGATCGCTTTCTGCTGGAGTTGGAGACCCGCGAACGCGAACGCACCGGCCTTCCCGGCCTCAAGGTCGGCTACAACCGCGTCCACGGCTATTACCTCGAAATCCATCGCACGCAGGCCGGCCGGGCACCGCTGGATTATGTCCGTCGTCAGACCCTGAAGGACGCGGAGCGGTATATCACCCCCGAACTCAAGCGGTTCGAGGACCAGATTTTGAGCAGCCGCGAGCGGTCGCTGGCGCGCGAGAAGGCGCTCTATGAGGATCTGCTGGGCCGGCTGGCGGAATCTCTAGCCCCCTTGCAGACCAGCGCGGTCGGCATTGCGACGCTCGATGTCCTCGCGAATCTGGCCGAGCGCGCCGAATCCCTGAACTGGAACTGCCCGCAACTCACCGACACGGCGTCGATCGAGATTGAGGACGGGCGTCATCCGGTGGTCGAGGGAGTCATCGACATTCCCTTCGTCGCCAACGGTCTGCGCATGGACGCGCGCCGGCGGATGCTGATCATCACCGGCCCCAACATGGGCGGCAAGTCCACCTACATGCGTCAGAACGCGCTGATCGTGCTGCTTGCCCATGTCGGAAGTTTCGTGCCGGCGAGCGCCGCGACCATCGGCCCGGTGGACCGGATCTTCTCGCGCATCGGCGCCTCCGACGATCTGGCCGGAGGGCGCTCGACCTTCATGGTGGAGATGGAGGAGACGGCCAATATCCTGAACAACGCCACCGCCCAGAGTCTGGTGCTGATGGACGAGGTCGGGCGCGGCACCAGCACCTTCGACGGACTCTCGCTGGCCTGGTCCTGCGGGGTGGAACTGGCGACCCGGATCGGCGCCTACAGCCTGTTCGCGACCCATTATTTCGAGCTGACCACGCTGCCGGAGGAATACCCCGGCATCGCCAACGTCCATCTGGACGCGGTCGAGCACGGAACGTCCATCGTTTTCATGCACGCCGTGCGCGATGGACCGGCAAATCAGAGTTATGGTCTGGCGGTCGCGGCGCTCGCCGGCGTGCCCGCGCCCGTGATCGCGCGCGCGCGGGAGCGGCTGCTCGAACTGGAAGAAGCCGCCCGGCGCCACGCGGAGCGGGAGGCGGTGCAACTGTCGCTGTTCCCCCTCATTCCTGAACCGACGCCACCGCCCGAGCATCCGGTCTGCGGCGCCTTGCGTGAATTGGACCCGGATCGCCTGACGCCCAGGGACGCGCTGGAGAATCTGTATCGGTTAAAAGAGATGATGGAAGACCGGATGCCGTCGCGTTGAACCGCGACCGCGCCAGTCAACCGCCACATCATGCGCGTGACCCGATCATCGCTTGAGCTTCAGAGCAGGCGTGATATGGCGGGTGTGCGCGATGTGTTTGTTTGTGGAGAACCGCTTGAGAAGATAAGCTATCCACGAAATGCAGGCGTGATGTCGGGGAACCCGGACGGGTCAATCCAGACTCACTTCGCTACTGTTAATAGGGTTCAGCCAATGATAGCTGATGACGTTTTCGGGCCAAGATTCATGACTAACAAGCTTTCGCAAAAGCAAATACCAGCCCGCCAGCGACTGATCCTCGCGCTCGATGTTCCGGATATGACAGCGGCTAAACAGCTTGTGGATGATCTCGGAGATTCGGTGCAGTTCTACAAGATCGGTCTTGAACTGTTCATGTCTGGAAATTACTTCGAATTGATCGATTGGCTGCGAGCCCGTGGCAAGCGTGTTTTTTGCGATCTTAAGTTTTTCGATATCCCGGAGACAGTGGCGAGCGCGGTGCGGCAACTCAAGGACCGAGGCGTTGATTTTGCGACGGTGCATGGCAACGACACCATGCTCGCGGCGGCCGCGCGAGAAAAAAACGACCTGAAAATCCTTGCCGTGACCGTGCTGACCAGTCTGGACCGCTCGGATCTGGAATCGCTCGGATTCCAGTGCAACGTGGAAGACCTTGTCTTAGCTCGCGCAAAAAAGGCGATCAAGTTAGGTTGCGATGGAGTCATTTCGTCAGGTCTTGAAGCATCCAGGCTGCGCGATGACCTGGGCGATCGGTTTTTGATTGTTTCGCCGGGGATCCGTCCGGTCGATAACTGTACGGAAGACGATCAAAAGCGTGTCGTGAGTCCAACTCAGGCATTCCTGAATGGCGCGGACTATATCGTCGTGGGCCGTCCGATTCGCGATGCGCAGAATCCGCGGGAGGAAGCCGAAAGAATCCAGGCGGAAATCTCCGCATTATTTCCCGAATAACATCGCCCTTGACGCGCATTTGCGCTGCCGGGATGCGCGGTTATCTCCCAACCGTCAGATAGTCGCCCCGCCTCAAGGCCACAACAACACGCTCAAGTGCCTTGTCGTGCTCGATTATCGCCGTGTTGGGCGTGTTCTACCCGGCATTCCGACCGTTCTGGATGCCTTGTTTTTTTGGGCCTCGCGCGCCCCCCATCAATCAGGTTGACATCGTCATGGCATGGGAAACCGTCATCGGTCTTGAGATTCATACGCAACTCGCGACCCACTCCAAGATTTTCTCCGGCGCGCCGACCGCGTTCGGCGCCGCGCCCAACACCCAGGCGAGCGCCATCGATCTGGGCCTGCCGGGCGTGCTGCCCGTGCTCAATGCCGAGGCGGTCCGGCTCGCCGTGCGCTTCGGCCGGGCGATCGGCGCCGAGATCGCGCCGCGCTCGATCTTCGCGCGCAAGAATTATTTCTATCCGGATCTGCCCAAGGGCTACCAGATCAGCCAGTACGAGCTGCCGGTCGTGGGCAAGGGTCAGGTCGAGATCGTCCTCGACGATGGCGCGGTCAAAACGGTCGGGGTGACGCGCGCCCATCTGGAAGAGGATGCAGGCAAGTCGCTGCATGAGGATTACCACGGCTATACCGGCATCGATCTGAATCGCGCCGGGACGCCGCTGCTGGAGATCGTCTCGGAGCCAGACCTGCGCTCGGCCCAGGAAGCCGTGGCCTATGCCAAAAAAATCCATCAACTCGTGCGCTATCTCGGCATCAGCGACGGCAATATGCAGGAAGGCTCTTTTCGGGTCGACGCGAACGTTTCGGTGCGTCCGGTCGGTCAACAGGAACTCGGCACCCGCGCCGAGATCAAGAACGTCAACTCGTTCCGCTTTCTGGAGAAGGCCATCGCGTTCGAGATCGAGCGACAGATCGATCTGATCGAAGGCGGCGGGCGGGTCATCCAGGAAACCCGTCTTTATGACGCAACCAAGGACGAAACCCGCTCCATGCGCACCAAGGAGGAGGCGAACGATTACCGCTATTTCCCCGATCCCGATCTGCTGCCGCTGGAAATCGACCCCGACTTTCTCGCCGCCGCGACCGCCGATCTGCCGGAACTGCCGGATGCCAAGCGCGCGCGTTTTCATGACGACTATGGTCTGTCGGCGTATGACGCCAACCTGCTGACCGCCACGCGCGAGTTGGCGGACTATTTCGAGACGGTCGCCCGCGAAACCGGCGAACCCAAGCTGGCGGCCAACTGGATCGGCGGCGAGCTGATGGCTGCGCTCAACAAGGCCGAGGGCGATATCGCCCGGAGTCCGGTGTCGGCGCCAATGCTTGCGGGTCTGATCCGGCGTATCCAGGACAACACCGTCTCGGGCAAGCTCGCCAAGCAGGTGTTCGAGGCGATGTGGGCTGGCGAGGGCGACGCGGACCAGATCATCGCGGCCAGGGGGCTCACCCAGATCACCGACAGCAGCGCCATCGAATCCCTGATCGCGGAGATCATCGCCGCCAATCCGGGTCAGGTGGAACAGTACCGCGCCGGCAAGGACAAGGTGTTCGGCTTCTTCGTCGGGCAGGCGATGAAGCAGAGCGGCGGCAAGGCCAATCCAGGGCAGGTGAACGAGATCCTGAAGCGGCTGCTTCAGGGTTGAACCTCAAACCGTTCGCGGTTCGACCCTTCGGGGCGGGACTTGGGACTCACCGCGAACGAAACCTCTGATCGTCGAGACAACGGTCGACGGCCTCGCAAAGCACCTGATGCCCTTTGGGGCTGTAGTGGATGTCTTCTCGCGCCAGAAACAGCGAGTCGAGATCGCCCTGGCGCGCGAAGTCGTCGTAGGGGTCGCAGTATTGCAGGCCACGCCGATCGAACAGGTCGCGCACCAGCAGGCGCGCTTCCCCGAATTCCGAAGGATTGCGCAGTTCGTTGAGTTCCGGAAAGAGGATGAAGCCGAACGGGATATCCGCGCCCTTCAGCAGTGACGCGAAGTCGTCGAGTTGCGTCTCGAATCGCTGTCTGTTTTCCTCCAGCCGCCAGCCCGTGACCACCGAACGCATCCATTTCGTGTGGTACTCCTCAAGCTCGTCCGTGTTCAGCAGCGCATAGGAGACGCGTGTCCTGATTTCGCGCAGGAAGCGGACGGCATAGGTGCGACCGATACGCTCCTGTACACGGGCGACCCAGTCGAGTTTATGCCATTCCCCGGCATACCGCTGGACACGTCGCGCCGGACCGTTATTCTCCATCGGCGCGAAGTCGTTCAAGGTGATGCCGACGAGCACCGCGTCGGGATCGGCACCCGAAAAACCCAGCTGTGCCAGCGTCAGGTAATGGCCGAAGCTATAGGAGTTCACGCCCAGGTTGAGTACCCGTCGGTCCGCGCGACCGGTTTGATCCGGGGCGCCGAGACATTCCGTGAATCTGTCTTCCTGGCGCACGCCGGCGCCAAACACGACCGAATCGCCTAAAACCGCAAGACGCCAGGCATCGCCGGGGCGGGCCGCGAAATCGCGGTCGCGGAACCCTTGCGCGTTGATCTCGATCGGAATGTCCTGGTATGCCGAGCCTTTGAAATAACCGGAGAAATTCGGCTGGTAGGCATAGCCCATTCGTGGATGAGCAACGGTCAGACCCACCGGATAGCCATAGTCGCTGATGGGCTGACTCACCTTGAGCGTATAAAAGGCGAACCCCGCTCCCTGCAGCAGCAAGAAGACGAACATCAACCAGACCAAACTGAACAGTATTTTTCGCATCGGATCTTGTCGCTTCGGTATACTGCGCGCCCACCGCCCCAGTCTTTACCGCGAACCCATGGCTGTCACGATCCTCGGAATCTCCGCATATTATCATGACAGCGCGGCCTGCCTGGTGCGCGATGGCGAGATCCTGGCCGCCGCGCAGCAGGAGCGCTTCTCGCGCAAGAAGCACGACGCGGGCTTTCCGGCGGCAGCGATCGACTACTGCCTGGAAGAGGCCAAGCTGACGCTCGCGGATCTTGACCATGTGGTCTTCTACGACAAACCGCTGGTCAAGTTCGAGCGTTTGCTGGAGACCTATCTGGCCTATGCGCCGCGCGGGTTGCGCTCCTTCCTGGCCGCCATGCCGATCTGGCTAAAGGAAAAACTCCTCCTCAAGCGCTTGCTCCGCGAGGAACTCGCCGCGCTCGGCGACATCGCTCCGGCGGATCTGCCGCCGCTGCTGTTCACCCGGCACCATCAGGCGCACGCCGCGTCCGCGTTTTTTCCCAGTCCCTTCGAGCGGGCCGCCGTGCTGTGCATGGATGGCGTCGGCGAGTGGGCGACCACCTCGGTCTGGCTCGGCGACGGCAATCGCTTGATCCCTCAATGGGAGATTCAGTTTCCGCACTCACTTGGGCTACTTTACTCGGCCTTCACGTCTTTCGCCGGTTTCAAGGTCAACTCCGGCGAGTACAAGCTGATGGGACTGGCCCCGTATGGCGAACCGAGGTACCGGGATCTGATCCTCAAGCACCTGCTGGAGCTGAAGGAAGACGGCACCTTTCGCCTGAACATGCGCTATTTCAACTACGCCCAGGGTCTGACCATGACCAACCGCGCCTTCGACCGGCTCTTTGGCGGCCCGCCGCGCCAGCCCGAGGCGCCGATCACGTCGCGGGAGATGGACCTGGCCAGTTCCATTCAGGCGGTTACGGAAGACGTCGTGCTGCGTCTCGGGCGGACGGTCCATCGGGAGTTGGGGGTCGACCGTCTGTGCCTGGCCGGTGGCGTGGCGCTGAACTGCGTCGCCAACGGCCGGTTGCTGCGCGAGGGGCCATTCTCGGACCTCTGGATTCAACCCGCGGCGGGCGACGCCGGCGGCGCCCTCGGCGCCGCGCTGTCGGTCTGGCACGAATATCTGGACAAGCCCCGCGCCGGCGCCGACAGCGACCGCATGCGAGGCGCCTACCTGGGGCCGGCATTCGACAACGCCCGGATCGAGACCTACCTAAACAGCGCCGGCATTCCCTACGAGCGCCTGGACGACGACACCTTGATGGAGCGCTTGGCGGCGCTGCTCGACGCCGAGCAGGTCGTCGGCTGGTTCCAGGGTCGTATGGAGTTCGGCCCGCGGGCGCTTGGCGCGCGCTCGATCCTCGGCGATCCGCGCAGCCCAAGGATGCAGTCGGTGATGAATCTGAAGATCAAGTACCGGGAATCCTTCCGACCCTTCGCCCCGGCGGTACTGGCCGAACGGGTATCGGATTGGTTCGAGCACGAGGGTGCGAGCCCCTACATGCTGATCGTTGCGCCGGTGGCGGAAGCTAAGCGCATCGCCATAACCGAGGATCCGCAAGGCAGGTTCGGCATCGACCGGATACAGATGGCGCGCTCGCAGATCCCGGCCATCACCCATCTGGACTACTCGGCCCGAATACAGACCGTGCATGCCGACACCAACCCGCGCTTCCATCGGCTGATCGCGACCTTCGCCGAGCGCACCGGCTGCCCGCTCCTGGTCAACACATCGTTTAACGTGCGCGGCGAGCCCATCGTCGGTTCCCCTCAGGATGCCTACCGCTGCTTCATGCGCACCGAGATGGAGTATCTGGTGCTGGAGAACTGCCTGCTGGCCAAGTCCGAACAGCCCGCGCAACCGCGCGACCAACGCTGGCGGCACGAATTCGAACTGGACTGAAGAGTATCCGCCCATGCACGCGATCCCAGAACTCGACACGGGTGGACTGCGCCGTTTTGCGCTCACCACCGGCGCCATCGTCGCCACGCTGTTCGGGCTGATCCTGCCCTGGCTGTTCGGCCTGCGGTTGCCGATCTGGCCCTGGCCCCTTGCCGCCATCCTGATGCTCTGGGGACTGGCCGCGCCACGCTCGCTGCGTCCCGTCTATCGCGGCTGGATGCGGTTTGGGCTCTTGCTGAACCGTGTCACGACGCCGCTTATCCTGAGCCTGGCGTTTTTTCTGGTCTTCGTACCGACGGGGCTCATCGCGCGTCTCGCCGGGCATGACCCGATGAAACGCCGTCTGCTGCCGGATGCCGACAGCTACCGCGAACCAAGCCAGCAGGCCACACCCGAATCGATGGAGAAACCTTACTGATGCTCGACCTTCTGAAAGACCTTTGGGGCCTCATGCGCGAACGCAAAAAATTCTGGCTCGCGCCGATCATCGTCGTCATGTTGCTGCTAGGCGCGCTGATCGTGCTCGCGCAGGGCTCGGTCGTGGCGCCTTTCATCTACACCCTGTTCTGAGATCAGGCGAAGCCGGCTAACGCCGTCTGTCCGGCGGCATTAGCCTCGCGTCACCCGGCGGTCATTGCGCTTTTTTGGACATCACCTTAAAGCAGGAAAATATCCCGATACGCGACATAGATGGAAATAGTCAGAATGGGCAGAACCAAAATCAGCCCGAGCATGAATGGAATGGTTCCCAGCAGCACCAGTGCAATGGCGACGAGCGTGAAGACGAGGAAGGGCAGGATATTCTTCAGGCAACCGAGGAAACTCAGCCGGAAGGCTTGCAGCACGGGGACATCGTTTAACGCGACCAGGCTGGGGGCGAAAAAGACCGCCATCGCGAGCGGGAGACCAAGCAGCATCAAGATAAGGAATGGCAGCGCGAGCATCGGACTCATCGCCATCAATGAATCCAAGTCATTCGGATCCAGGGTCGCGGCATCCATCGCAACCCCGGTCGAGGCCATGATGCCCACGAAGAGTGCCGCGACGACGAGCACGATCCCAATCCCCAGCAGCAGATAGAGCCCACCCACCAGGGCCAGCGGACCTGGTTTGTTCGACACCCCGGCAAACAGATAGCCGACCCTGAAATCCTCGCCCTGCGCTTGGGCGTGGGCGCCAATCATGAGTCCGGCGCTCAGCATGGGACCAAGAATGGTGGTCGCGAGTCCGCCGAGCACGGGCACCAGACTGAGCACCATCAGGATCAGATAGAACAGCAGCACCGCGCCGATCCAGGCCCAGGGACGCTGGCGGAACAGGGACCAGGCATCGGCGATCCAGCCCCAGCCGCGCCTGATCGGAACCGCGCTGGGCGCGGGCGAGCCGGCTTCGTCGTCGCGCGTCTGACGCGGCGACGCGTAATGCGACCCGTGCGAGCCGGCGGCTGGGGCGGATGCCCCGCCCGACACGCGCGTCCCATCCTGGGCTTCGATCCGGATGACCAGGCCGGCGGTCGAGAGTTCCGCACCATAGCGATCGGCTTCCTCCGCGGTGAGATCGTGTTTGATGACGCGGCCACCTCCCTTCTCGATCAGCTCGCGAGCGACGTCATCGCGCATGCCGAACGTCACGGCCAAGCGGTTGGCGACATCGCGCGGATCCTGACCGGGCAGCAGGTTTCCAGAAAACAGGATGCGATACTGTGTATCCATGTGCCGATACCTCGCTTCGGTGGTGGTCGTTCAGGCAGTGAAACGTTTCAGCCAGGCCAGGATGCCGGGCTCGGCCAACCAGACATCGCGCATCTCCTCGCGATACAGCCACGCCTGATCGTCGCCACCGGGCGTCATCCCGAGCGGATTCAGGCGCGGCTGTTTGATGCGTTTGCGGGTCAGGTAGCCGGGGATGCGCGGCAAGCGTCGAATCGCCGTATTCAGCACCAGCCGCGCCCGCTCCTCGCGGCCCAGCCGATATAGCGCCAGCACCTCGCCATAGGCCAGATCGGCGAGCAGATCGTCCGGGAAGCGGCGCGCCAGGGCCAGCGCCCGTTCGTCCTCGCCATCCCGGAGATAGAGATTCATCAGTTCGGCGCGCGCGCCATGGTTGTCCTGAGGGTTGAGACGCAACAGGGTTTCCAGGGTGTCGATCGCCCCCTTGGGCTCGCCTTCCTGAATCTGGCTGAGATAGCGGCGGAATAGCAGGCGTAACGCCGGGCGATTGGTCGCCGCCGACCAGGGAATGCAGCGGGCGCCCTCCGGCGGGAGGGTCCGCTCCAGGATCGACCAAGCGCGGTCCAGGAGCGGCCGCAGCAGGGCGTGCGAGATCCAGGGCAGCGCGCTTTCGGGATGTTCATAGAGCGCGGTGGCCAGATCGTCGAGGACATCCAGGCTATCGGCAACCTCGGGATGTTCGAGCAGATAATCCAGCCAGGCAGGTTCGGCCCACGCATCGACCCCTTCCGCCAGCGTGAGGTGAGTCGATTGGGGCTTGGCGGCCGGGTACAGCGATCGCCAGACCGACTCGATCCGGCGCACTGCCGAGGGTGGCCGCAGTTCCGCACGACTGTCAGGCCCGGCGACCAGATCGCCAGTCGGTGCATTGATGGCTCCGGCGGGAAACCGGGAACCGGGACGTCGCCGGATTTCTTCCGCCGGCCCTTCGAGCAAAGCGAACGGGTCAACATGACGATGTCGGGAGGCGGCATCCCGCAACAGGGCCGTTCCATACGTGGGCAGCGGTCGGACGCCAATGCCGGCGACCCAGTCGCGCAAATCCACTAACAGAGGATCCAGCGCATCCGCATGACTATTGACCATCGCCTCCTGAGGATCGGCAATGGCCCGCTTCAAAAATTCCATGAAGATTTCATCCTTGAAGCCAAGACGACGGAAACGGTGCAGCCAGAAGCGCGCCCGTTCGCGGGCCACCAGATCCTTGTGCTGCGCCGCGAGCAGGGTGATTTCCAGCAGCGCGGTACTCGGGTTGTCCGGATTGCTGCGCAAGGCGGAAAGGAAAGCGGCCTCGGCCTGGACGAAATCGCCCTCGTCGATATGCATGGTGCTGAGTCGCTGCCAGGCGGTTGCCTGCAGCGACGGACTGCCCTCGGCGCAGACACGGTTGAGAAAGGCGAGTTTCTTGCGCCAGTGGTCCAGCCGATCGTAGGCATCGCAGAGGATATCGAAGGCCGGTTCGTAGGGAGTACCCAATTCATCCAGCGGCCCGGCAAAGAGGGGCTCCAGCAAGGCAACCGCGCGGATCGGACGATCGTCATCCAGCCAGCGATCGGCGATCTTCGCCAGCAGCGGGCCGGGGATGGCATCGAGCGCCAGGGCATCGCGCAGGGTACGCTCGGGGATCTCGTCAAGCAGGATCTCCCAGATGAGTTCGCTGGAGAGTTCGGGCATCTCGTCGAAATTTCCGCAGCAGTCATCGTAGCGCTGACCCGATCCGCAGAGACAAGGAGCTTCGGGCGGCGGAGACGCGATCGGCAGCGGAAGAAAGTCGTTCGTCGGCAAGGGGGTGGCGTTCCAGATCACCGTTCCGAGCAGCATGGCGAGACGTTGACTTTCGACCTCGTCCAGATAGGCCTCGCGCAATCCGAGCAGCCGGGGAATGGCCTCCCGCGCCCATTGAAGGAACTCCATTGGATTGGGCGAGTTCAGGATCTGTCGCACCGATTGCACGATGACCAGCTCGAAATGCTCGGCATCGGCGGTCTCATGAAGAAACATGGCGGAATACTCCGAATCAAGTGAGGTGACCGCAAACGCGACCGCCTCCACGAATCAGGGTCGACAGCGAGCCTTTCCAGACAGATCATGGCGGCGGCAACACAGACCTGAAGCCCTGGCCGCGACAATACAGTCCTTATCATTGTACCCCGCTGGCCCGGTGCTGTGTCGAGAGGCCGCGCAATTCCCGTGCGAATGCGTGAATTCCGTGAGTTGATTCGGATGCCGACGTCGGCGATTCGCGCCGTCCCACGCTTGCCGCGATCCCGACTCATTGGCGTTCGAACCTTGCGCGGCGCTCGCGACCCGGCCAATCTACCGGCAAGCCAGCGCTTTCCGAATCCAAACCATGACAGAATCCAAGGTCCGTATCTTCGTATCCTCGCCCTCCGATGTCGAGCATGAACGCGCGCTCGTCAAGGACATCGTCGCGGTGCTGGCCCAGGAGTATCGGCCCTATTTCGAGCTTCAGACAGTGCTCTGGGAGGAGGAGGCGCTGACCGCCGCGCGGAGTTTTCAGGCCGGGCTGCTGCGTCCGTCCGAGTGCGAGATCGTGCTCGTGATGCTCTGGACCCGGCTCGGCACGCCGCTCGCCGACGATCCCTATGGCGGCATGACGGGCACCGAATGGGAGTTTGTCGACGCAGTCGAGGCATCCGCGCGGCACGCGACCCCGGAGGTGCTGGTCTATCGCAAGATCGCCCCGCGCCTGGTCGACATCAACAACGCCGAGGCGATCCGCGCGGCGGTGACCGATCGGGATCGGCTCGACGTCTTCTTCCGCACCCATTTTTTCAACCCGGACGGCAGTTTTCGACGCGCTTTCCGGCAGTTCGAGAATGACACCGCCTTCCGCGATCTGGTCGAGACCCAACTGCGCAAGCTGCTGAATCGGCGCATCAGCGCCGAACGTCGCTTTGCCGCGGGCGTCATCGAGTGGCGGGGCAGCCCCTTTCGCGCCCAGGGGCCATTCGATGTCGGCGACGAGCGCGTGTTCACCGGGCGCGAGACGGAAACCCGCGAGCTGGTCGCGCGGCTCGATGGACTGAGGGGCAAGGAGGAAGGGGCAAGGGACAAGGGACAGGGTCTGCTGCTGCTGACCGGTCCCAGCGGCGTGGGCAAGACCTCGCTGCTGCGGGCCGGTCTGCTGCCGCATCTGGTCCGGCCTTATCTCTTGACCGGGGTGGCGGCCTGTCGCTGGTGTCTGGTCGAGCCGGACCCGGACGATCCGCTGCTCTCGCTCGCGCGCGCGCTGGTCTCGCCCGGCATGCTGGGAAGCGCGCTCGCGGCCTTCGGGCTGGATGCCGGGCGCCTGGCCGAACTCTTCGCGAGCGCGCCCACGGTCGGCGCGGACCAGATCCGCGCCGCGCTCGCCCAGACGGTCAACGACGATCTGCAACAGACGGCCGGGCGCGAGGGGCGTCTCCAGCTGGCCGTGATCCTGGATCCGCTCGACGGTCTGTTCGCCGAGAAGCGACTGGACGTGCCACGCACCCAAACCTTTGCGGACACCCTGGCGGCGCTCGCCGCGCAGGAGGGCATCTGGGTCGTCGCCGCGCTGGGCAGCCAGCATCTGCCCGGCCTGACACGGTTTCCGACCCTGACCGCCCTGCTGGACGAACGCAGTTGTTATCGACTGGAACCGCCGGCCCTGGGGCGAATCCGTCAGGTGATGGAAATCCCCGCGCGGGTGGCGGGCATCGAGTTCGAGGCGATGGGCCGGGACTCCGGACACGGACTGGTCGAGGCGTTGGAGTCCGAGGCCAGCACCGTGACGCACTGGCCCGTGCTGCTGGAACCGACCCTGGAGGCGCTTTACCGGCAGCTCGCCTCCTCCGAGACCGCGCAAGGCTCGCTGTTGACGTTGAGCGCCTTCCATGCCATCGGCGGCATCTCTGGCGTGCTGCTCAAGCGCGCCGACGACCTGTGGCAAACCCTGGACGCGGAGACCCGTAACGCTCTACCCATGCTCTGTCGCGCCCTGCTGGCGCTGGAGGGTGGGAGTCGCACACGGGCGAGCGCGCGTGAAGGGAATCTGTCAACCCTGCTGCGCGACGACCGCTGCGCGATCCTGACGCAAGCCTTCATCGCGGCCCGGCTGATCGTCGCCGAATCGGTCTGGGATCCCGCGCAACGCAGTCTCTGCCCCGCGATCGAGATGACGCTCGGGGAATCGCTGCGGCATCTTCTGCTCCAGCTCCGCGAGGAATGGCGGGCGCGCTTCAAGCTCGGACGAGCGGCCGACTCGCTCGACGCCTTCCTTGATGCGCCGGCGACCGACCCTGCCGATCCTGAACCCGCCGCCGATCCGACCTTCCAGTGGGAGGAGTACCGGCCAATCGCCTACTTCGCCCACCCGGCCCTGTTCCTGCGCTGGGAACCGGTGCGCGCCTGGCTGGCGAACCCCGACCATCGCCACGATCTGACCCTGCGTTCGCAGATCGCCCGCCAGGCACGCCTGTGGAAGCGCACCGACTGCAATCGCGAATATCTGCTGGGCGAGGTCGGCCATGCCGCAGCGCGCGTCTTCGCCCAGGCCCACGGGGAGGAACTCGAACCCCTGGAGCTGGAGTTTCTGGCGCGCTCCTGGTCGCGGCTGCAATGGCAGCGGCGGCGCAATCGTCGGGTCATTGGCGCGCTGTTGGCAGTGCTGATGCTGTTTGCCGGCGTCGCCCTGTACGCGCTCTGGGACGCCTCGCGCCAGACCCTGCTCAATCGGCAAAGCGGCCTGCTGCGCGAGGCGGAGATCGCCATTGGCCGCGGCAACACGCCCGAGGCGGTGCGCCTGGCCCTGGCGGCCGGCCCCGACCTACCGGCGGCGGGAACCGACGTGCTCAGCCGCGCGCTCTCCAGCAATCGACTGCTTGCCATGAGCCGGATCGTGGACGCGGCAGCGGGGCGTCCGTTCGCGCCTCAGTTTCGTGACGATGGCGAACAACTGGTCACTTTGTCGAGCAATCGCGGGGCGCAGCTCTGGGTGCGGCAGGATGGCGGTTTCCGGCCTCTGTCCGACCTCGCCGGACCCGAGCTTCCCATCCACGCGATCCGCTTCGCTGGCCGGGGCGAGAACCAGATGATTCTGGGCATTGGCGTCGCCGGCGTCTGGCGTCTTCCGGCCCGGCCCGAACAACCTCCGGACTGGAGTTGTGGCGATATCGAGGAGACCAGCATTGCACTCGACCCTGAAGGACGCTTCCTGGCCCTTGCGCATAAAGCGCCGCCTGACCAGTTTGCCTTGTGCATGCTCGACCTGTCGCGTCCCGGAGCGCCGCTCTGGAAGCGGCCGCTTCAAACGGCCTGGACGCGCAGCCTGACCTTCTCGGCGGACGGAAAACGGCTGATGAGCGCATCGCGCGATGGGCTGACGCGGATCATGGACAGCAAAAGCGGCGACGAGCAGCTCGTTCTGCCACCTCAGGGTTCGCAGCTCCAGACAGCGATACGGGCGGTCTTTAGCCTTGACGGACAGCGGATCGCGGTGGCGTCGCTCGATGAACTGGTCCGTGTTTACGATTTGACCGGGAAGCAAATCGCGGAACTCGGCACCATCCAGCGTGGCGCGCGCACCATCCGGATCCATCAATCCGCGGTCCGGGATCTCGCCTTTTCGCCGGACGGTCTCTCGCTGGTGGTCGGCGATGGAACGGGACAGATCGTCCGTTGGGATCTGCGCACTCGTTCGGCCGAGGTCATCGGCCAGCATGATCTGGGCGTGGACCAGATCGGTATTTCCCCGAATACCGATTCTCAACGGGGCGAATATTTAGTTCTGAGCGTTTCGCAGGACCGGACGGCGCGCCTCTGGAGCCTGACGACCGGCAGGGCGCTAGCGGTCTTCAGTCATGACAAGGCGATCTCGGAGGCCAGGTTCAGCCAGGATGGGCGCCTCATCATGACGACCGCGCAGGCGGATGGCTCGGCGCGTCTGTGGTCGGCGGAACCGGCAAACCCTCTGGCCTACCGGCTGGACCAGGACGATCACGTCTGGCACGTCGCCATGGCTGAAGCGCCAGCGGGCTGGGAGGTCGCGGCCCACAACGCCCCGCCCCTCGCTTCGACCTCGCCCGGCGCGCGTCGCGCAAACGAAACAAGGGCGACCCTGATGGCGACCGCGGCCTTCGATGGTCATGTGGCGGTTTGGAGCCATGACCGCACGAACGGCACCACGCATCCCGTCCAGCTCAAATCACTGGCTGGCCACCAGGGCCGTGTGCGTCGGGTCGACTTTTCGCCATCGGCGCAATGGTTGACGAGCGCGGGCTCCGACGGCACCGCCAGGCTCTGGTCGCTGAATACCGCTGACACCTGCCGTCTGCGGGTCGCCAGCCAACGCAAGGTCTGTCTGACCGATGGCGCGGCGGACTGTCCGAACGTTTATCGAATCCTGTTTTCGCCGGACGAGCGTTGGCTGCTGACCGCCTCCAGCGATCCCGACCAGCCGATCCGGTTCTGGGATCCCGAGAACTGCGCGGCCTTGCGCCTGCCGGACGTCTTCGCGCAGATGAAAGGCAGTGTTCGCAGCGCGGCCATGACAGCCGCCGCGGACGACGAGGTCTTGCTGGCGACGGGCAGCGAGCAAGGGGCGCTCCGGTTGATGCGCCATGATCGGCGGGGCGTCTGGTCCAGTCTATGCGAGTGGGACGCGCATCAAGGGGCGATCACCGAGCTGACCTTCTCGCCCGACGGTCATTGGCTCGCCGCCGCCAGCCGGGATGGGCGCGCCTCGCTGTACCGGGTCGACGAGGGGTTCGCCGAGCGTCCATGCGGCAAACCCCAGTATCTGGACGGTCAGTCCGGGCGTCTGTATGGCGTCCAGTTTGCCCCCGATGGCAAAGCGCTCGTGACCGCCTCGTTCGAGGCCAAGGCGCATGTCTGGTCAATCGATGGAAGCCTGCTTGCCGAGCTGAGCGGGCATAAAAATCGTGTTGCTTCCGCCCAGTTCAGCCCCGATGGACGTTGGATCCTGACCGCCTCTCGGGACGGTACGATACGGATCTGGAAGCGTCCGCTCCGCGCGCATGCCAAGCCCATGGATGCCTATCTGACGCTTGACGCGAATCTCGGCAGCGTCACCCACGCGGTGTTCAGCCCCGACGGTCATGCCATCGGCGCCGGTTATTGGGAGAATGCCGCGCTGCTGTGGCGATTGTGGGACGAAGATCCGCGACCCGATCGACATCTGGAAGGGCTTTGGGGCCGGGACCGATCCCGGCTTCAACTGCTTCGGGAGGCGCTGCGTTTCCAGAAAAAATTCAGCAACACCGATGCTGAACGGGCTTCTCCCGCGGACACGAAGTAAAAATGCTCGATCCGAGCCGATAAAGCGCCATGCGCTGTCAGCGAGCTGGCGAAGGCGGCCAGTCATCGTATCGTGAGGAAGCCTTGACCGAGCTGTGTAACGTAGCGGATTCCGCATGCAGATCTTACGGTGGACGATATCCTGCTGGTGGCACATAACCGATTCCGAAGCGGAACAGGTCGAAAGAGCGGTAGATGTCCAGCCCGTTGGAAGCGACTTGCCCGGAGGAGGCCGGCCGCCGGCCATTGAACCAGGTGCCATGGATGCACTTAAGATCCTCCAGCCAGACGCCATCGGCGCGGAGGATCAGTCGCGCGTGCTCGCGCGAAACCAGCGGCGAATCGATCGGCAGCCCGCCGCCGGGCGAGCGGCCAATGACGATGTCCTCAAGATCATTGCGTGCGCTGGGTGCGGACGTCGCTTGAGGTTGTCTCTCGGTTTGATCGGGCTGGTCTGCGTCGGGAACGCAAATCTGGATCAGGATATCGCCAAACGCGAGCCAATCGCCATCCTTGATCAAGTATCGCTCGGACAGCCCTCGAATAAAATTATGTGAACCGCATCACAAATTCGATAATTATTTGGACTCCGCGCTCGGTTGCCGAGACGGAACGGTTGAATTATGCTTGGACTCGGTCTGATCCTCGCGGATCCAACCAGGGCTTTGAGCGATGAGATATTTCCCAAGATCGCTTCGTTATTATTATTTGACTTAAAAGAACCAGGGCAACACCATGAAAAAACAAGTAAAATTTTTGTTTGTCGCTGCATTCGCCATTGGCCTTTCAACCCCAGCGATCGCTCAAAACACGAATACAACCATTCAGGAAGGTCGTGTCAACACCAACGACAGCTATCAGTCCGGCAAGGACAACGATAATGCCACATACCAGGAAGGCGCGGACAACGCCAATCGCTCCCGTCAGCGTGGCGACATCAACACCAATCAGACCGGACAATATGGCGGGCAGAACTACAACGAGTCGATTCAGGAAGAGCGTTTCCGACGCTGAGTTCGCCGCCCGCATGCAACCTGCTCGTGTCAATCGTCGAGTCGAATCGCTCCTGATTGCCGTCGAGAACGCTCAACCTGTTTGCTAAACCCGATCAAGGTCAGGCCGACGCCAGAAAACCAGGCGTCGGCCGCGTTGACGATCCATGAACAGAGATCAGGTCTTCAGATGAAAACACTTCTTTCTCTTTTGGTTTTAGGATTGACGCTTTCAAGCGCTTCGGTGTACAGCCAAGCCGCGCGCGACAACAGCAACCGGCCCTGTTTCGATGTGAATGTGCAGATCGATCGGAATAACCGCTCCAACGTCGATCAGGATTGCGGCCAAAACTACAGCAGAACCATGCAGGCGGGACAGAACAACGAGGCGACAACCTACCAGAGTGGCGATGTCAACGACAATAAAGTCAGACAGTATGGACAGGACGGGCCGAGTCGGCGGTAGCCCGACGCTGGCGGCTTAATCCGTCATCTCTTCAACCCTTGCCGGTTGCGCCAGCGTTCGATGGGCGGTGCAACCGCCTCTCGAACCGCTAGGCGATCCCTCCTACTGTTAGAGACGAGAAATCCATGGCTTCATCCAATGATCTTGTTCGTTTTTTCGTCGCTGTCTTGATCGGGTTCTCTTTCAGCTCGATGGGTTGCGCGGCGACGGAGGTCCATCAACAGGGTGGCTCGACCGCGGTGATCGAGCAAAGCGGGGGGAGCGAACCGAGCAGAACCCAGGTCACGAAAACACCCAATGGCCAGAAAATCATTACCCGCGACGGCAATAGCTCCGATGTCACGATCCAGAGCAATCGTCCCTCTGGCAAGGGAACCAACGGCGCGGCGAAGCCACAGGTCGACAGCGATCGTTTTAATCGGAGTTCGGTCAGCTCGCGGGATTGCGTCGATTGCCCGGCGCCCGGCAGGTTCAGGGAGACGGATATTCCAACGGCCAAGGAATATAAAGACAGCATTCGCGATCGGATGCGACCCCTTTTGCCAAAACAGTAACTCGCCCTTCATGCCAGGCGGTCTTGTTCTGGCACCACGAAGTCACTTGATTTTGTCCGGTCAGTACTTTTCATAAGGCGTATCACGATGAAGCATTCTGTCGGACCCCGGCTCCCTCTTTTGATGGTTTCCATGGCCGCCTGCTTTTCCACGACCTCTGTCGTCGCGGGCTCCCAGGCAAGCATCAATGGAGCCAATTTCAAGGCGGTGGATTCCCCCATCACGATCATCCAGGATGGCTTTTCCAATTCGGTCGGCATCGTTGACGAAGGGCTCGTTGCGGATTCGGCAGTCAAGCAAACCGGCTTCTATAACCGGACGGCGATTCTTCAATTCGGCAACGACAAGCTCGCGATTCTCAGCCAGCCTGGCCGGTTCAATCGTGCGATGATCGTTCAGGTTGCCGCAAGCGATCAGGATTTCCAGACGGTCGATAGCGTGCAGGGAGCAAGGACGCTGGCGTCGACCAATTATCTGTTTTCGCTGCAAACCGTCGTCAATGACGCCAACCCCATTGCCCAACAGTTCAGCCTTCTGTCCTTCGATCAAGCCAAAACGGTCGCCACCAACTTCCTCTTTGCGCCCGAATTATCACGCGTGAATACCGCGATGCTGGAAGACATCACGCGGCATTTCACCTCTTTATTGGAGAACCGCCTGGCTCAGGGGCGCGTTGGCTCCTGTGCCAGCGATCGGGATGCGGGGCCATCCGCCAAGCGCGATCCTGCCTGCTCCTCCTCGCCCTTCTTCGCCGCTCTGAGTTATGGAAACACCGAACGGGACGCGGCGTTAGGCGTGTTGGGATACGAACAGGAGATTCGCTCCGCCACCCTTGGCGCGGATTTTCAACTCAATCCTGTCAGTCGAGTCGGCGTTGCCTTCAATCTCGAGGAATCGGACGGCGACCTTCAAGGTCTCGGGGATGTGACCACAACCGGCTACCAGATCGGTGGCTTCGGCTCGTTTTCGCATGCGAACTACTACCTTGACCTGATCGCCACGCTCGGCCAGGTCAATTTCACCTCGGAGCGATTTGCCGGGTTGACGAAGGTGCGCTCGGATGTCGATGGTTGGAGCTATGCCGGACGCTTACAGGGGGGGTATTTCTTCGGTCAGGACAAGTTCCGGTTTGGTCCCGTGCTGGGCGCCGGTTACTCGAAGGGCACCGTGGACGCCTATTGGGAAAAGGGACATGTTCTGCTGACCCAAAGAATCGAGGAGCAGGAGAGCGAGCGGTTCGTGGCGTCTGTCGGCGCCGCCTTCGATCGCCGCGATCAGATCGGCGGTCTGCCGCTTCATTCCTATCTGAAACTCGAGCTGGAGCGTGATTTTGGCATCGGGCGCGAAGAGCTTGTCGAATCCAGGTTTGCCTTCTCGCCGGATTTCGTCGTCTTCACTCCGCTGGACGATGTCGCCGAAGATACCTATGGCAGGATTTCCGGCGGGCTCAGTCTCGCAATCAACCGACAGGCCACGGTTTCGCTGGCGGGAATGACGCTGCTGGGCGCCGACAGGCTCGATACCTTCGATCTTTACGGCGAGCTTTCAGTCGCCTTTTAATCCACGATCCTTGGCGGGGACGCGGTTTAAAATTTATCTGTATTCATCGCTTAAACCGCGCCCGCGACGACAGTCGTAGAGGCTGCCGAGGTTGCTCCAATCCAAAAACATCGCATACCGCGCTCGGTGCGGTTTAATCCCAAAGTTCCCTGGGATAGTCCCGGTAAATGGCCTTCAGCCCCTTGTGGTACTGCCGGCTGGCGCGGGCCACCCGCATCATTTGATCAGGCGATGCCAGATGACGGTTGACGCGCATCGGTACTTTCTCCAGCGCCGAATGGGCCAGCTCGGCGAAGGTCAGGGCATACTCGCGCAGCGGCATGGCCGTCGGCGTCAGCGGATGCATGCAGTCGTGCAGATCGTGCGGGTTGTCGACCCAGATGCGTGGCTGCATCGCTAGATAATCGGGGGTGCCGGGCGAAGGGGTGCAGACGGTGAAGCTGCATTGCAGCGGTGGCAGACCCCGAACGTAATCGCGCAGTCTGGCAAACTCGGCTTCGCCGTACTCGGGCTGGACCATGAAGGCGGCATGCACCGCGATGCCCAGCGAGCGCAGCCGCTCCAGTGCGCGCTCGTTCGCGGCGACGCTCCCGCCCTTGGCCGCCCGCTTGAGCTCGGCGTCGGTCGGAAACTCGAAACCGAGAAAGGCGGCGTCGAGCCCGATCTCGCGCCAGCGTCGCAACAGCTCCGGCGAACGGTTGACGGTCGTGGCCCGAGTCCAGGCGAAATAGCGTTTCCTGACACCACGGGCGGCCAGTGCGTCGGCCAGCTCCCAGGCAAAGTCCTCGCAGATGAAGTTCTCGTCATCGCTGAAATAGACATGCTCGGCCTCCAGTGAGGCGATCTCATCGACCACGGAGGCCACCGGACGCGGCCGGTGCACGCCACCGCACAGGTGCGGCACGATGCAGAATGAGCATTTCATCTTGCAGCCCCAGGAGGTCCGCACCATCGCGACCCGCGGAAACAGCGGATGCCAGCGCGGCAGCTTTTCGGCAGTCCAGACACTGCGGTATTGGCGCGTATCCCAGAGATCGCGCCGTGGCAGCGGCAGGAGCGCGGGGTCCGGAAATTGCGGCCACTGACGCTCTTCGTCGTCGCGCCAGGCCTGGTCCGGGCACAACACTTGGGGAATCCCGTCGAGTTCGCGACCGGCCGCGATGGCGGCGACGATCTGCTTGAAGGGCGCGCAACCCTCGCCGCGCACGATGGCGTCGATGGCGTCGATCCGATAGTCCCGCGGAGCGACGGTCGCGTGGTGGCCGCCGACGACGATCCAGGTCGCCGGCAGATGCCCGCGCACGGTTTGGGCGATCCGCTTGACGATGGACGCCTCGTGGCTGTATCCGGTGATACCCACCAGATCCGGTCGGAAGCGCCGCAGCGTCAGATCCAGTGCCGGCCAGGGCCAGGCGGCTAGACGCAGATCCAGAATGCGCGTCTCATGCCCGGGGCCAGCCGCCGCGGCCAGATAGCCGAGCTCCAGTGGCTCCATCCGCTGAAAGGCTTGCAGCCCGAGCACGGATGGCAGTCTCGCCTTGGGCTTGATCAGCAGAATACGCACGTCAGGCACCTCCGCCAGCGTTGCCCGTGCGCAACCGAAGGAGGAGCCGGCGCGGGGTTCCTGTGGGAGCTCGCCTTGAAGCGGGACGACTTCCTGCCACGGTTCGCCTCAGGATACCCGCGCGAGCATGCGTCGATTGCGGGTCAGCCTGGCCCACAGTTTTCCGGTCGCGAACCAGGTCACATAAAAACTTTCCAGCAACCAGCGATGCGGCAGGACAGAGCGCGACCATGGCGTGATCGATGCGGCGGCGCAGAGTCGATAAGACAGACCGAGGCTGTTCGCCATCTGCCCGAGTCGCGCCAGGTGATAGCGATTGGAGATCAGCGTCAAGGGCTCGCGCGTCTGCGTCTCGGCCAGCAGCGTCCGCAGGTTGCGCAGATTGGTCAGCGTATCGCGGGATGCCTGCTCCAGGCCGATGGACAGGCTGGCGCCTTCCGGGAGGGCGCGCAGCAGTTGCTCGCCGGCTTCGGCCTCGCTCAGACGCGCGTTCCCGGTGCGACCGCCCAGGAGGAGGATGCGGCTGCCCTGACGGGCGGCGGCGAGCCGGGCGGCCGTTGCGAGTCGGATCCGGTAGTCCCGGTCGGGCTGATCGTTGACCAGACGTTTGCCGAACACGACGATCAGATCGGTCGCCGGGCCGGTCCCAGCCCGGAGCCCAACGGCAATCACTCGGACGAGCGCGACGACGAAGGGAAGACCCGCGCCGACGATCCCGACCAGCAGCGTCAGCGCCAGGGTTCCGAGGTTGTCCCAGTCGATCCGCGAGTGCGTCGCCATCATGTCGTCGAGAGGGTTTAGAGCAGCGCAAAACGCCCAAGAATCTGCTCGTCGAGATTCGCGATCCAACCGCTGTCGTTGGATTGGATCCTCCGCTTCGACGCATCGTACTTGAGGTTCGAGCGGGTCACATCGCGGACGGCTTCGCCAGCCCAGCGAGCGCAGCAGGCCCAAGGGGTACATGCCGCGGCGCAGCAGCTTGCCGCCGACCAGCCGCACGATGCTCCAGGTATCGCGCCAGGGCCGGTAATGACTAGGACGCAGATCCTGGTGATAGCAGGTCGCGATGGCGACGTGGCGCACCCTGGCGCCGGCGGCCACCGCATCGATCAACAGCTCGGTTTCATAGGCGAAGCCCTGATTGCCGCGCGGTCGCGCAATCAGCCGCGCGAGAATCCCGGCGGGATAGAGCCGGAAGCCGGACTGCGTGTCCTCGATCCGCCTCCCACAGGCCCAGGAGATCCAGAAATCGGCAACCTCGTTGGCGAAGCGGCGCAACGGCGGCGCCTGTTCGCGGGCCTCGGTGCGGGCGGCGATGACGATGGCGTCCGGATCCAGCGACGCGGCCTGAAGCAGGCGCGGGATGTCGCTGGCACTGTGCTGACCATCGCCATCCATGGTGACAATCCGTTGCGCGCCGCTGGCAAGGGCATGGGCGATGCCGCGCTGGAGGGCAAAACCCTTGCCGAGATTGGTCTGGTGCTGGAGCAGTTCCAGCGGCGGATTGGTGCCTTCGCGCAACGACGCGCGCACCAGCTCGGCGGTGGTGTCCGTGGAGCCGTCATCGACGACGATGACCCGGTCGACAGCTTGCCCGCGGACGGCCGCGACGACCTCGCGGATGGTCCGCGCCTCATTGAAGGCCGGGATGATCACGCTGGTGTCTGTCATGCCATGCCTCCGGCGCCCTGCATCAGCGTGATGCGGCCACGCGCGCAAGACTGGCCAGCAGCAGTCAGCTCGAAATGGTAGATCACGTTGACGCCGAGGCGGGCATCCAAGCGCGCCGCGACCTTCAGCGGCGCGGCCAGTTGATCGAGTCGCGAGACGGTCAGTTCCAGGTCACGGATCGCTCCCAGCAGCAGGACCGGACCTGCGTCGAGTGCCGTGGAGAGCACGCCATGCACGGCCGCCGCCTGAGCCGCATATTCAACGCCATGAACAGCGGACAGAGCGCCATGACGGCGGAGTGGATTGGTCGGCAACTGGTGCGAGGATGTCGCGCAGAGAATGGATTGCCCGTCCCATTCAAGCACCTCCTCCAGCAGACACATGCCGCCCGCATGCGGGAGCCGGGCGTAGATGTCGTCCAGCATGCTCATGCGCCTCGGCTCAGACGCACATCAAGCCGCAGATCCGGCCAGTAGGGCAACTGAATGGCGGCATCCTGGTCGGCGGCGATGGCCGTCAGCAGCGGCAGTGCGCGGGCCGCCGGATTCCTCCGACGCATGGCTTCCAACTCCGGGTTTCGCATTGGCGTTTGGGTGTTTCCATCATCGGCGGCGCGGAGCGCCAGATCGAGCCTGACCAGCGCCGTGTCCGGCGTCGCCGGTTCCAGCAGCAGCGCGCAGGCAAAGGCGCAGCCAAAGGGTCGATGAGGATGCAGCAGCTCCGGCGCGGGCTGGTCGAAGGCGACCAACAGCGCCGGACCAGCGGTGCAGATCACCTGAGTGGCCGCTTCCAGCAAACCGGCGGCAAAACTTCCGTCGCCGGCCGCGAGACTCGTGGATGGCTGTCGACAGCCCTCGGCGATGGACCAGTAACCAGCGACGGCATTGTGCACCGAATTTTGGAAGACGGTCGGCGAGGGCGGAAAGCAGTGCTGAAAGATGTCGCGGCAAAGGCTGTCGATCAGGCTCATGTCGCCATCGGATGAGGCGAAGACGCTGCTCAGTCGGGCGCGGTCAGTGTCCGTCGTTGCCTGGCGGGCCGCATCCAGTGCGAGCCGGGTGGCGAGAGTCGCGCGGCGGGCCTCGTTGGCAGGCAATCCGAGCAGTGGCCGCGCCTGGATTGGCGCGGTGACATAGGGTCGCTCGCCACGCAGCACGGCGCGAGCGCTGGTCCAGTCGGTGAGCCCCGGCCCGACGATCCCGACCTCGCGCAGCGCGACACGCATCAGATTCGTCCGAACACCAGGGCGCAATTGTTGCCGGCAAAGCCGAATGAATTGCTCAACGCCCGCATGATGGGTTGCCGCCGACTGCGACGGATCGGTCGCACCGACAGCGCGGGGTCGAGCGTCGTCGTGTTCAGTGTGCCGGGCAGCAGTCCATGCTGTAGACAGAGCAGCGACAGCACGGCTTCGACGGCGCCGGATGCGCCCAGGGTATGGCCGGTCCAGCCCTTGGTCGCGCTGGCGATCGGGGCGGCGCCGAAGACCGCCGTCACCGCCCGATCCTCGGACAGATCGTTGGCCGGGGTGCCCGTGCCGTGCAGATTGATATAGTCGATCTCGCCGGCGGTCAGGCCCGCGCTTGCCAGTGCCGAACGCATCGCCAGTTCGGCGCCGATTCCGTCGGGATGGGGCGAGGTGATGTGGTAGGCGTCAGTGCTCTCGCCATAGCCGAGCAGCGCGAGATCCTCGCCCGCGCCGGTGAGTTCCAGCAGCGCGAAGGCGGCACCCTCGCCGACACTGATGCCAGCGCGCCCCTGTCCCCAGGGCGTGCAGGGCTGCGGCGACAGGAGCCCCAGCGCATGAAAGCCCATGATGGTCGTCAGGCAGAGCGTATCGACGCCGCCAACCATCGCCGCGTCACAGAGTCCGGCGGTCAGTGCGCGATGAGCGGCCGCGAAGGTCTTGGCGCCGGACGAGCAGGCGGTGGAGATCACGCAGGCCGGCCCGCGCAGACCGAGCCGGCGACGGCAGTAGTCGGCGAGCGAGACGTAAGCATGCGTGGAGTCGAAACGCAGGTCGTCGCCGAGTCCGGGCGTGCCCTGCTCGAAATGGCGCCGGTAACACTGCTCGGTGTGCCGGATGCCGGACGTGCTGGTGCCCAGGAACAGACCGATCCGGGTCGGACCCCAGGCATCCCGTGCCGCGAGAACCTTTGCAATGAAATCGTCGCCGGTAAGCGTCAGTTCAGCAAGGCGGTTGTTACGGCAGTCGAATTCGGCGAGATCGGCGGGCAAATGGGTGTCATCGAGTGCATCGACAATCCCGACCCACGCGGGAACCGGTGCTTCGTTCATGGTGGATGCGCGCAGTCCCGGGCGCATGTCGGTGAGCGCTTGAATGTGGTGGTTGCAGCCCTGGCCCAGCGCGGTGGTCAGGGTATAGGCGCGAACCCTGGCGGGCGCGATCGGCATGGTCGGTTGATTGATGCGTTGCATGCCTTGGCGGGATGCCTGGCTTTAATCTTTCTGTGTATTGATTCTAACCAATGGGTTCGGCCCTCGCAAGCAATAGCGACAGCGCATAGGCCAGGAAGCTACCGATGGCGACGGTGAGCCCGATCGAGTGCAGCGCCGGGATCGCCGACAGCGCCAGCATGCCGAACGCGGTAAAGGTGGGAACCGCGGCGACAGTGACCGAAAAGAGCGTGCGCAGACGCTCGGCGGCATCGCTGGAGGGGCGATCCAGAAACAGGCTGTAATCGATGTTCAGCCCGGCGACCAGGATCAGCGAAACCAGATGAAATAAATTGACCTTGCCGTGGATCAGCACCAGCAGCATGAACGTCAGCGCCACGGCGATGCTGATCGGCAGCAGCACCCGCCCGAGCCGCGACCGATCGCGCAGCGCCAGCGCCAGCGCCAGGACGATGGCGAGGGCCGCGATGGGCAGCTTCTCCAGGGTCGTGTTGAAAAATCCAGTCAGCAGCCCGGCGGTGCCCTGCCGCAGATCCAGATACTGGAGCCGATGGCGCGTGGCCAGCGCCTGGAGCGCGGTCACTGCCGCCTCGCCGTTGACGCCCGCCAGCGGCACCAGGCCAAGCCAACCGCCGTCGAACGGCTGCAACAGCATTGCCGCGCGCGTCGAGATCGGACCGTTGGCGAGATCGGCGGTCCGCAGTGGCGCCAAGTGCCTTGCGCGTTCCACGTCGTCGAGAAAAGGCGCGAGACGTTCGAGCCGGAAGGGCAGACCCGCATTGGCGACCGCCAGCGTCGCGGCTAGCGACGCGCGCTCCGGCAGGGCGGCCTGGCGCGCTTGCTGGGCACCGGGGCTCGGCAGCCAGCGGGCGAGATTGTCGCTACCGGCGAGCAGTCCCCGCGCTTCCAGTTGCCGCAGATCGGGGAGCGCCGCTTCCAGGCGTTCCAGGACGCCCGCTTCATCGTCGGCCACGGCATAGAGCAGACGCGCCACGTCCGAGGCGCCGAGCTGGGCGCGGATCGCACTGTCTTTCTCGATCTCGGTGGCGGGAACGGTGCTCAAGCGGCGGAGATCCGTTTCCCAGGGACTGCCCTGCGTCAGCAACACCAGGCCGAGCCCGGTCAGGCTGGCCAGCAGGAGCCAGGCGCCGACGCGCGGCGACCAGTGCGGTAGCCGCGCCTGGAGCGCGACGGGCCAGCGCTGTTCAGGCAGCCGATAGCTCGTCGGGATCAGTTGAGGCAGCAGGTAGCAGGAAGTCAGGGCGGCGGTGATCAGACCGGCGGCCGCGAGAATGCCAAGCTGCGACAGACCCTCCAGACTGGTCCAGGCGAGCGCCGCATAGCCAAGGACGGTGGTGGTCATGCCCAGTAACAGCGTGCGCCAGATCGGCTTGGCGTAGCTGGCGCCGGTGCCAGCGACATGGGCATAGACATGGACCGGATAATCCATCGCGACCCCAAGCAACGTGCTCCCCAGTGCGAGCGTGATGCCGTGGACTGAGCCGAACAGCCATGACACCAGCGCCGTGCCCACCATGACTCCGCTCAACAGCGGCAGCAACCCCAGCAGCACCAGCGTCGTGGAACGGAACGCGAGCGCGAGGATGATGACCACGATGACATTGGCGCCGAGGCTGAACGCCACGGTTTCGGTCTTGATCCGCTGCTCCGAGCTCACCGCGAAATAGCCGGGGCCGGCGAGTTCCAGCCTGAGACCGGCGCTCTGCGGCAGGGCCGCGAAGTCGCCGCGGATGCGCTCCACCACGCGCCGTTGTACGGCCAGATCCGAGGCCCGCGCAGCGGTGACGACGACCAGCAGTGCATGGCGTTCGTCCGGGCTGAACCAGACCCCATGCTGGCGGTTCGGAACCTGACTTGGCAGCAGCGAGCGCAGCAGTTGGCGGTAGCAAGCGGTGGGATCGGCGGCGAGGTGTGGCCTGTCGAGCATGGCCACGCCCGAGGCCAGCTCGGCCAGCCGCGCCTCCAGTGCGGCGTGCAGCGCTGGCGCGGCGAGCGCATCGACACAGGCGTCTGGCGGACCAATCAGATAGCGGTAGCCGAACAGGACGGCATCGGGGGCGGATGTCGCGAGGGTCAGCTCGCCATTGATGACCTGAGTCACGCTGTCATCGCCGCGCAGTCGCGCGGCCAGTGAGCGACTCGCCGCGGCCAGTGCTTCAGTGTCGCCCGGCGCTGAGGTTGCGGTCGGAGGCTCGCCACCGATGCGCAGCAGCAGTGTGCGGGCGGCGACACCGCCTCGCACCTGCGACAACAGCACCCGATCCTGTTGCGATGCGCCCGGCGGCAGAAACTGCGACAGGTCGGTTCCCAGACGCAGGTTGAGTCCATTCCAGACCGTCAGCAGCGCCAGACCAGCGAGCCAGACCGTCAGTACCACCGCGCGCCGCGTGATCGTCGGCATCGTTCAGTTGATCTCGACCGGCTCGCGCGCCAGCAGTTGCATGCGCAGCGAGCGCTGGTCGCCGTTAGGCTCCAGAATCTCGATGGTCTCGATGGTCGCGCCATCGCCGATGATCCGAATGCGCTCGAACAGACCCGACAATGCCCCCTCCCTGCTGCCAATGTCCAAAGACCAATGCGTCTGGTCGATCTGGTAATCCAGTTGGTAGTTTGCTTGCAGCGTCGCAAGGTCACCGGCAAAGGTGGCGCGCAGTGCGCCAACCATGGCTTCCAGCGGTTTGATGTCGGAGACCATGAATTCGTTGACGACGCGCCCGCTGGAGATCAGCCGCATCCGCTCGCCGTCAAGTTCGAAGCCGTCGCCCTGATCGCTGAGACGGCGGATGCGTGCCGGAGCCTGATAGAACAGGCGACCGCGCGTGCCGAGCGGAATGTCGATCAGGGTCGATTCGACCGTTTCCTGGTAGGCCACTTCCACCCGCTTGACGCGACCGAGCAGATTCATCAGCGCCTGCGCGTCAACCGGTTGCCTGGAGGTGGCGACTGACTGGGTCGGGCAGAGACTCAATCCCAGAAAGATGAGCGACGCCGCATGACCCAATAATACGCTATGACGTCCGCGCCGAGGCATCGTCATCCTCCCAGAAGTCATAAAAATTGAACCAGTTGTAAGGCGCCGCGCGGGTGTGGTACGCCAGCCGGTCCGCGTAACGCTGCACCCAGACATGAAGCGAGGCCTCGCGCCGCGTCCGCTCGCGCCGCTCCAGTTCGACCCGTTCCGCGAGCAATTCGAAAGAGACATCGTAGCGGTTGCCGCCGCGATAAATGCCGAAGGCCAGGATCACCGGAGCCCCGGTCACTGCCGCCAGGCTCATCGGACCGCTCGGAAAGGCCGCGCGGCGGCCGAGAAAGTCGCAGATCGCCGCCGGCTCGCCGGGCAAGCAGCGATCGCCGAGCAGCCCCACGAGACCATGCGCATCGAGACTTTCCTTGACCGCTAGCAGCGGTTGCGGCGAGGCAAGCGAGATCACCGAATCGGCAATCGTCGGGTTCAGGGCATGCAGCAGTTCGGTGATGATCCGATTGTGAGCCGGATACATCAGGATCTTGAGCGGAATGCGTGCCTCCTCGATGGCGAGCGCGCGCAGTAGCTCGAAGCTGCCGAGATGGGAACCGAGCAGCAGAAATCCCTGGCCGGCGGCGACCCGGTCGGTGACCAGTTCCGGCCGATGCAGACGGATGTCCAGCAGCTCCCGGCGTCCGGCGAGCAGGTAAACCCGATCGAGAATGGTCGCGGCAAAGCTGTGAAGGTGGCGGGCGACCTCCCGCAGCCGCGCGGGCCTGCCCAACACCTGCGTCAGGAAGCGCCGCGACGCACGCCGTTGAGGACCGGCCTTGAGCAGGAAATAGAGCGTGATCGGATAGAGCAGCGCGCGTGCCGGCGCGCGTCCCAGATGCAGCGCGATCCAGAGGATCAGACGCAGTGCCGAGCGGGTGCTGCGCTCGCGCTGGGTCGACCACTCGGTTCTCGCCCGCGCCGTCATGGGGATCGCGTCACGCTCGGTAGCAGCAGCCCCGAGCAAACCGGCTCCTGGTCGCGCAGACACCTGAAACGCACCGCCGGCCCCTGGGCGGCGGGCGCGAAGCACAGGGTCAAGGATTCTCCGGGCCTCACCGGTCGGTGGAATTTCACGATCGACACGCAGACAAGCGGGCCGTTCCAGGCGGCCAGGACGAGATCGAGCAGCAGCGACCCCGGCACGATGGGATGACCCGGAAAATGACCATCGAACACCGGATGACGCAGCGGGATGTCGATGCGCTCAGTCCGCGTCATGGGCGTCGTCATCCGGAGCGATCCGCAGCAGCCGCAGCAAATCCCGCCTGGGCAGTTTGCCGGTCTCGTTACGCGGCAGATGAGCGACAAACAGAATCTGGCGCGGATAAAAGGCCGGATCGAGGTGCCCCGCCAGACCGGCGATGATCGACGGTCGATCCAAACCGGGAGCGACGACGATCGCGGCGAGCCGCCCGACCTGGTCCTCGCCCGGTTCCAAAGCAACGAAGACGCCGTCGCGCACGCCGTCGATGGCGTTCAGCTTCAGATTCAGATCGGCCAGCGACGCACGTTTGCCAGCGACCTTGACCATCTCGGAGGCACGCCCCACCAGTCGAAAACCGCCATTGGCTTCAAACTCCAGCACGTCGGCGAGTTCCACCGGCGCGGGCAGGAAGTCGGCCATGACGCTCAGGCGCTCGCCGTCGCGCCGTGTCCGCACGCTCTCGTACCAGCGCCAGAGCGGATCGCGGCAGGTCTCGCGGCTGGCGATCGAGCCGGTCTCGGTGCTGCCGTAGATTTCGAGGACGCGCGTGGACAGACAGGACTCGACCCGTTCCGCCAGCGCCCGCGGCAGCGGCGCGGTCGCCGAGATAACCATGTCCAGATCGGGCCAGGCGAGACCGGACTCGATACAGGCGGCGAGATGGACCGGCGTCGTCACCAGGATACGCGGCGCGGGTAGGTCGCTCAGCGCGGCGCGGATGTCGGCGGGGAAGAAAGGACGCGCCGCGGCGACCTGGGCGCCGATGGCGAAGGGCACCAGGATCGACAGTTCCAGGCCGTACATATGCTGGGGCGCCACGGTGGCGACGATGCCATGCTCGGGGCGGAAGCCGAAGCGACGCGCCGCCACGCGGGCGCAGCTTACGAGGTCGCCCCAACATTTGGGGTGAGGCAGGGGGCGGCCGGTACTGCCGGAGGTGAAGATGACGAAGGCTTCGCGAGCGGCCTCGATCTGGGTCGGCGGCGCGTCGGCGGACCGATCCGCGACCGGCTCTTCGATGAGCTGGAACGGAAGCCTCAGCCCGTCCACGGGCGCGTCGCCGAGACAGGTGGCGCCGGGATAGTCGCGGGCGATTGCGTGGGCGGTTTCGACCAGTCGGTTTGGCGGGAAGAGACTGATCGCGCCGCGCATCAGCGCGGCGGCGAATCCAAGCGCGAACAGGTAGCGGTCATTGCAGAGATTGATCAGGTAACGCGATGCCGGCAGTGTCCGGCTCAGGGCCGCGGCCCCGGACACGAATGCCGCGTGGGAGATCACGCGCGCGCTCGACCCCGCGCCGGTCAGAAACAGGGGGCGGTCAGCCTGACATCCGGGCAGCAGCGGCAGTGGATCGAGCGTCTTTGTCACGGCGTCGCGCTCGCTCGGTCAGGACGAGTGGACGCGCAGCGAGCCGCGCAACGAATCGAGGAAAGAGGTGGGTTCCAGGTCGCCCAGCACCCGCCGGCGGATCGGATACTCCAGCACGAAAAGGAGTGCGATCAGCAGATAATTGATGAAATTGGCGAACAGCGACCACCAGAACGGCGAGGCGTACAGCCCCAGCAGCAGACACTCCAGCCCCAACAGGCCAAGAAACAGAGTCCAGACAAGGGTGAGACGACGCCCATAACGGGCGACCCTCTCCGGCAGCGCGCCGCGCATCCGCTCGCCGATGCTGGAGATCAGCGGGGTGCGGCCCGGCAGCAGGGTACGGCCAAAGATCCAGGCCAGACCGAGGCAGATGGCCACGGGCGGTAGCCGGGACAGCCAGTCGGCATGGCCATGCGCAGGCCCGAGAATCGCCGCGGCCAGACACAGCGGCGCGAGTGCGAGCATCAGAGGCGACCGGGAGCCGGCCAGTAAACCGCCCGCCAGCACCAGACTCAACCACAGCAGGGGGACGGCGGGGGCGTTGTACACAGCCCCAAGATGGCTGACGAGGGGGTAGGCAATCGCGAGGAAGAGAAGCACCGGCGCCAGCATCGGGATCAGTCCGTTCGTCGATCCTGAATGTACGCCGTCAGATGCGTGAGCGAGGAGAAGATCCGCTGGATCTCCGGATGATCGGAGCTGATGGTCACGCCGTACTCGCGGGTGACGGCCAGCGCGAGTTCAAGCGCGTCGATCGAGTCCAGTCCAAGACCGTCGCCGAAGAGGGCCTCGTCCGGATCGATCTTCGTGATGCCCACGTCCTCCAGCCGCAGGGCCTGGATCACCAGCCGCTCGACCTCTTCGATCGCGGGCCGCGAGGCTATCGGTTGTTCTGCCATACCATACCGCACTGTCTCTAAACCGCGTCAAGATCGCCATTATGGATTGCCCGACCGCTTGGGGCAACCGCGCCCGGCGAGACCAGCGATTCTTGTATGGCTTTATGGAACGGACGCCGTGTATTCGTTCAGAAGGGCCAACCGCACCGCGCGGGCGACGTTCTGGAATCCGGCCTCCCGCAAGGCGTCCATGACCACCTCCGGCGCCACGCATTGATCCACGGTATCCCAGTAATAGCGCATCAGCCGACGGGCTTCGCGGTTGCGCGTGACCAGGGACGCGGCCATCGGCACCAGGTCTTTCAGGTAGAACCGGGCGAGCCGATAGCCCAGCCTGGAGGTTGGCGGCACCATTTCCAGGATGAGCAGTCGGCCGCCCGGACGCAGCACGCGCGCGAATTCGGCGAAGGCGATGCCGAGGTCCGCGACGTGGCGGAGCGCGTAGCCCAGGGTAATCAGATCGACGCTCCGATCCGCCAGCGGCAGTTGCTCGGCGATCCCGGCCACCCGGTGCCGGACGCCCCGCGCGTTGGCGACGGCGAGCATTGGCAGGCTCGGGTCAAGCGCGATGACCTCGCCCTCGACACCCACCAGGGCTTGCGCATGCGCCGCCAGGACGCCGGTACCGCAGGCGCAGTCGAGCACCGATTGACCGGGCCGGATGCCGACTCGAATCATCGCGTCCCGACGATAACGCTCACCTCGGTTCAGGCTCATCCAGGCATTGATGCGATCGTAGCTCGACGCGGTGCGGTCGAACAGGCGTCGGATATAATCGACCCGGTCTTCCGCCGCCCGATAGTGGTCGGAGAGCACGGGATGCGGAGAGAGGGTCGGTTTGACTGCCGGGCGATCCATGGATGGTTCCTTCTATTTGGTGGCTGATGGGTCTTGCTGGCCGACTGGCGGATCTCTCTCGGCGCGCGCGGGATCGTCGCGATCCGGCCGTGAAACCGCGCCGTGCCCCTCGATCTCGATCTCCAGGTCACGACGACAGATCGACCCGCGCAGATAGAGGAGACTGGAATCCTCGCCGGCCCAGGCACGCAGCACGGCGTCCACCTCGCGCACCCGGTCGGGGTCGCGCAGGTAGACCTTGAGCCAAACGGGATGGAGGCGACTGAGTCGCGGGGAAAGGGCGCGCGCGCCGCGCATCACGCTGTCGAGATTGCGAATGGTCTCGCGCAACTGCCGCTGGAGTTGCCCCGGATGCATCGTGACATGGCCGACGATGCTCGCGGTGCCGGAAATGGCAAGCTCCCGCGAGTGTTGAGGGCCGTCATAGAGCATGGCGCGGACAAAGGATGGCGAGCGCCGGCCGTAGGTCAGGGGATACGCATAGGCGCTGAGCTGGCGAGGGTTTTCGATTGGCGTTCCCGGCTGGCGGCCGGCCAGCAGATGGATCGACAGGCCCGGCGCGTCGCAACCGATCGCGGTGGCCGCCGGAAAGCGGGACTCCGGCACCGCTCCCTCCGTCAAAGCCGTGGCCCGGCCCCGGCAGAACGCCTGATAACGTTCGACACCCCGCTCATAGGCGTTGATGCGGGACAGGTAGTTCCACACGCGCAGCGGATGGGGATAGCGGCTGCCGCGAACAAATGTCAGCAGGCGAGCGTAAGCCTGGTGGGTCAGGCGCGCCAAATCCGCTCCGACAGGCTCGGGAACCAGCAGATGCGCGAACAGAAAGTCCCCGCCGAACACATAGCCGATATCGTCGGCCCAGCCCGCCTCGGTGGCGTGAGGAAGGCGCCAGACCTCGTGGCCCGACGCGCGGCCCATCGGAATCGGTGGAGTACCGATCACGATGCGCCGTGGATCCGCGGGATCGCGAACATGACGCGGACCATGGCGGATCTCGGCGAGCAGACCCGGGTCCGCGCCCTCCGCATCCTCCGTCGGTTCCCGCGGATCGCTCGGCAAGAGCTGCGCGCGATTGCCAAGGCCCCGTCCGTCCCGGTCCATCTTCATCGCTCTTCGTCTTCTCCAAATACCAGGATTCATCATGGGCGATCATGGGCTATTCGGTATTCCATTCCCACTGTCTGACCTTCACCAGATCGTCGGAGCGAAACAGCAACCAGGTCACGACGAAGCCAAGGGTCCATCCGTCGCGCCGCTCGACGAGCGGACTGTCTTCGAAGACCGCCCCCCGCACATTGTCGTAGACGGCATAGAAACTGACCAGCCGATCCGGGTCGCGACGGTTCAGGCTGGCGCGAAAGCGGGTGCCGCCGAAACCGGCCTCGGCCTGGTAAGCAGGCCGCCAGGAAGTCGCGTCCGCCGGGTCGACCTGGTAAAAATAGCGATGCAGACCCGAGGAACCCCAGAGCGCCTCGCCGCTGAAGGACCAGCGCCATGGCCTGCCGAACGCATTGACCTGACTCCGATAGGAAACCCTGGGCGTCACCGCGTAGCCAACGGCATCCAGGCCGTCGCCGACCGACAACGCGAACCGGAGCGGCAGGTCGACGATCGCCGACTGGCGTTGGTTCGACGATTTCCACGCCTTATAGCGCAACATCGGACCGATCTCCAGGGTCGGATCCAGTGCGTCCATCCCGGCGCGTGCCTCATTGTCGCCGCGGACAGGCACATTGCCGTAGACGCTGACATCAAGACGCAGGCGATCGGTTTCGCTCAGGATCCCCTTGATGCCCTCCTCGTCGGCCTGGAGAGAACGGCCACGATAGACTGGCAGGATAAAGGGGTAGGGATAGATGCCGGTGGCGCTGGAGCCGCGATAATCGGGGATCTGGATGACACCCCCACCGACACCGATCTCCCAGAGCGGTAACTCCGCGGCTGGCGCGCCGGACGCGCCGACGACGAGAAGAATGAGCAAGCCCTGGCATCGCCTCATGCGCGGTGTCCTCATGTTCCGTATCGCCCTCGGCGGGGATCGTCGGAGCGGTTTTCTCGTCATGGGTCGAGCCGCCATCGCACGCCTCGCAGATCGCGCACCACCTCGCCGGCCAGACGCCCGGCAAGTCGGTTGAATGCCTCCGCCATGGCGTCCGGGGTCGCGGCCTGGACAGGCTCCTCCCCGCTGTAACGGCGGGTCCAGACCGCATGGCGGTCGCGCGCGCTGACCAGCGACAGGTTCAGTACCGCGACCACGCGCGGCGGCTGCTCGGTGGGTCGATGTTCGAAGCGTTCCACCTCGCCGCCGAGCAGATAGTCCGCCCGCGCCCGATCCGCCGGGATCGCCACGACACGACAGAGGCCGGCATCTCGAATCGCGCTGACCAGGACTTGGGACATGGCCCGCGGCACGGGGTCTTCCCAAAGCAGCTCCTCGTAACGCTCGACCCGCGGCGGCTGGCGATGATCGCGGTAGACGATCTGCCGTCCGCCAAGAAACCCCCGCGCGGCCAGATGGTTGACCTGCAGAATGGCCGGTGTCGCGGCGTTTCCAGGCGCCTGAATGGACGGCGGCGGCTCCAGGGCATAGAAACGGTCGCGCTGGAGCGGCGCGGACGAGCCGCAGCCGCCGAGGGCCAGGAGCGCCAGAGAGAGGGCATACCACCGATGACGCAGGGCGACGCGGCGCCCGGCGATGGCCAACGGGCTTACTGAAACCACGGCGTCTTCTCCTCGATTTCGCGGCGTTTGAGGATCGTCGCGGGATCGGCGCGCAGTTCGCGCGATAGGGCGGAGAGGTTGCGGGTCGCGTCCTCGATGTTGGTGAGGATCGGCGTCAGGGCGGTGGCGAGTTCCTGCAGCAGAAACTGCGTATCGTCCAGGGTGCGTTGCAGCGCGGGCCGGTTGTCCCGCACCAGTGCGCGAAGATCCACCGCCAGTTCGCCATAATTCGTCACCGCGCGTTGCAGATCGTCGGTGCTTCCGCTGAATTCCGCGGTCATCCCGGCCAGATTCTCGGACAGGGTCCGGACCGACGCCAGGATCGCCGCGATGGCCTGTGGATCGATCGACTCCTTGAGCCGTTCCGAGAGTTCCCGCAGATTCTCGAAGGCGCCCGCGAGCCGCGCGCGATTGTCGCCCTGATCCTCGCCCGTGCCGATCAGGGTCTCGATGGTCTTGATCTGATCGCGCAGACTGATCAGCGCCGGGGCGACGGTCTCGTCGACCAGGGTCTTGAGCGTGTCGGTCAGGTTTCCAACCTGGGCCAGCAGATCCGCCTCCCGCCCCTGGGCGTCGATGACCGCGCCATCCGCCAGCAGATCGAGCGCCTGCCCCGGCCGGATCTTGATGGCATCCCCTTTGAGCAGACCGGCGCTACCCAGTTGCGCGACGCTGTCGCGGGGCACCGGCCAGGCGTCCCGGATCCGCAGGGTGGCCCGAAAACAGGGGAGCGCGGGATGACGGGGAGGCGCGTCGGCGGACGGGGGGCAGTACCCAGCCCCGGCCTTGAGGGACGCGCCCTGGAGGTCGGCATCCCGCCCCGGAAACACCGGCGTCACCCGTTCCACCAGCCCGATAACATAGCCTTCCTGGATGACCTGAATCCCAACCTCCAGCCCATTGGCCTCCAGAAAATAGGCGTCCACCCGATAGCCGCGCCCGAACAGACCCGGTAGCAGCAGGGCCAGCGCGCCGACGAGGACCGCCGCCATGGTCAGCACGAACAGCCCCGCCAGAAAGAGATCCCGACGTTGCGCGCGCGCCTGGCGTTTGCCGGGCGCGCCGATTTCCGGCGGCGCGTAGAGACGCTCCAGACGGTGGCTGGATGGATCGTCGTCCACGTTCATCCTAAGTCCGGCATTTGGAACCGCAAAGGCGCAAAGGACGAAAAGAAAAAACAATGCCTTGCAATGCGCACGACAGTCACCCCTTAGGCGATTTCCGGGAAAGTCTGTACCAGAATCAAAGCTTCAAATGGACAGGATTCACAGGATGTTTCAGGATTGACAGGATTTAAAAACAACGCCTTATCATCCTGTTCATCCTGAGAAATCCTGTGAATCCTGTCCATTCCTCGTCTCTCAATGGGCAAGACGTTTGCCGGAAATCGCCTAGGTGAATCTTCTCGTCGAGACGAGACCTTAAAGTCCTTCGCGTTCTTTGTGTTCTTTGCGGTTCGACCGCGCTTTTTAGGTTCATGGTTGCCCCCAGAGGGCGGAGCGCAGTTCCAGGCGCGACGCGCTGGCGGCAGCCAGATCGGTCGCCGGTCCCTCGAACAGCAGCCGGCCGCGATCCAGCACCGCGACCCGATGCCGGGCCTCGGCCAGAATCTCCGGTCGGTTGTCGGTAGCGATGAGTGTCAGTTTGCGGTTCTCCCGAAGTTTGCCCAGTCGCTCCAGCGTCTCGCGGATGGCGGTGAGATCCAGCCCATCCGAGAGTCCGTCCCAGATCAGCAGTCGGGGCTGGTGGATCAGCGCGCGCGCCAGTTCGACCTGACGCTGCTGGCCCAGCGAGAGCGCGCGCGGCGGATGATTGTCGAGCCCGTCGAGTTGCAGCAGGGTCATCACCAGCCGCGCGGCGCGGGCCATATCCTTGCGGGTCATGGCAGTGTCGCGCAGCGGCAGCAGCAGATTTTCCAGCACCGTGGCGCTCGCCAGCAGGGAGCCGCCCTGGAGCACCGCCCCGGTCTGGTGCCGCAGACGCTGCATGGCGCGTCCGTCGAGCCGTTCCAGATCCTTGCCCAGGACCCGGACGACCCCCGCAGACGGGCGATCGAGCCCGAGAATCAGGCGGACCAGCAGACTTTTACCGGCGCCATTCGGCCCCACGACCAAGAGCCAGTCGCCCTCGGCGAGACGCAGCCGGAGATCCATGAGCGCCATGCGTCCCTTCACATGCTGATAAATCCCGTCGAGTTCCAGTGCCTCCGTCATCGCGCGCCCCGCTCAACCGCGCAGCAGCAGGATCGCGAGCAGATCCGCGAACAGGATCGCGGCGACGGCGCCGATCATGGTGCGGGTCGCGGCCTGCGCGATGCCTTGCGGATCGCGGCCCGCCGCGGTTCCGTTCACGGTCGCGATCAGCCCGATCAAGAGGGCGAAGAGCATCGGTTTGATCACCGCCTCCAGCAGATCGCCGGGGCTCAGGGCGCGGATCAGCGCATCCAGAAAGAGCGCCGGCGGCAGCTCCGCCCGGCCCCAGAGCCAGAGCCCGGTGGCGCCAAGGGTGACCAGACTCCCCCAGACCGCGAAGGCGAAACTCATCAGCAGCATCGACAGCAGCACCGGCCCCAGGGTGAAGCGGATGGGATCGATGCCGTTCGCCAGCAACCCGTCCATCTCGCCGCTGACCGTGAGCGTGGCCTGGCGCACCGCCAGCGCCACCCCGGCGCGCCCGGCCACCAGAATCCCGACCAGGATGGGCACGAACTCCATCACGACCGCATGGATGACCGAGACCAGCACCAGCCCCGGCAGATCGAACTGATCCAGAATCCTCTGGGTCTGGCGACCGAGAATCAGACCGACCGCCACGCTCGTCAGGGTGATCGCAGGCAGAATGGACAGCCCGGCCTGACGCAGCGAGGCGGCAAAGGCTGGCAGATCCAGACGCGACCGGCCGGCGAGAATGCGCAGATAGAGACCGCCACAGCTCAGGAGCGCCAGTCCGGCCAGGCCGAGACCCTCGATCCAGCCGGCGGGTCCGCGAAAGGGACGGCGCGGCTGGGTGTCGATGCGGATGGCGCGGGATGGGCGGGATTGGGTCATGAAACCGCGTCCAGTGGGATAATCGTCGTTTGTGCGTCGGTTTAGAGGAGTGTCCGGGAGGATCTTACCCGATTATCTCGGATTTACGCTCTTCTGCAGGATACGCGGATGAATCAGCTCCCCGGAACGCTCCGATGTGTAAAAATGGTCGCGCAAAGCCGAGACAACGGCAGTGGATGCCGGACGCGGCTTAGAGCCAATCCCGGAATTGCTTACGGGAAGTCTGGTATCACCAAATTGCACTCGCTCTTGTCGCTCCAACCTGACGGTTGAAGAGCCGAGTACAACTCGGCAATCCCAGGGGCTCGGCATGCCGCTGACGCGGTTTAACGATTGAATTTCGACTACTTTATATTAGATCTGTGCCGACGCCAGGTGGTTAATGCCAACCTGACGGATGGCTGAAAACGACGCATCCCATCACGCACGCCGTTTCACCGCCGGCCGATGTCTCGTCGCCGACTGGCTCAGTTTGAGGACCGATCCATGAGCGAGCTTTCACTGCAAGGTTTTCTGGCCGAGTGCGAACGCGAGCAATTGCATCGCGTCCAGGCCATCCAGCCCGACGGCGCACTGCTCGGCGGGATGACCGGCGATCCGCGGATCCGCTTTGCCAGCGCCAATCTTGCCGATTGGATCGGACAGGGGTGCGATTCGGTGATCGGCCAGCCGCTCGCGGCCATCCTGCCGGGCGTTCCGCCCCCGACCGAGACCGCTGCGGACGAGGCCTGGCTGTGGCCGTCCGCCGAAAAGCGGCTGTATCGCAATCTGCTCGGCGGTCCGCGCGGCAACCTGGACGGGCTGCTGTCCTGCAACGAACAGAACTGGCTGCTGGAGCTGGAGACCTCCCTGCCGCCCACGCGAGCGCACGAGGCCGATCGGCCGGTGCCGCATCGTCTGTATCGGATGCCCTACAACGAACTGGAATGGGAGCAGCAGTGCCAATATCTGGCCAACGAACTGCGCACCGCCACCGGCTTCGAGCGCGTCATGATCTACCGTTTCCGGGATGACGGCTGCGGCGAGGTCATCAGCGAAAGCCTGGCCGACGGTCTCTCGCCCTACCTCGGACTGCGCTATCCCGCATCGGACATCCCGCAGATCGCACGGACGCTGTATCTCAATAATCGGCACCGTCAGATCGCCGACATCGGCGCCGAGCCGGTGCCGATCAAGGGTGACGAGGGGGCGATCGCCGATCTCGCCCTGTCGGATCTGCGCGCCGTCTCGCCGGTCCATCTCGCCTATCTGCGGAACATGGGCGTCACGGCGTCGCTCTCCTTCTCGCTGATCCTGTACGGACGGCTGTGGGGGCTCATTGCCTGTCATCATCACGAGTCACGCAGCCTGCCGTTACCGGTGCGCGAGCGTTGCGCCGAGATGGCTCAAGTCTTCACGCTCTCCATCGGGGGCTATCAGAACAACCGTCGTCTGATGGAGGTGAGCGGCAGCGACCGGGAGATCTCGCGCCTGCTCGACGCCCTGCGCGATGCCGAAAGCCATCGCCGATCAACCGCGTTTGGCGCTCCCAGGTTCAATCCCGGCCCGATCCTCGGCCGCGCGCTCCTGTCGCTGGTCGCCGCCGAGGGCGCCGCGCTCGTCGACGGCAACCAGATCGTGACCTTCGGAATCACGCCCACCCGGCCGGAGATCCAGGCCCAGGTCGAGTGGCTGCGCACCGGCCTTAGCGATCAGGTCTTTTCCACCGACGCGCTACCCAATCTGTTTTACCCCGCCACGGACTATGCCGATCGCGCGAGCGGACTGCTGGCGGTGCGCGCCGGTCGTTTCGACCCTGCGGGCGGGCGTGGCGAGCGCGTCTTTCTCTGGTGGCGACCCGAGCAGCCGCGCACCGTCTACTGGGCCGGCGATCCGCGCAAGGACGTCTGCTTCGACGAGCAAAGTCAACACCTGTCGCCGCGCTCTTCCTTCGATCGCTGGATCGAGACCACCTCGGGCCATTCCGAACCCTGGACCGACAGCGACCTGCTCCGCGCCAAGAAATTCCGCAGTCTGGTGCTGCGCGCGATCAACGCCGATGTCCTGCGGGGGTAAGATGCTTTGTAACAGTTCGACATTTTCTAAATCGGAAGAGATGGCATAGTCTTTCAACCCGAGATCGATCCCGACCGCCGACGTTTGGCCGTTGTGCTGGATCGGAACCTCGATCACAACATTGAAATACCAGCGTCCCCGCGCATCCTCGGAGAACGAACCAGAGCGAAAGTCGTACTGGCTCAAGCCGTAGCTGTCCCAGACCTTGAAGAACTGGCCGTGGTAGCGCACTTGGCCGTTTTTCCAGACCGCCGATCCGGTCTTGAACGGTACCCAGCCGAGTGCCCGCTTCGGGCCGCCCGAGCACCGCCAGCGCAGCTTGTTCTTCTTGAACTGCTTGCGCTTCTTGGCGTGTTCGGCGATGACTTCCTGATTGGTGTGCGAGCGCAGCGAGGACGCGCGCTCGGCGCGCATCGCTTGCAGTGACTTTTACAGATCGAACGCGGAGGTGCCGCCATTGATCCAGCCGTCACCCGGAATTGGAATCCTGGAAAACTCGGCCGATTCCGCATTCGCGGCATTCCAGACCTGATTCACTGCAAACGCCAGTTGCCGCAACAACGTCGCGTGCTTGTCGCGAATCCGCACCGAGAGCGTTTTGGTCTGTGTTTCCATGCACGATAGAATAGAAGATCCCCGCCCTAAAAGGGCAGGGCTTGTCGTTGTGGTCATCAGGATGTACTTGATTGACCGTGAACATCCGCCGCCTCATATTCATATCAAATATGGTGACTATAGCCATCCAATGTGATATCCATACATGCCCCTTCGGTTATCCCGCATAATTAAAGGACTTTATCAAGGGGTCAGCGAGAACGTCACGTCAGATGTCCATATCAGGCCGTGATGGAACTGGAGAACCTGAATCTGATCGACGGTCACTAGGACTTGATCGGTCAGCATGTCGGGTTAGGCGAGGTGCAGACCGCGCGCATCGATCCGGAGTGGGGGTGTTTGGAGTTTCTGCATGGCCGCGTGGACATCGAACCCAAGACCCTGTACCGATACGCGGACTTTGTTGAAAACAAGCGGGCGGCTTGAGCCAAGCGCCAGCCGCACCGACGGCTCGCAAGTCGATGGCATGGCGCGGGTATCGAACAGTTGGAACAGCTAGCAAGCCTATCCGCGCGGGGGCTTTTATACCTTTCATCCTGAATATCCTGTTAATCCTGTCCATTTTTTAACGACGAGACGGCCGCGTCCGGTTCGGGTCTACTGATGCAATGGCAAGACGTTTGCGAACACCCCAACCTCCAGAACCTGCCCTTCAAGATCGAACTCAATGAAAGGGGACAGATTCTGATGTCGCCAGTCAAGGTCTATCACTCCGCGTTTCAGGGACGAATCGTCCGGCTGTTGCCCGACAACGGAGTGGTTCTTGCCGAATGCGCCATCAAAACATCGAAAGGAACAAAGGTCGCGGATGTCGCCTGGGCGTCGCGGCAACGTTTCAAGCTGATCCAACATGAGACCGAGTGTTCGATTGCACCGGAGATCTGCATCGAAGTCGCGTCAGCAAGCAACACGGATGGCGAAATGCAAGAGAAGCGGCTGCTCTACATCGAGTCAGGCGCGCTTGAGTTCTGGGTGTGCAACGAACCTGGAAACATGACGTTTTTCGACGCTCATGGCGCATTGATTCATTCCAGCCTGGTTCCAGATTTCCCAAAAACCTTTGAAATCGTTGACTAAACCGTATCCATGGCGGCGATCGGCCAAGCTTTTCAACCCAGCCGATCACTCGTAACGACAAAGACGATTCTGAGCGCGGTTTAAATCATGAAATACAAGGATCTACGCGA
>NZ_CAIPNF010000311.1 GCF_903866365.1 uncultured Thiocystis sp.
GGGTCGTCTGGGAACATTTCGACAAACTCACGGTAACTGCGCGGGTAGTCGCGCCCTGCCACCAAGGTCGGGTATATGGATTGGTCAGTAGGATTCACCCCCACATCTTGCGACAGGAGGCACTAACCGACTACCCCCCTTGCGGAAATTGCGTAGCAGGTGTCGTTCCAGTTGGGCGTAGCCGCCGCCGAGACGCATCAGGGTGGTCTCCAGCGGATAGTTCGCGTCGGACAGACCCCGGAAGGCATAGCGCGAGCGATAGCGGCCAATCTCCGGCACCCAGGAATCGGCGAAGAGCACATCCTGGATTTCAGCCCAGGACGTGACCCGGATCGGATTCATGACGGCGCGCTGAACGAGACTTACAGCCTCCGCCTTTCTCCATTAAGCTCAAAGGCAAGTTCGCTGTTTTCCACGCAGACGCGGACCGCACCGCCGCCCACCAGTTCGCCGAACAGCAATTCGTTGGCGAGCGGTTTCTTGATGTGATTCTGGATCACGCGGGCCATGGGACGCGCGCCCATCTTGGGGTCATAGCCCTTCTCGGCGATCCAGCGACGGGCTTCGGCATCGACGCTCAGGCTGACCTTCTTCTCTTCCAGTTGCTGTTCCAGTTCGAAAACGAACTTATCGACCACGCTGCGGATGGTTTCCTCGCCTAGCGAGCCGAACTGGACGACGGCGTCGAGTCGGTTGCGGAATTCGGGCGAGAAGTAGCGCTTAAGTGCCTCCAGACCGTCGGTCGAATGATCCTGTTCGGTGAAACCAATGGAGCGGCGCGCGGTTTCCTCAGCGCCAGCGTTGGTAGTCATGACGAGCACCACGCTGCGAAAGTCCGCCTTGCGCCCGTTGTTATCGGTGAGTGTGCCGTGGTCCATTACCTGCAACAGCAGGTTGAAGACATCCGGATGCGCCTTTTCGATCTCATCGAGCAAGAGCACCGAATGCGGATGCTTGTTGATCTGCTCGGTCAGGAGTCCGCCCTGATCGAAGCCGACATAACCGGGCGGCGCGCCGATCAGACGCGAGACGGTGTGCCGCTCCATATACTCCGACATATCGAAACGCAGCAGTTCCATCCCGAGAATGCGGGCCAACTGGCGTGTGACTTCGGTCTTGCCAACGCCGGTGGGTCCGGTGAAGAGGAAGGAGCCGATGGGCTTGCCCTCGTTGCCCAGCCCTGAGCGATTCATGCGGATTGCCGAGGTCAGTGCGTCGATGGCGGGATCCTGACCATAGACCACCATCTTGAGATCGCGATCCAGGTTCTTCAGCGATTCGGTATCGGACACCGAGACGCGCTTGGAGGGGATGCGCGCCATCTTGGCGACGATGGCCTCGACATCCGCCACGTCGATCCGTTTCTTGCGCTTGGCCGGACTCTTTAGTTGCACATGAGCGCCGGCCTCGTCGATCACGTCGATCGCCTTGTCGGGCAGGTGGCGATCGTTGATATAGCGGCTGGACAGTTCGGCGGCGGCGCGCAGGGCCGGATTGGTGTAGGTGACCTGATGATGTTCCTCGAAGCGGGACTTGAGCCCCTTGAGGATCTCGAACGTCTCGTCGATCGAGGGTTCGTCCACGTCGATCTTCTGGAAGCGCCGCGCCAGCGCCCGGTCTTTCTCGAAAATCCCGCGATATTCCTGATACGTAGTCGAGCCGATGCAACGCAGATCGCCGGAGGCCAGCACCGGCTTGATCAGATTCGAGGCGTCCATGACCCCGCCAGAGGCCGATCCCGCACCGATGATGGTGTGGATTTCATCGATGAAGAGAACGGCGTGCGGTTGGCGCTTGAGTTGCGCCAGCACCGCTTTCAAACGTTTCTCGAAGTCGCCGCGATATTTGGTACCAGCGACCAGTCCGCCGAGATCCAGCGCATAGATCACGGCGTTGCTCAGCACCTCGGGCACCTGACCGTCGACGATCATCTTGGCCAAACCCTCGGCGATCGCGGTCTTGCCCACGCCGGCCTCGCCCACGAACAAGGGGTTGTTCTTGCGGCGCCGGCACAGGATCTGAATGGTGCGCTCCACCTCATTGGCCCGACCGATCAGCGGATCGATGCGCCCCTGACGCGCCATCTCGTTCAGGTTGGAGGCAAAGCTTTCGAGCGGGCTGGAGCCTTCCTTTTCCTCGCCACGCACCTCGTCCGGCTCGCCTGGCGCGTCATCTTCCTGATTCTCGCCCGGCACCTTGGAAATGCCGTGCGAGATGTAATTGACGACGTCGAGCCTAGTGACATCCTGCTGATTGAGAAAATACACCGCCTGGGAGTCCTGTTCGCTGAAGAGCGCGACCAGGACATTTGCCCCCGTCACCTCTTTCTTGCCGGCGGACTGAACATGGAACACGGCACGCTGAAGCACCCGCTGAAAGCCAAGCGTGGGCTGAGTATCGCGCTCCTCCTTCGCGGGGATCAGTGGCGTGGTCTCGTCGATAAAGGCCGCAATTTCCCGACGCAGCCGATCCGAGTCCAACCCGCATGCCCGCAGAACCTTAGCCGCAGTCGGATTATCGAGCAGCGACAGCAGCATGTGCTCCACGGTCATGTATTCGTGGTGTTTGGCGCGCGCCTCCTTGAAGGCCCGGTTCAGTGTAAATTCGAGTTCTTTGCTCAGCATCGGCCTGTTCCAAGCGGGGGTTTAGGAAACCATAACACTGTGCCGCACTGCGGTCTTCAAACAGCGCCTACGCCTCTTCCATAGTACACATCAGCGGATGCTGATTGCTGCGCGCGTAATCGTTCACCTGCGCGACCTTGGTCTCGGCGATATCCTTAGTGAAGACGCCACAGACGCCAACACCGCGGGTATGCACATGAAGCATGACCTGGGTCGCTTTTTCCTGGTTCATCCCGAAGAATATCTCAAGAACGAGCACCACGAACTCCATTGGAGTGTAATCGTCGTTCAATAACAGAACTTTGAACAAGGGCGGACGCCGTAATTTGGGTCTGGCCTCTTGGACGGTCAGCCCGGATTCGCGTTCATCCCCTGGTATATCGTCACTCATGATCTCGAATTCTAGTCAAAAAATTACAGTCCGCGATGCAGTTATCGGTTCGCGCGACAAACGCCCGGATTCACGAGACTCCGCGTGTTCACAGGAACGATCGACGTGCAAGCCGTTGTGAAAGAGCAGAAAATAGACCTGGCCATAGAGCCAGTTTGACCAGCGAAATCAACTCACTATACTACTGAGTTGTGGTGCCGCTCGCCGGATTCAAGGTACGGTACCAGACAACAATAAACACCATCAATAACAAGACCTAAAACCCTTGGAGGAGTGCGCCAATGATTACCGGTGTCGTCAAATGGTTCAATAACGCAAAAGGCTACGGTTTCGTGCAACCCGAAGGACGCGACGAGGATGTTTTCGTCCACTTTTCGTCAATCGACATGGATGGCTACAAGACGTTGCGAGAGGGACAAAAGGTCGAATTCGAGTTGAGTCAGGGGCCCAAGGGATTGCACGCGGCCAATGTCCATCATGTCAGTTGATGTTTTTAAATTGCATTTAAAACACCCCATTAATTTACCATGATCGGGCTTGTGTCAAGGTCATTAGCCTTGGCACAAGCCATCCCGCCGATTCGCGACCATCGCTTCGCGCCAGAATCCACCTACATCTTGCCGATCACCGCCTCCCCAAAGCCCGAGCAACTCAGCTTGGTCGCGCCATCCATGAGTCGATCCAGATCATAGGTCACGGTCTTGGCCGCGATCGCGCCCTCCACGCCCTTGATGATCAGATCAGCCGCCTCGACCCAGCCCAGGTGACGCAGCATCATCTCGGCCGAGAGAATGAGCGAGCTGGGATTAACCTGATCCTTGCCGGCATACTTGGGCGCGGTACCGTGCGTCGCCTCGAACATCGCCACCGAGTCGGATAGATTCGCGCCGGGCGCCATGCCGATGCCACCGACCTGGGCCGCCAGCGCGTCGGAGATATAGTCGCCGTTCAGGTTCAGGGTCGCGATCACGGAATAATCCTTCGGACGCAGCAGGATCTGTTGCAGGAAGGCATCGGCGATCACGTCCTTGACGACAATCTCGGTTCCGGTTTTGGGATTCTTGAAGCGGCACCAGGGTCCGCCGTCGATCTCGGTCGCCCCAAACTCGGACTTGGCAAGATCGTAGCCCCACTGCTTGAAGGCCCCCTCGGTGAACTTCATGATGTTGCCCTTGTGCACCAGGGTCAGCGACGGACGATCATTATCGATGGCGTATTGGAGCGCCCGACGCACCAGACGTTCCGTACCCTCGCGCGAGACTGGCTTGATGCCGATCCCAGAGGTGTCGGGGAAGCGGATCTTGGTCACGCCCATCTCGTTGCGCAGAAAATCGATGATCTTTTTGGCCTCGGGCGTCCCTTCCTGCCACTCGATGCCGGCATAGATGTCTTCAGAATTCTCGCGGAAAATCACCATGTCGGTGTGCTGAGGCTCCTTCAAGGGACTCGGCGTGCCGCTGAAATAACGCACCGGGCGCAGACAGACATAGAGGTCCAGTTGCTGGCGCAGGCTGACGTTGAGCGAACGGATGCCGCCACCGACTGGCGTCGTCAATGGCCCCTTGATCGACACGACGAAATCCTTGACCGCCGCGAGCGTCTCCTCGGGCAGCCAGACATCCTCGCCATAGGTGAGGGTCGACTTCTCGCCGGCGTAGATTTCCATCCATTGGATCTGGCGCAAGCCCCCATACGCCTTCGCGACCGCCGCATCGACCACTGAACACATCACGGGCGTGATGTCGATGCCAATGCCGTCACCTTCGATATAAGGAATAATTGGCTGGTTGGGGACGTTCAGCGAGAGGTCGGCATTGACCTGGATCTTCTCGCCGGTTGCCGGAATCTGGATTTTTTCGTAGGCCATGGGTGCTATTCTCTTGGATTTTTTGGAGGATCGCCACAAAAACGTCATCCTACCACCGAGCCCCAGCGTTGCGCAGACCGAAGACGCCGTGTTTCACCACCATGTTCTAACCCGGATTATTCAGAAAATCGGGCGACACTCGTTTAACTCACGTTTCGGAGTTGAAGTTCGCCATGGCGATCGTCTCAGACCTCCATAGAATCAGTCTCTGCGCCCTCCAATTGGAGGGTGAACTCATCGAGTTGCAGTGCCTGAACGAAGAAGCGCTGCACCTGCTCATCGA
>NZ_CAIPNF010000312.1 GCF_903866365.1 uncultured Thiocystis sp.
AAACGACGCTTGAACATCAGGAACGTCCTCAAGGTTAGATTTCCGGTCGGCTGCCGGATTGCCTCTGCATCTTTGCGCCACCAGCGCCGAGTAACGGCCATCAGGACAGGCGTTAGCCGCCTTGCGCAGAGCCCACCCGCATTCAAAGTATGAGGCAAACCGGCATGACAATCTCAATCAAAAAAGGACGCGCCAAGAGCAAGATTGAGAAACGCATTTTGGTTCAAATGTGAACCCTCAGCGCAGTTCCACCGCAAACGCCACCTCCGGCGTGGCGAGATAAAACCGCGCGCCCGCGGGCAGCGGGTGTCGCTGACCCGGCGCCAGTGCCAGTGCCGTTGGAGCGGCGCGGTCGGTCATCAGATAGACGCCGTTGGTCGACCAGCAGTCTTCCAGAAAGAAGCGACCACCCTCGACATCGTAGCCGACCAGCGCATGCCGCTGACTGATCGCCGTCTGCTCGGGCGGCAGCACCAATTGAACCAAGGCGGGATCGCGCCCGATGGCGACCGCTCCGCCATCGAGCGGGATCGACGTCCCGGCATAGGGGCCGCGAAGACCGCGCAGCACCGGACGTCGGGAGGTCTGACGCGGCGGCGCGCTGGGGGCCGACATGACCGGGCGCGTCAGTCGCTCGCGCACCCTGACCCGACCGGGACGGCTCGCGAGCAACGCCAGCAGACCCAGAACGATGATCAGCAGCAACCCCAGCGCAAGACTCAAACCCGGCTCGCGCTGCCACAGCCGCGCCAGCGCGTTCGGTCGGCTGGTGCTGACGCGATACGCCAGACCCAACCGGTCCAGCATCGGCAGCAGGGCATCGGCCACCACCGCCCACCCCAGCCCTTCGCCCGATACCACCCGCTGCATGACGATGCCACTGCCCTCCGCATTCAGGGTCGGCACCGCCGCCAGCGCCTTCATGGTGTTGATCCCGATCACCCGCCCCGCCGCGTCGAACAGCGGGCCGCCCGAGTTGCCCGGATTGATCGCCGCGCTGATCTGCACCAGTCGCGCGCCCTGGGTCGGATCGGCGGGCGGCGGCAGCAGACGCCCGATCACGCCCTCGGTCATGGTCGACTCGCTCAAGGCCGAGAGATCGCCCTGTTCGTCGGCATCGCCCGGAAAACCGACCGCGATCACCGGATCGCGCTGACGCAGGGTCGCCGCCGTCGCAAAGCGCACCTCGGGACGGGCGATCCGTCGCTCCAGCCGCAGCACCGCCAGATCCTTGGCGGCGTCCTGCCCGCGCACCCGCGCCGCGACCATCTCGCCCTCGCCGGCATGGAGCAACACCGCCGCGCGTCCGGACTCGGCGGTGCAGGACACCACATGCCAGTTGGTCACCACATGCGATCCGCCGCCCACCACGAAACCCGAACCGGACATGGGTTCGCCCGTGGCCGGCAGGCAGATGACGCGCACGGTCGCGGCGTTCATGTGTGCGGTGAGCGAGTCGGCAGCGGCCCAGAGCGGGAGCGACAGCAGGAGTAAGGCGAATCGAAAAAGGCGGAGGGAAAACACCTACTCCGCATCCGCATAACGGTCGAGCAAGTCATCGGCAGACGCCTTGACCTTGGGGATGGCCGCCAGCAGCGATGGCGTCAGGGCGGCGACCGCGCGATAGAGGTCCGGCATCTTGTCGCTGGCATATTCGTGGGCAATCAGATTTCTCAATTCGCGGATGCGTACCAATTGACCCGCCTCCTCCATCCAGCCGCGTTTTTCCGCGCGTTGGATGCGGTCCAGCAGACTGCCTTGAGACATCAACTCCAGGTCATCAATCAGGCGCATCACCCGCTGCACCAGCAGATCGGCCAAGCGCGCAAAACGGCTGGTCAAGGATTCCAGTCGTTCCAGCTCTTCGAGCGACCAGGACGGGCGGTCGATCAATTCCCGCGAGCGGTCCAGCGAAAAGCGTAAATGGATGGCGGCCAATTCCAGGTTGGCGATTTCCTCGCGCAGCCATTGGAGCTTTTCTGGTTTCATAAACGGACTCCGGTCTTGACCGCGATCCGCGCCAACGGACGGGAGGCGTCCGGTTCGATCATCAGGTCGATTTTTTGCTCGCCCAGGGTCTGGTGCAGCCGTGCGAGCAGATCGAGCTTGGCCATCAGATCGATCCGGTCCGACAGCACGAGCAGATCGATATCGCCGCCTCGTGCCTGATCGTCAACGCGCGATCCGAATAGATACACCTCGGCCTGCGGGTCGATGGCGGTCACGGCGTCCTGGATGGTCGCTTGTTCGAGAGTCGTCAGACGCATGTCGATCGCCCCGTTCAGAGCGCGTGTCGCGCTGCGGTTTCCGCTCAAAGCTCGCGGCCAGGTGCTCAACCGATGTGACGGCTGCGCCCTTCGTCTGCTCGCTCCCACGTTCCGGCGTGGGGGTGTCGGGCGGACGTCCCGCGTCTCGACGACGCACACGCGACGCTGGAGTGTGGGAGCCAGAGAGCCAAACACAAAAGGTTCAAAATCACTGTCCGCGACGCACGAGACGAACGTGGAAGTCGTCGTACTGGACGCCGGCGTAGGCGTTGCCACCGCCGAAATACACGCCCCAGGCGACGGTCGGATCGTTGGCGTAGGGAGAACCAGACCAGACATTCGACCTTCGCGTATTGGGAAAAGCCGTTTGATCGATTGTCGGTTTTTTGTAATTGCCCTCGCACGAACGGCCAGTATCGTTCCAGGACTTTGGCAAGTCACTGGAGCAATACACCAGGGTCAGCAACTCATCCTTCGTCGGCATGCGCCAGTCAGCATGACCGGCGAACGTGGGCCAGCGCCTTTGCCGTCCGTTGGGCATCGCCTCATTCCAGTGCATCATGCTGGCATCCCCCACGCAGGTTTCCCCGCTCCAGGTCTGCCCCGCGCTGCATCGCTGCCACATCAGGCCCGTCATGGTATCGGTAGCGGTACCGTCGCCTTGGTCCAGGTAGCGATCTCCCAGCCGCCGGTGAAGGGCGGTTGCCGTGCTCTCGGCCATTGTCGACAGCGGCGGCGTTGATACTGACGTAACCGCGAGATCCGGGCGGCGTTTCTGGTAATCATTGCAGATTGCGGGACTGGTGGAATAGAAGTAAGAGATGATTTTCCCGCTCTCGTCTTTGCGCTTTGCCGACAGTGTCTTACTGCCATCTTCATTTTTCAGAATTTTGTCGTCATACAAATCCGTATATTTAGCCTTCAGCTTCCGCAACTGCGCTTCCGGTCCGGCCACCATGAATTTGTAACAGAGCGGTGCTTCGGCAGGGATGTTCTCCGTTGGCGCCAAGTCAGCGGCGAAGTAAAGCGGAACCTTTACACCTGGCTCGGCTTGCGCTTGCGGAAAGTCCTGAGAAAGAAACGAGTCTGGCATTTGCTGGTCATTCAAGCTATAGCTAGAATTAGCTTCCGCATGATTTTCTTGAATTAGCTTTAATTGCAAAGTCTTCTGTGCAGCTTTCCGTACACCAGGGTCAGGTGATTCGTTTGCTAGTTGCATCAAAAACAGGCGGGTTTTATCTTGATTTCTTGAGTAACGGAAAGTCATCGCATAACAAGCAACAGACTCTTCCTGCATATTTTTTTTCGCATAGTAGTTAGCAAGTTGAGCCCATGCTGACGCACGATCAGGAGAAAGCGTCAATGCTTTTTCCAGCATTTTGAGAGATGATTCCAAATCACTTAGCCTCAAATAAACGTAGCTCAAATTATCCGCAATTTCAACGTCGGCGAGATTTGACTGATGCGCTAATAAAAAATGCTGCCTAGCTTGCTCAAGATTTTCTTCTCTAAACGCCGCAAGACCTTTTTCATTTTCGCTTCTTGCTAGCTTCTTGTCTCCCAGGGAAGCTTTTGGCAACGATTCAATTTTACTTTTTATGAATTCCAATTCGCCAGATCGTTGAAGACCGCCATCGTTTTTTGATATTGCAATCATTTTTTTCAGCAAGCTAATGGCTGAATCATCATTTTCATAACATGCAAAAACCCGTAAGCTGTTTTTCTCCTCATTGCAATCGTAGATAAAACCTCCGTTTTTAATTTGAGCTGTTTCTTGATTTTTCGCTTTACTTTGGCGGCGAAGATCATCATCTATTGAATTTTTTCTTTGGCGTTCCTCCTCGGCATGGATTTGAGTATCTAAAGCAGCTTGTCGTGCTAAATCATCGGTTTGCCAAGCAACATCCGCACTATGGTTTTCTTTATCTGATTCTGGTATCAGTATTTTTCTAAAATCTGTATATAGGTAAAAGAAATAACCAAAAATTATCAATGTCAATATTCCAATTAACCTCTTTAATTCTACTTTGTTACTTTAATTCAAACACATTGACTATCCCGTCGCGGTCAGCTTGTAATAACGCTCGATATCCTTTTGCCTTTGCTCATGCCTGACCC
>NZ_CAIPNF010000313.1 GCF_903866365.1 uncultured Thiocystis sp.
AAGGAGGACTTGCGTGCCAAGTTGCTGGCCTTCATCGCCTACTTCAATGCCACCATGGCCAAACCGTTCCGTTGGACGTATCAAGGGAAACCATTGATGGTCTAAGTGCCATTACAAACATTTGAGCGCCACTGTACTAGCTCGCGCCCATCGGCGTAGGCCGCCTTGGCGTTAAGCATGAGGATGAACGGTCGGTATTCCTCGAATCGTTCGGGGTGCTGCTTAGCCTTCTCGGCCCACATCACCAGTTCGTCGTAGAAGCGGCGCAGTTGGCTCGGCTTATTGCGCTTCTGGTTCTCGCCAATGGTGACCGCGCAACGCTTGGCAATCTCGTTGAACAACTGCGGATCGAGCGCCCCCCCGAACTGGATCCCGTCAAGGATGATGTCCGGGACATAGGCCTCGCGTGGGTTCTGGCGATCCGCGCCGGGGCGGCGGGCGTCGCGTTGGGATGGATTGCTGTAACGTCCTTCGGCCATGGGTCGGTCCTCTTAGTCGCGTGCCTGATAGAGATGGGTGAACAGCGGGATACGGTACGCCCCGCCGAAGCGTTCGATGCCCTGCTGCGCGATCACCTGCGCCAACTGTTGTAACAGCCGTCGGCGTTCGTCGTCCTTGTCCTTGCCACGCAGTCCGACGGCGGATTCCAACAGCCGCACGGTGCGATAGGCGAACTGGCTGTGCCAGATGGCATTTTCCGGGCGTTCATGGATTCGCTCAGCCTTGTCGATCAGTTCCAGCAGACCGTAGAGATAGCCGGTGCTCAGTCCGAGTTCTCCTGCCAAACGGGTCAACTCGCCGCCCGCGACATCCAGGGCATCGAAGGTCGTCCAGGGAACGGTCTGACCGAAACAGGTGACGCTGTCTTTCTCGGGGCGACAGGTCTTGGCGGCTTCCAATGCCTGTTCGCCGAGTTCGGCGAGGTGGCGCACCGGCAGGCCGGGCTTGGTCATCGACAGACCGGCCGAGAAATGGATGCCCGGATTGCCCGCGACGTAGCGAGTAAACTCAGTCCGCAGGTCGCGCGCCAGATCCATCTGCGTCTGCCAGGGGCCGAGCAGAAAGAAATCGTCGCCGCCGGCGAAAACGGTGTAGGCGTTGGGGTAGCGAGTCCGGCACCGCCAGGGCAGATAGAGCGCGAAAAAGGCATTCATCTGGCGCGACAAGGCGGCCATCTTGGCGAAGGTCGGCGCCTCTAGTCCCTGCTGAAAGATCAGGCCGAGATTGTCCACATCGCCCTTGAGCGTGGTGAGCGCCCGGATGCCGATCCAGCGGTTGTGAGCGTCGAGGGCCAGATCCTCGCCCGCCAGATGGTTGAAGGTCTTGGGTTCGCGCGGCGCGGGATCGAACGTCTCGTCAGGCTCGCCGCCCTGATACTTCTCGCGTAACCAGGCGTCTTGCGCCTCATCGCCCGCGAAACGCGGGATGTAGGCATTGATGGCGCGTCGGGCATAGCCGTTCCACAGTGGGCGCCTGCCGTCGGCATCGGGCAGGCTGAAATCCCAGGCGCGCAGCAGATTGCCCTTGCGAACCTCGGGACCAAAGCGCCCGCTATCGTCTTCGCTGCCGGTGAAACCGATGCGATAGCCAAACAGATCGACGCCCAAGGTCTTCCCGCTGAGGATTTCCTGGCGGCTGACCAGCAAACGTTCGTAGGAGGTGAGCCAGTTGCCAAGGTCGATCTGATCTTTGGCCAACCGCCCAACCTGGATGGTCCGTCCGCCCTCGACGATGGCCGTGACCGCGGGGGAACGCCCGTCGATTTGGCAGGCACCACGGGTGTTGTCGAATTGGTCGAGAAAACCGTCGAAGGCGGGCGAGGGGGCGTCGGTTGCGCAGAGTCCGAAACGCTGCGCCTTGGCCTGTTCGAGTTGGGCGAACAGCCGTTTCATCAGATCGCGGAAGCGTCCATGCGCGTTGGGTTGCGCGCGGTCGCTGAGAAAATCGTTGCAGGTGGCGGGCAGCCAGGCGAGTCCAACGCCGGATTGACCAAAGCTGTGCGTCAGGCACCAAGCGTCGAGTTCGGTGCGCACGTTCGTCAAAGCCTCCAGCGTCGCCTCGGTATGCGGCGCGACGATCAGGAATTTTCCAGCAGCGTTGATGATCTGGCTGGTGGGCGGCAGCGCCAGGGCATCGAGTACCCGCATGGCGGCGCATTCGGTCAGTAGACCGACATAAAAGGAGCGACCCCGCAGCAGTTTCGCGGCCCGGCGCTGGGTTTCGCCGCCGCTGGCAAAGATGAACTCCTGAATTCCGAACAGGTCGCCCTGGATCAGCAGAAATTTGGCATCGTCCCAGTCGGCACGGGTGCGCTGCGCCGTCGCCACCGTCGTCGGGTCATCGCCGCGCTCCTGGTGATAGCGCCAGAGTGCGACCGCCAGCGCCGCGACCGCCTTGGAGTGGTCGTAGAGCGAGACCTCGGGTTTGGCCCCAAAGGCGGTGGCCGAGGGAATCGCGTGGGTGAAAGTCAGCCACAGGGTCTCGAAGTGATCCAGCCACAGATCGAGACGCTCGCGGTGCGCGGCGGGGATGTCCGCGAGTGCTTGGATGAAGGCATCCCACAAGGCGCGATACTCTGCCCGCGCCTTGGTCTGGTCGCGGGTTTCGGTCTCCGTGGCCGGCACCGGGAACAGGGTCAGCGGCGACAGGGGCTGGAGCGGATACCGCATCGTCGGCGGCTGTTTCGCCACCTCGTCGTTTAGGCGGATCTGCTCGAACAGGGTCAACTGACGGGCAGTGATGTGGTTGAGCTTGGTGCTGGTGGTTTCGTCGGCATCGTTGTATCGGTCGAAGGTCTCGCGCTCGAAGCCCGATGCCACGCGGTCGGCGGTGGCGATGATCCATTGCAGGAAGGTCTCGGGCGTGTGGTGACGCGCGGCGGCGTTAATGAGGGAATCGTCGGCGTCAACGTCTTTCCAAGCGGCAAAGGGCGTCATCTCGGTGCCGACAAGACGCGGCAGCCAGGGTTCGAGCCGGTCGATCGCCAGCGCGGTATAGGCGGCGTGACGGTGCGTATACCACTGCTTGCCCCCAGCCTCCTGACGACGGGCATAGAGTTGTAGATGGATCGCCAGCGTCTCGGCATCGATCTCGATACCCGCGCGTTCGGCGAATTTCCCGACATCGTGCAGCAGCGCACCCAAGGCCATGCGGCAGGAAGCGGCCAGACGTTCATCATGATTCATGCGTGTCTCCATGGGTAGCATTGTCCGCTCGGGAACCCCCGTCGTCGGTGTTGGCAAGCTTGCGTTCCCGCTGGTCCTTGTCGCTCCCCGTCACAGCGAGGATCCGATACCCCCCCAGCCCAAACGCCGTGTCCTTCCCAACATGGGTCCACTGCCCCAACCAGAGTGCGGGCCAGAGGTCGGCCAGGGCGGAGCCGGCGAGGTCGAATTCGCCGATCAATCCGCCGAACTGCATCAGGGTGTCCTGACGCGAGGAATAGCGCGTCCACTCATGCCAGCGCAGCCAATCGGCGTGCAGATGGAGCGCCGCCAGATCCCGTGACACACCCCGCGGGTCGAAGGCGGCGGGATCGCCGCCCTGCCAGTCAGCCAGCGACCGTAAGCGCCGATAGAGGGCGTGGATCAGATCGCCCGCCGTAAATTCGCGCGCGCCGAGAAAATGCCCGTCGCGCTTGATGCGCAGGGGGGTGATCAGGCGCAGGCGCACGCGGTCAGGGATCGGCGGGGGGCACAAGGGCGCGGCGTCCAACGGTTGATAGACGCCTTCGCGGGCGGTATAGACCGGCGTCCAGTGACCGTCGCCGGGCGTCTGCTCGCGGTCCACGCCGATCAGACCGAAACGCCCGCCCTCGCGGCCAAATCCGCGTTGCCCGGCCAAGCCCAGGGCATGAATCAGATAGGGTGCCTGTGCGATGGCAGCGCCGAGCAGATGGATCGTCAGCGTGAACGGATCGCCGGGTGCCAGTATGCGGGGCGCGGTCGGGTCGAGGTCGAGCACGAAGGGATGCGGCAGAGCGGTATAGCCACTCTGGGCCTGCGCGGGCGAGGCCGGGGTCTCGAACAAGGTCGAATAGACGCACTGCTGGGCGAGCAGACAGCCAGTGCAGGTCGGCTGTCGGGTCACGCAGGCGGTGCGCCGCAGGCCATGACCGAGCAGGCCGCGCCAGGCGGAACCGGCATAATCCGGCAGCCGGATGGCCTCGACGGCCTCCAGGCGAAAGCGAAACCGGGCCAACGGGGGAAAGGAGAGGGGCAGGTGCGCCGCCCGGCTCGGGCTTTGTCCGCGTGCGGTCAGCCGCTCAGTCAATTCGGGGTGTGCGGACAGGGCTGGCGAAGCGGTCGACATATCATCCATTCCTGGTGAGCCGTTGAGTGGCGCCAATTCCTGGCAAGGTTCGTCCCTTGGCGACCATCATGCCGATGTCGACCGATCATGGTGGGTTTCGCAAGCTTGAGTCACACCGTTCGACGACCGCCGCTCGGTCATCGCTGACGGACGACCGACCGGTCCAACCCCCTCGCGCCCGCACCAATCCCGAATCATCACCTCCAGTATGTTCGCCAGACTGCGATGCTCGCGCTCGGCGGCCTCGCGCAGGGCGGCCTTGATCTCGGGTAGGATGAGGAACGTCACGGTCGTCTTCTTGACAGCGGGCATTCGAGTCGGTCTCCCTGTTAGCAATACTGCGTCTATCATGCGACTATACCGCACACAGAAAGTACAGGCGAATAAGGTGATTTCCGAGTAACAGTTTACCCGTTTAGGCCGCATATCCCTCCAACAGACTGACATGATCGAGAATGCCCGTGCCCTGCGAAACCGAACCGACTGTCCTGACATTGCTCCCCTCGCAAATCGACGATCTGCA
>NZ_CAIPNF010000314.1 GCF_903866365.1 uncultured Thiocystis sp.
ACGATGGAATGCAGTCCTGGACGGTGAAATGCAGGCTCAGTGGCAGATAATCCTGGCCTGAAGGGTCGTGAGTTGCAATTAATTCTGGCCCAAAATCGCGTCAAATGCAGGCCCGGCAGTTTTCAAATGCAAGTCGCTACACCTACCCACTCTGAACCTTCCGTCTCTCGTCATCACTGGAGAGCAGGATCGGGCGGTCAAATTGGAAGAGAGTCAGCGTCTGGCGCGCGAACTACCGGGGGCGCGCTTGGTGGTCATCCCGGATTGCGGCCATCTTCCACAGGAGGAGGCGCCCGCCGCGTTTCTGGCGGCAGTCCAAGGATTTCTGCGGCGTCTTGACGCTCGATCATGACGGATCGCTGCCGTGGCACAGGCAAGACCCGCTTCCAGGACGGCGATCCGTCAGCGCCTCCATCACGCCGAGAGACGTCGATATTTCAGGCGCTGCGGAACCTCATCCCGCTCACACTCTTTTTCCCCGCTCCCATTGCGCCACCCAGCGCAGTACCTCGGCCACGGCCTCGATGAGGTCGACAGGGATATATTGATCGACGTTCGACTGCTCATGGAGCGCGCGCGCGAGCGGCACACTCTCCATGACTGGAATCCCCTCGGCGCGAGCGATCTCAATGATGCGCTGCGCCATCAGGTGCTCGCCCTTGGCGCGCACGATCGGCAAGGGCATCTCACCATCGCGGTATTCCAAGGCGATGGCGATGCGTGTCGGGTTAGTCACGACCACCGTCGAGCGTTTCACCGCGCTCACCGTGTTCTGCATCATCAGTTCCTGATGCAATTGACGGCGCTTGCCCTTGATGCGCGGGTCGCCCTCCATCTCTTTGTATTCCTGCTTGACTTCCTGCTTGGACATGCGCATCTCCTTGGTGAACTGAAAACGCTGAAAGGCAAAGTCCGCCGCCGCGATGAGGATGAAACCGAAGCTGGCATAGATCATCAAGTCCAGCATCAAGACCCCCAGCAGCGGTGACACGCATTCCAGCCCGCACTGGGGCAGCTTGAGCAAGTCGGCTAGATTGTCGCGGATGACCTGATAGAAGAGGATCGACAGCAGCGCGATCTTGAGGATCGACTTGAACAACTCGATCAGATTCTTGATCGAGAAGATCTTCTTGATCCCCTTGCCCGGATTGAGCTTGTTGAGATCCGGTTTCAGCGACTCGAAGGCGAGCAGAAAACCGAATTGCGCCAGATGAGCGGCAATCCCAACCACGACCGCCAGTACCAGCGGCGGCGCGATCATTTGCAGAAAGAGCACGATCAGACCATCGAAGGTCTGTTCGAGCATCTGATAGAAGGGCTTATCCGCTCCGATGAAAACCGCCGGCAGCAAGAGCAGTTCCTGGAACTTGTCCGAATAGAACCCGGACGCGCTCCACAGCAGGGCGAACATCAGGACCACCAGTGCCGCCGAAACCACGTCCTTGCTTGATGAAACCTGGCCCTTCTTGCGCGCGTCGCGCAGCTTTTTGGCAGTGGGTTGTTCGGTCTTCTCGCCGCTCATGGTCGGGTGCTCACCGCAACAGCGCGTCCAGGATCGTGAACAAAGTACCCAGACCCAGCAGCTCGTTGCGCAGGAAGTCGAACAACAGGGTCATGTAGATCACCAGTACCAGCATCCCGATGGCGCTCTTGATCGGCATCGCGAGCGAAAACACATTCATCTGCGGCGCAAAACGGCTGATCAGCGCAAGCGCGAACTCGGCCATAAACATGGCGATGATCACCGGCGCGGCCAGCAGCACCGTCAGGGCCATGAAATGATCGAGCAGACTCAGCAGCCAGGGAATGGCGGCCGAGTCCAGCCGTGGATGAAAGGAAAACACCGGCCATAGCCGGTAACTCTCATAGAGCGCGCCGAGAAACACCAGTACGCCACCGCCGACGAAGAATAATACCGCCAGCACCTGGTTCATGAGCACACCGAGTGGCGAGGTCTGCGCACCGGTCATGGGGTCGATCGAGCTGGCCATGGTGGTGCCACGCTGGTTGTCGATGAAGAATCCGGTCGAGTCGGCCACCCAGAACGGAATAGCGGCACCGAATCCGATCATGAGGCCGATGAAGACCTCCTTGCCAACCAGCGCCAGCCCCTCCAGCCAGCCGGGCGGAGTGCCCGGCGCCTCGGCCATCGTCAGGGGCAGGATCACCAGGGCCAGACTGACCGCCACCCCATTGCGTGTCATGCCCGGCAGCACCTGTCGGGTGAACACTGGAAGCAGTGCAAAAGTGGTCAGGATACGCGGCAGGCTGAACACCAGCGCGATCAGGACATGGCGCCAATCGTCGAAGCCGGCCATCAGCGCGCCGTCAGGGTCGCGATGCTGTCGAGGATGTTGATGGTGTAGTTGTAGAGTTCGCCGCCGAGCCAGCGCGCGGTCATGAAGATGACGACGATGACCACGAACAACTTGATGGCGAACGACAGCGTCTGCTCCTGGATCTGGGTCAGGGCCTGGAACAGACTGACCAGGGTGCCCACGATGGACGCAGCCAGGATCGGCGGCAGCGACAGATAGAACACAAGAAGTAGCGCCTTGGCAGCGAATTCGACGACCTGGCTTTCATGCATGATCGGATGTCTCCCGCTTCGGATCCGCAGGATGGGCAGAGCTGCACAATGCCCATCAACGAAACTTGCGCATTGGGTTCTCAAGCGTAGCTCAGCACCAGTCCCTGAATCAGCCGCGTCCAGCCATCGACCATCACGAACAGCAGCAGCTTGAACGGCAGCGAGATGGTCATGGGCGAGACCATCATCATGCCCATCGCCAGCAGGATATTGGAGATAATCAGATCGATGGTCACGAAGGGCAGATAGAGCAGAAAGCCGACCTCGAAGGCCGTGGTCAGCTCGCTGAGCGTGAAGGCTGGGATCAGCACCAGCAGATGCCGTTCGTCCAGATTTTCGGTGACCTCGGGCGGCCACAGCCGGTGCGCCGTTTCCAGGAAGAACGCCTGATGACGCGGCGCGACATGGCGCGCGAGAAAATCGCGAAAGGGCTCGGCGGCATCGCCCAGGGCCGTCACCAGCTCGTCGGTAGCGAGATGCGGAAGATCGTGCTGAGAGAGACTGTCGAAGGCCGCAATCCCGATCGGGGCCATGATATAGAGCGTCAGGATGATCGCCAGCCCCTGCAGGGTCATGGTCGGTGGGATCTGCTGGATGCCGAGCGCGTTGCGCAGCAGCAGCATCACCACCACGATCTTGACGAAGGAGGTCGCGATCACGGCAATAAAGGGCACCAGACCCAGGACGATCAGGGTCAGGATCAGCAGGGTTGGATCGAGCGCGGCAGTCATGCCGAGGGTGGCGAAGCGAAGAGTTCGGTGACGCGTACTCCGAGATGAGCCTCGATCATCACCAGCTCGCCATGCCCGATCAGACGACCGCCGACCACCAGCCGGATGCGTGGGCGGTCGAGTTCGTTCAATTCGAAGCAATAACCGGGCTGCATGGCGCGCAGTTCACGCAGCGGCAGTTGCAGACGGCCCAGCTCGAAATCGATGCCGATTTCCAGTTCATCGGGGTCGATGACGGCGGGGGATGAGTCGCTATCCGGGTCTGGAATGGGGTGTTCGGACATGGTCGCGGATACCAGGGAGTCGATGATGAGACACTGACCGGCGAGATGGGCGGTCGCGAGTGTGCGCTGGCGATGCGTCAAGAGCAGCGGGATGGCCTGTGGCTCGACCTGGCGCGGTAGCAACAACAGGTCGCCAATTTCGAGTGCTCGACACTCGCGTGTTCGCAGGCGCGTGGCGCCGAGCCAGGGAGTCAGGGTAATGGGCAGATCCGGCCAGCGCTCGGCATTGGTATCGGAGTCAATGGCAGGTCGCTGTTTCTGCTCCAACCGCGCGGCCAGTTGCAGACTCGCCGCCGCATCCAGGCTGAGACGCGCGATGGGCGTGGCAGACTCGACATCCAGCGGCCACAGCCTCAGGATGCTTTCGGCGACCGGGAGCGTTTCAGGCGCGGCTAGAGCGACGGCCGCTTCGAGCCGGATCGACAGCAGGGATTCCAGCGCATCGAGCAGTGGCGCCAGCGCGGCTTGCCGGGCCGCTGCACCCAACGCCTGCGGAAGTTGGTCGAGTGCCAGTTCGCCGATCCAGTGATACAGCCAGTGCCGCCAGACTCCTGGAGCGAGTTCCAGCCACAGTGTCCCAGCTTCGCCACTTAGCCGGATCGACAGTTCCTGGCCGATCAGCTGTGCTGGGGGCGAGGCATTGAGCATGGTTCCAGGCTCCAGCGCGAGACCGAGCACGAGTGGCCCCTCGGGCAGATCCAGCCTCAATCGCGGCGTCCACTGAACCAAACACCGCGCCAGCCGTGCCTGGGTGCGTGTCAAGTGCTCAAGTATGACTGGACGTATCCGAGCTTGCTCCGTCACGCGCGTCGAGCCTCATCATGGCTCGGGGTCATAGGATTCCAGGGGTCACGTCGGTTGCGCGAGCGTCCATCGCCGGGGCTGGCATCGTTACTGGTCGCGCGCGCGCTGACGACCTGCACCTCGATCCGAACCGAGGTCTCCAGCCGGTTGGCAAGCGTCTGTTGCAATGTATCGGTCTGACCGGTCAGCTGACGCGCGAGATCGGCGCTGGGAACCTGGATGCTGACCACGAGCTGACCCTGCTCATGGCGTAGCCGGATCTCGCCGCCCTGCAGAGCAGATTCGCGCAATTGGATGCGAATCTCCGAGTTGCCGGTCTGACTGCGATCAGACACCAGAATGCGTTGCGCCAGTCGTTCACCGAGTCGTTCGATGTACTCGGCCCGGTCGCTGGTCTGGGTTGTGCTCGTTGCAGGCGTCGGCGTGTTTTCGACCGTGGCGCTCTGCTGGCCAAGCCCTTGCAGGATGCGATCACCCGTGGGGAGGGCGTGGCTGGATGGTTTCGACTCAGTGTCTGTGGACTGACTTGAGATCGAGGTATCAGCCTCTCGTTCTGGCTTGGCTTGCAGTAAAGCACTGAAAAGCTTTGCGGCTTGATCGAGATCGGCGCTGTTTCGCGGGGCCGACTGATCAAAAGCCGAGGCCGAATGGAGCAGAGTCTCTGTCGACGTCGGTTGATCGACCTTCAATCCGCCGGCGCCAGATGTCGTACTGCGTGTCGAGATGGCCATCAGGTCCACTCCCGACGCATTTGATGCACCGCGCTGGCGATCTCTTCCAATTCCTGTTCCTCGCGCCGCATCTGTTCACCCTCCTCGATAGCCCGTTGCACGGCGACAAACTGCGCGAATTTTTCGCATTCGCGCACACTGGCCGCCTGACGTTCACGCGCCGCATCCAGCGCCTGGCGCGCGCGCTGGAGCTGTTTTTCCTCATCGAGCACACGCTGGTTCAAGAGCGCCTCCTGTTCGCGCAGTCGTGCCACATGGCGGTTCATGTCCTCGATGGTTTCGATCGACACCAGCCGGTCGCGGATATCCTCGAAACGGCGCTGCTCTTCGTGCAGACGGTGTGCGTGAGAGGATTGAGCTTCATCGCGTACCTGCCGCACGATCCGCGCCTGCTGATCGAAGCACTGCTGCTCGCGCCGCAGAGCCTGCGTGGCCAACTGCTCGCGATAGTGCTTGATGCGCAGAAGTTCGCCATAGGTGCCGCTCATCTGGCGCCGTTAGCCAACCAGCCGCCGCAGCGTCGCGACCGTCTCCTCGAAGCCCGGCCGCTCCTCGTCGCGCTGGCGCAGAAAGGCACGGATGGCGTCGATGCGCGCGAGCGCCTCGTCGGCCAGGGGGTCGCTGCCTTTCTTGTACTCACCGATCTTGACCAGCAGCTCGACCTCCTCGTATTTAGCCATCAGCTCGCGCACCCGGTTCGCCGCCGCGCGATGCTCAGGCTTCACGATAGCGCCCATCACGCGACTGACACTGGCCAGCACGTCGATGGCCGGATAATGATTGGCCGCCGCCAGCTTGCGCGACAGGATGATATGCCCGTCGAGGATCGAGCGCGTTTCGTCGGCCACCGGCTCGGTCATGTCGTCGCCCTCCACCAGCACCGTGTAGAGCGCGGTGATGAAGCCCTTGTCGGACTGACCGACGCGCTCCATCAGGCGAGGCAGGTTGGCGAACACCGAGGGCGGAAAACCGCGCCGGGTCGGTGGCTCGCCGGCGGCGAGTCCGATCTCGCGCTGGGCGCGCGCGAAGCGCGTCACCGAGTCCATCAGCAGCAGCACCCGCCGCCCTTGGTCGCGAAAGTATTCCGCGATCGCTGTCGCCACATAGGCGGCCTTGGCGCGCTCCATCGAGGGCCGGTCCGAGGTCGCGACCACGATCACCGATTTGGCCGAACCCACGGGTCCTAGGTCGTGCTCGATGAACTCGCGCACCTCGCGCCCGCGCTCGCCGATCAGCGCCAGCACGGTCACGTCCACGTCGGCCCCGCGCACCAGCATCGACAGCAGGGTACTCTTGCCGCCGCCGGCCGCCGCGAAGATGCCCAGGCGCTGGCCCTCGCCGCAGGTCAGAAGTCCGTCGAGCACCCGCAGACCGAGCGCCAAGGGTTTATCGATGATGCGCCGTTTGAGCGGATCGGGTGCGTCCTGGTACACAGGATAATAGGTCTCGACTTCCAGCGGGCCGCGGGTGTCCTGGTCCAGCGGATGGCCCAGACCGTTGAGCACCCGGCCCAGCAGCCCCGGACCCACCGGCACCATCTGCATGCGCCCGGTCGGGATGACCTCGGTATTGGAGGAGATGCCATAGATCTCGCCCATGGGCGTGAGCAACGCCTCCTTGCCGCTGAAGCCCACCACCTCGGCGACCAGGTTGAACTCCTCGCCCGGATTGCGCAGATGGCAGAGTTCGCCGATGCGTGCGCCGGGCACCATGGCCTTGATGATGGTCCCCGTGATCTGAGTGACGCGCCCGCGCACCTCCAGCAGACGCGCCTCTTCGATCGAGCGGGCGAGCAGATCGGTGATGTAGTCGAGGCCAGCGCCCCGAGGCATCTGAGTCACGTTCGATGTGCTCCATGGATGGCCCAGCCGGACTACCCCGCCATGGCCACGCATGGAGTATAATGCATCAACCCTCAATCTAGGCAGATGTTTTTCGAGACCAGCGATGCCAAGCCCGATTCATTCCGATGCTCTATCCTTGGGCGACACCAGTCTCGGCGACGTCGCCAATCGCTCCGGCGTTCTCGGGCAGACCGAGGGGCAATACCGCGGCGAGCGCGTGGTGTCCATGCCCGATCCGCAGTCGCTGCTCCAGGATGCCGCCGAAGAGATGACCTTCCAGCACGGCGAAAAGGCCGAAAAATCGCTGGCGCGCCGTCATGTTCGCGATGGTGATCAGCGGGGACAGAAAACCGGATTGAACCCGGTTCAGCAGGTTCTGGGGAAGCTCGGTGATCTGAAGAAAAACGTCCTGGAGCATACGCTCCAGATCCTGCAGCGAATGCGCCATGCCGAGTCCTTCGAACTGCGCCAGCAGGTTCGCGAGCACCTGCCCGAACCGGCCCATCAGTATGCCGCGTTGCTGGCGCTCGCCGCGCGTCTGCGCGAGGAGGGTGGTGTACCCGCTGACCAGGTGGCTCGGGCCGAGCAGGCACTGCGCGAGCTGGAGGAACTGCACGGACCGGAGATTCGTGCCACGCTCAACATCGCCGAGATCGCCGATGAGTTCAGTCAGACTCAGCTTGGCGACTTGCGAACCCTGCGCGCGACCTATCGTGATGCCGTGCTTGATGCGTCCGATCTGGCCGCAACCTTCAAGACCCTGAAAGACCGTTATGGCGATTCCGAACTGTTGCAGGCCATCAAGTATCTGCTCAAGGCGCTGGCCGCTGACCTGGGGGCCGATGGCCCCTCGATCGACCGCGCCAAGCTCAATACCCTGCTCAACGATCTCTATCGGCTGGAACTGCTGACCGGCTTGCTGGAGGACTGCGCCACGCTGGTCGACCGTTACCGCGCGCCGGGCCTGGAGTTCCAGCCGACCGATCTGCTCGGCGAGTTGCTCGCGTTCCAGGTTCAGACCTGGCTGCGCCCCGAGTCGATCACCCCATTACCCGGCAAGCTCGGTGTACGCGAACTCAGCACAGAGATCAATTTTCTTCGCGAATTCAAGGAACTATCCCGTTTAATCCCACTCAAGGCATATGCCGACAGCGAACAGCGTCCGCGTCTGCTCGATGCCATCCAGCAGGCCATGGACAGCGCCATCGAGCGCGAGGAGGATGATTAACGATGATCGGATCCATGATCGACGCCTTCGCGCATGGCCTGGGTCTGAGCGAGTTCAGTTGGTCCGTGCGCCAGGGCGTGGCGGTCTTCGCCTTCGACCGGCGCGGTACGCTCTATCTGGAGGAGCATCCGGAAGGGCTGCTGATGTATCTCAGCCGCGACCTCGACCTGCGCGAGCGGGGGCGCGCGCGCCTCACCCAAGCGCTCAGGCTCTGTCACCATCGGCACGATTGGCCATTCCTGATCCAGGTCGGATTACGCGACGTCTCGCACCTGGTCTTCCTGGCGCGCCTGCCGCTGTCCGAGGTCACGCTGCCGGCCCTTGAGCAGGCACTCGAACTCCTGACACGGCTGCACGATCAGACCGCCAGCGCGGTGTAAACTTCGTAGAGATAACAGGAGGTTTATCGATGGATTACAAGATCGGCGGGTTTTCACTCGACCTCGGACTCGAAACCATCGCCCGACTCGACGGCGCGGACACCAATCTGCCCGCCCAGTGCGAGACCCAGCTCACCGGCGGGCCGATTCGCCACTGGATCGGCGAGCTCTTTCGCCCCGGCACCTTCGATCAGCAACTGCGCCGGTTCGCGCGGGCCGAAGTGCAGGATCCCGCGCTGCTCGCCCCGGCACACTTCGAGGCGTTGGTGCGCGACAGTGCCGTCATGCTGAACGACCTCGCCACCCGCGAGCATGACCCCGACCTAGCCGCCGCCGCCGCCCTGCTGGCCGGGGAAGTGGAATTGCGCGACCTGCTCGCCAACTATCGCACACTGCTGCTGCGGGCTTAAAGCCATGTGGAGTCAAGAACGCACCCAGGTTCTGCGGGTGCTGGCCGAGGTCTATCTGGAACAGGAGCGTCCCGCCGATGCGCGCGTGCTGCTGCGCGCGCTGGCACGCCTCGCGCCCGAGGACGCTGGCGTGTGGCGCGCGCTCAGCTACGCCAGCTTGCGCGCCCAGGTGCCGGAGGACGCATTGAACGCCGCCGACACCCTGCTGCGCCTGGAAACCGCCAACCCCGACAACGCGCCCATTCTGTTACTGCGCGCCCAGGCGCTGCGTGCGCTCGGGCGCGCTGCCGAGGCCCAGGACAGCCTGAATCGCTATCTGCAATGGCGTTCGGACGCGCCCTGAATGCTGGTTCAAGCTCAACGCCTTGTCGGACTGGTCACCCGCCGCAGCGACGTGCTGCTGGCCGTCTCGGTGGTGATGATCCTGTTCATGCTCATCGTCCCGCTGCCGACCCTGGTCATCGACGCGCTGATCGCCGTTAACATGACCACTGGCATGATCCTGCTGATGGTGGCGGTCTATATTCCCTCGCCGTTGGCTTTTTCGGTCTTTCCGGCGGTGCTGCTGATCACCACGCTCTTTCGCCTGGCGCTCAACATCAGCTCCACCCGTCTGATCCTGCTCGATGCGGATGCCGGCGAGATTATCTTTGCCTTCGGCGAATTCGTCGTTGGCGGCAACTTTGCCGTTGGTATGATTCTGTTTCTAATCATCACCATCGTGCAGTTCACCGTCATCACCAAGGGCTCGGAACGTGTCGCCGAGGTGAGCGCGCGTTTCTCGCTCGACGCCATGCCCGGCAAGCAGATGAGCATCGACGGCGATATGCGCGCCGGACTCATCGACATAGAGGAGGCACGCCGACGGCGCGGCCTGGTCGAGAAGGAAAGCCAGCTCTTCGGCTCCATGGACGGTGCCATGAAGTTCGTCAAGGGCGATGCTATCGCCGGACTCATCGTGACCGTTGTTAATCTCATTGGCGGTATCGCGATCGGTGTGCTGCAAAAAGGCATGAGCGCGGGCGAGGCGGTTGAGCTCTATTCCATCCTCTCGATCGGTGACGGCCTGGTGTCGCAGATCCCGGCGCTGCTGATCTCAATCACCGCCGGGATCATCGTCACCCGCGTGTCCACCGACGAATCGACCAATCTCGGCAGCGATATCGGGGGGCAGGTACTCGCCCAACCCAAGGCACTCCTGATCGCCGGCAGTTTCATATTCCTCTTCGCGATCATCCCCGGCTTCCCCTATCAGGTGTTCATCCCGCTCGGGCTGATCCTGATCGGCTTAAGCTGGACGCTGATTCGCGTCAGTCAGAATGAGGCAGCGGCGGCGGCCAGCGGCGGATCCATACCGGCAATGGCCCCGGCCGGCCAACCGACCAAGACCACGCCCAAGCGTCGCCCCGGCACGGTCGAGGACGAATTTTCCCTCACGGTGCCCCTGCTGATCGATGTCGATGCCGCGCTGGAGCCGGTGCTGCATGCCAACGCATTGAACGAGGCGCTGATCCAGGTCCGGCGTGCGCTCTATCTGGATCTCGGAGTGCCGTTCCCCGGCATCCATCTGCGCTACAACGCCAACCTGACCAATGGCGCCTATCAGATCCTGATCCAGGAGACCCCCATGGCCCAGGGCCGCCTGCGGCCTGGTTGGATCTTCTGCCGCGAGGAAGCCCGGCATCTGGAGATGCTCGGTATCCAGAGCGAGGGCGGTGATCGTTTCCTTCCCGGTGTCGAGACGCTGTGGGTCGAGGAGCGGCATCGCGGGTTGCTCAACAAGGCCGGCATCGCCACGCTCGACCTGCCGCGTCTGTTGACCTTCCATCTTTCTTTCATCCTCAAGAAATACGCGCCTGACTTCATCGGTATCCAGGAGACCCGCTATCTGCTCGGTCAAATGGAGGGGAGCTTTGGTGAACTGGTGAAGGAAGTGCAGCGGGTGCTGCCGATCCAGAAGATCACCGAGATCTTCCAGCGCCTGGTCTCCGAGGAAATCTCGATCCGCAATTTGCGCACCATCTTGGAGGCGCTGGTCGAATGGGGTCAGAAAGAGAAGGATTCGGTGCTGCTATGCGAATACATTCGCGGTACGCTCAAGCGCTATATCAGCTACAAGTACAGCAGCGGTCAGAACATCTTGCCGGCCTATCTGCTCGCGCCCGATGTCGAGGAAAGCATTCGCGGCTCGATCCGTCAGACCTCGGCGGGAAGCTATATGGCGCTCGATCCAGCGGTGGCGCAGAAATTCGTGGCCCGCTGCAAGCAGGCCATCGGTGAACTGCGGCCCGGACGCGCGCGTCCGGTGATCGTGGTGTCGATGGACATCCGGCGCTATGTGCGCAAGCTGATCGAGATGGAACTCTATGAGGTGCCGGTGTTGTCCTATCAGGAACTGACGCAGGAAATCACGGTGCAGCCGCTGGATCGCATCCTGCTCTGAAGCCGACCGATGCGAATTATCCCCATATCGCCATGGTTGGATGGACGCCGGATGCACCAGAATCGGAATCGACTGCCTGGCGGCCCTGTTCCGACCATTCCAGAAGGGCCTCGCGCCAATCCTCGGCGGCATCCACCATCTGCTTGATTCCGCGCTCCAGACCGCCCAGATCCAGCGCGGCGATCTCCATGGCCCTCCACAGGACGACACGCAATGGCTGCTCCGGATCCTGGCTGTCGGGGGCCAGCGCCAAGGTACCACTCGCGGCGAGATTCCCGAACAGGCTCGCCTGCAACAGACGGATCGCCAGCATTTCGCGCGAGGCATCGGGTGTCCCCGCAGGCAGCGGGCCGAGGTCAGTGTAGAGCAGCAGACGGCCACGTTCGTCATCCCGCTGCAATCCGAGCGCCTGCCCATCGACCGCGAGCCCCAGCGCACCCGTAGCGTCGAATTCCAACGCGCCAAGACCGATTGATTCGCCAAAATGTTTCAGAAAATGATTCAGTGGATCGTTCATCAGCGATCAAAGCCTCAGTTAGGTTTGGTTGATCTTCATGGAGTGCGGGAGGAGCCATCGACCCGATGTCGATCTGGTCAGGCTCGTCTCCGACGGGCATCCTGGCCGCCGGTCAGGCGTTCACTTGACCTTACTGGCCAGCAGTTCCTTAGCTTGTAGGGAGTAACCTTTTTCCGGCTTGAACAGATCCAGGACGCCCAGTTCACCCTTTTTGAGTCCGTGCTCCTCAGGCGACGCGGGGCTGACCGGATCGCCGCGCAGGGCCTGGAGGATCTGCCCGGTCATCGGGCGTTGCTTCGGATCCTCCCGCATGCAGGCCTCGATGAATACCCGGCATTCCTTCAGCGGCGTTGTCTGCCATGCCTTTGAGCTAAAATCAGTTTGCTCTTTCATACCATCAATTGGCTCACGAGCGGGTTTCCCTGTAATTAGCTCATACAGAGTACATCCCAGCGAATAGATGTCGCTGGCCGGTTCGGGTTTTCCCTGAGAACTAACTTCCGGCGCCCAAGTCTTTGCCGTACCTAAGCGAGACGTTTCTCCTTGCTTGGCGCAGATGCCGAAATCAATCAGGCGCGGTTCCAGCATTTTAGAATCGAACATGACATTTTCTGGCTTGAGATCGCAGTGCACCAACTGGCGCTGATGCAGGAACTCCAGTCCCTTGACCACGCCCGAAATACAATGAACGCCAACGGTTGCTCGATCCTTTAAATTGTTGAAATTTTTTATTAGTTTTTTGTAATCACCGCCGTCCACCTTGTCGATAATGGTTTGAATGCGCGTTCCTTCGGCCTTGAAACCCAGGATCTTTGGCGTATAAGGGCTGTCACGTAATTCCGCCTGACGCAGTGCTTCAATGATCTTATCAGAATAATTAATTCCATCATCACACATACCCACTTTCGATGCTTTGATAACAACCGGATTCCCATTAAATAATCCAGAATATACGATGCCGGATCCCCCATCGCCAATCTCATCGCCTACAGTCAGGTTATTATTATTTGGTAAATGCTTTTCTGTCAGTTTTAGTATTGTCGAGAGCGACTCCTCTTTCTGACTCTTGTCCAGCAGGGTAAGACGGTTGATGGTCTGACTCAGGATGTCTTTTCGATCTGAATCATTGAGCAGACTCAATGCAATTCGCAAATCTGGACGATTGCACAGCAGCCCCTCGACATGGCCAACCAGTGTTTCAACACTCTTTGCCCGCGTCGGGGAGATAAGATCAGTCAGCAGCTTCGTCGAAAATGTCTTGGCCATCTTCTGGTTCGACTCCAGATCCATCTTCATTTTCGGATAATCATGACCTTCCTGATGGCCAAAGGTCTTGGTGGCGTATTCCGGCATCGCAAACCGTTTGTCAAAATCCTGGTATTTCAGATGCACGAGCGAGGTATTTTCATGGATCAGATCCAGTAACTGCGTAGCCGGATCCATATCCTTCGACGGCAGATTGGCCATCGGCAGTTGTCCAAGCTGATTTTCGAGCGCCGCGTGACTGAGCTCCTGCATATCCTTCGGTAAAGCGTCGTGACGAATGAAGAGATCCACGTAGGCCTTGGTCGCGAATTCCGCCTGAACCATCAGCTTCTGAATCTTCCCATCGTCGTTCTCGGTCAGCTTGTCCTGCAGGCGCAACTCGGTGCGCAAGCGCTTACCCTCATCGAGTACTTGATGAATCTGTTTCTCAAACGACTCTGCGCTCTCCTTCTTCTTGAAGGCGTCCTTGATTCCTTGAATAACCTCACGGTTCTGTTCCTTCTGAATCGATTGTTGATCAGTCGGCTTTTTTTCAATTAGCTGTTTGTCATCCTGAATCAATTTTTTACTATTTTCTTGTTCCTGGAGCACCGATTTTCGAGCCTCCGCAGGCGCGAGGCCCTGCTCCTTAAAGCATTTCACGTCATCGAGACGGATCCCTTCGCGGCCGTAGTCCAGCGCATCCTTCACCGACAGACCGGGTGGCCAGGTTTTTCCCAGATCGCTGTTCTTCAGACGATTGAGTGTTTTGAGTTCCAGGCCGATCGTCGCCTTCAGTTCGAGCATCTCCTCCTTGAATCGCCGCTTCCCGGAGCCGGAGCCGGCAATATAGTGAT
>NZ_CAIPNF010000315.1 GCF_903866365.1 uncultured Thiocystis sp.
ATTCGCCTAGCGGTTTCATATTAATCAATGACTTGCAATGCTGGTGCCCAGCCTGATTTTGAGGGCAGCGTGTCCGGCAAAAAAGATCATAAATCTTTGTTTTGAATGAATTTGATTTTGCACTTTAAATCCGGGAGAGCCAATACGTATGCCGAACAATATTGATTTGGCTGAGGATTTAAGCGCGCTCGCCCTGTCTCGTAAACCCCGCTCCGCGCCATTCAGCTGCGATCCCAAGTGGGAGCCACTCAATATGATTTACTTGCATAACAGTCCTTTTCGCAAGTAGCTTAGCGGCATGCACCAGTCACTCGCCACCTCCTGCCCACCCAACCTTCGCGATATCGCCGCCCGGTTCGCCATCGCCCATCCGCTCGGCGCCATCGAACCGTTGGGCCGAGGGCTAATCAACGACACCTTTTGTCTGGATGCGGGAGGCCAGCGTTACGTGCTCCAACGCATCAACGGAGCGGTCTTTCCCGCCCCCGAGCGGATCATGGATAACCTGCGCGTACTCGGTGTACATCTGGCTGAACTGACCGGCACGGATCTGCGCCTGCCGTCCTTAATCGCGACCCGCGAGGGGGGTGATTTTCTCCGCGACGCGGATGGCGCCATCTGGCGATTAATGGAATTCATTTCGGATGCCGTGACCCTGACGCGCATCGAGAATGACACTCAAGCGTGCGAGGTAGGCGCCCTGCTCGGGCGTTTCCATCGTCTAGTTGCGTCGCTGCCCATCGAGCGCCTTGCACTAACCCTGCCGGGTTTCCATGCCACCCCGAAGTATCTGAAGCGCTTTTTGTCTGTCGCCGAACAGGGCCAGGGGCAAGGTGGACAGGCGATTCGCGACTGTCTCGATTTTGTCATTGAGCGTATGTGGCTGGCGGATGTATTGGAGACATCGCTCAAGGCCGGGGAGATCCCGCTCAGAGTCACGCACGGCGACCCTAAGCTTGATAACATCCTGTTCGCGCGCGACGGCGTGCATGCGCTGGCATTGATCGATCTCGACACCGTTCAGCCCGGCCTGATCCAGCATGATCTGGGCGACTGTCTGCGCTCCTGCTGCAACCGCGACGGCGATGGCACGCGGAATTCCGCCGAGGTGCGGTTCGATACGACGATCTGCGCGGGCATCCTCGCCGGTTACGCCAGTGAAACCAGAGGCTTTCTACCCCAACCCGATATCGATTTGCTCTATGACGCGATCCGTCTTATGCCCTTTGAACTGGGTCTGCGCTTCCTGACCGACCATTTGGAAGGCGATCATTATTTTCGGATCGATGAACCGGGTCAGAATCTGCACAAGGCACGCGCCCAGTTCGCCCTGGTCACGGAGATCGAAAGTCATGAAGAGACGCTCCGAGCGTTGATCGCCAATTGCTTTGCCCATGATCTAAACTCGGTAGCGCAACATTGGTAAATTGAGCAATATCGCCGGACGCTCAAGCAAGTTTGCCATCTGGAGCACTTTCAGGTATGTTAAGGCGCGGCGATTCACAATCATCTCTTTGCCGCGATTTTCGGCGATGCGCAATTGCAGCGACTGTGTGCAACCGACATCCTTCGTAATGCCTATGCTTTGCAACGCGACTTATTTAACGATGTCGTTGCTTCTTTTATTCGAATGTTCATGCCGGACATGGAGCACGTCGGTCCACAATTTCGATCTTCTGTCAATGCGTAAGTCCTAGGGCGTGTCATCAATTCATGTTGTGTGGGATTAGCACTGAGATCCAGAGCCTTTCCATCATGTGAGCAGGATGCTGACCGCAGCCAAATGGACTCCCGCCAGGAAATTGCGGGC